>JAFDKH010000033.1 GCA_019307065.1 Deltaproteobacteria bacterium
TTCAACCGCAAGGTCTTGGCCGAGCGGGCCGAGCAGTCCCACTGGCGCTATTTGGAGATTCTACCGGTTTCGAAAAGGCCGAAAAGCCTGCACCCGCGTGTCGGCTGGACCCCGTTGTACGACTTGCCCGAGCTGGCCGAATCGATCGGCCTCGGCCGCTTGTGGATCAAGGACGACGGGATCAACCCGTCGGCCTCGTTCAAAGATCGGGCTTCGAGCGTTGGCGTTGCCAGGGCCATCGAAGGCGGGCGTAAAATTATCACGGCTGCCTCGACCGGCAATGCGGCCTCATCGGTTTCGCTGTTTGCCGCTTGTGCCAAGATCCAAGCCGTTATTTTTGTGCCTGAAACAGCTCCGCAGGCCAAGATTGCCCAGCTTCTAATGTTCGGGGCCGACGTGCTGGCAGTTCGCGGCAGCTACGATCAAGCCTTCGATTTATGTTTGGAAGTTGCCAACACTCAAGGATGGTACTGTCGCAATACGGCCGTCAATCCCTACCTGGGCGAGGGTAAGAAAACAGCCGCCCTGGAGATATGTGAGCAACTCGATTTCGAGCCGCCCGAGGCCGTAGTGGTCAGCGTCGGCGACGGCTGCATAATCGGCGGGTTGTGGAAGGGCTTTTGCGATATGCACAAGCTGGGCATGATCGATCGGCTGCCGCGTATCTACGGAGTCCAGGCCGAAGGCTCGGCCCCGCTGGTGGCCGCCTTCGAACGCGGCGACAAAGTTGCTTCGCCGATCGACAATGCGGCTACCCTGGCCGATTCGATCTGTGTCGGTCAGCCGCGCGATCACATCAAGGCCCTCAGGGCGGTCAATCAGTCCAAGGGCGCCATGCTGGCAGTTCCCGATCAGGCCATCCTGAACGCCATGCAGCGCCTGGCCCGTGAAGCGGGTGTTTTTGCCGAACCGGCCGGGGCGACCGGTTTTGCAGGCTTAGAAAAACTCGTTGCCGGCCGGGCGATTTCAAAAGACGAACGAGTGGTTTGCCTGGTGACCGGCAATGGACTGAAAGATGTGGCCACCGCGATCAAGGCCGTTGATCGTAAACCCTATCCAATCGACCCCAACCCGCAAGCGGTTAATCAGTGGCTCGCACAAAAAGGCTCGAACTGACCAATGACCGTGCTTTTGGCAATCCTGCTGCTGCAGGCCGGACCGGCTCCGCGCGATATTGGCCTGTCTGTCTTGCCCCAAAACCCGGTCCAGGGGCAGCTGTTGATCATCGAAGTCAGCGGAGCCTTGCCGGGTGACACGGTCAAGGGCACTTTCGGCAAGCGCAAATTGCGTTTTTACCTGGACAAGCTCTCGCGGGTACGCGCTTTAACTTCGGTTGAACTTTCGCAAAGGCCCGGGCAAGTCTCTTTGACAATCGAGGTTGTTCTGCCGGATGGCGAAAAAGTGATCAAGGGCCTGGCCGTACAGGTGAGGGCCGGCGAGTTCGACGAAATTAATTTGAGGGTCAACCCGAAGTTTGTTACCCCCCCCAAACGTGTACAAGCCCGGATAAAGCGCGAAAGGCAAGCCATTCAGCAGTTGTGGCAACGCAAGGCGACTTGGCGCAAATGGAGCGGGTCATTCGTTTGGCCGCGCAAAGATCAAATTTGTTCGCGTTTCGGCGTCAAACGCATGTTCAATAAAAAACAAAAGAGCCGTCACTACGGAGTCGACATCGACGGAAGAGTCGGCGGCCATATAAGAGCTATCGGAGCCGGCCGGGTGATCATGAAGAGCGATCGCTTCTATTCCGGTGGGACGCTGATCATCGACCACGGCTTGAAACTGTACTCGCTTTATTTTCACCTGTCCGGGTTTCTAGTCAGCGAGGGTGATCTTGTGGACAAGGGTCAGCTGATTGGTAAAGTCGGCCGGACGGGTCGGGTGACCGGCCCACACCTGCATCTGAGTACAAAAATAGAAGACGTGAATTTCGACCCGCTCAGCCTGTTGGAAGCCGATCTTTTTGAAGAAGCACAGGTGGCCCCGTGAAAGTCTCAGCGACTATTGTGAGCCTGGTGTTGATCGGGCTGGCTCCGGCCGCCCGAGCCGGCACCCCGCGCCTGGCCGATCCCGAGTATTTGGGCCGGCCGCTGCAATCACAAACCGAACCGCCCCAGGTGAAACTGGATTCTATAATTGCGCCGACTTCATCGGCTCCGGCTTTGGTTGCCTGGGGTGAATCGTTTGAAATTAGTGTGCTGTTGCCGGCCGGAGTCGAGCCGGGAGATCCGCGCGACTGGTTGATAGCCCTGAGCACACGGACCAAGGGCCCCTATGACAAGCTGATTGGTCAACCGGTCAGTATGCGTTTTCCACTCTCGGTCAAGGCCGTCAAAAAAGGTCGCGGCGGTTCGGCTGAGCTGGAAGTTGATTTGCCGGCTAGAGCCCCGCGCGATGTCTACCATCTCGAACTGGCCGGCCCGAGCGGCGTACGGGCCCGGCGTTTGTACGCCGTACGCGTTCTGGGCGAGGCCGCTCGGCGAGATAAGCTGAGTTTCGTGCTGATCGCCGACAGCCAGTTGAGGGATCCTTCGACTCATTTCTCGGGGGCCGACTTCAACAACGGCGCCTATCCGCGGCGCGGTGACAACGATGCCGAGATCATGTTCAACCAACAGCTGGATGAGATTGCTTTCTTCGACCCCGACTTCGTGCTCTATATTGGTGACCTGGTTTTTGGTTTAGATTATCGCCAAGAGTATCAATCGACTCTGTCGTTATGGTGGCAAAAGGCGCTGGCGACCTACATGGTGCCCGGCAATCATGACGGCCTGGCGTTGTACGAACTGGCCTTGAAAGAAGGCTGGTGGCTGGAAGCGCTCAAGAGCGTGCGTTGCGCAAAATATGTAATCGACGGCGATGTGACTGCCGCGGCGGTTTTTCAAGTCTTGACCTGCCTATTCGGCGATCTGAAAAATATGCTTTTTGAGGACCTGGCCCAGGACGGCCTGGACTACTGGCACAGGTTGCTGGGACCGACCGACTTCTCGTTCGATGCAGGCAAATTTCATTTTGTGGGCGTCAACTCCTACTCCGGCACGCCCGAGCGGCGGCATGCTTTTGTAATCGGGTTGGGCTTCATTGGTATCGACCTGGGGGCGGCCACGGTAGACAACTACGGCGGCAGCTTGACGACCGCCCAACTGGCCTGGCTCGATAAGGATCTCAAGGCAGCCAGGGCTCGTAAACTAAAAATTATAATGTTTATCCATCATGACCCACGCGGTACCCGCGGCGAGGCTTGGGGACGCGGATATCACGCCAACCTGCCTTTCCCGACCGAGCCGTTGGGCCTCAGGAAGTTTCAGGAATGGAACTACGATAGCTCCGAATGGGATTCGGACCCCCAAGACGAACGCCAGGCCGAAACCCAGCAAAATAATACGGCGGTCGAGCTTCTGAAACTGATAGCCGGTTACGTTGACTATGTTTTCACCGGCCACATCCACGATGACGAAGACACGATCATCGAGGCCGGTCAGGAAATAGTGGTCGGCTCGAACATCCGGGCCAAGAACAAGCTTTACATCGTCAGAGTTACTACTGCCTCGGCCACGCCGGAGACTTCCGACGGCTATTGGGGCTATCGCTTGATGCGGACCGAGAAAGACAAGCTCAAAGACATCGTTTACTACCCTGAGTGGAACTGGGCCTCGCTGCCGTCGGGAAATCTATGGGTAGTCGGCAGCGGGGTGCCCAGCACGGGTTTTATCAAGAAAATGGGCGGCGGGCTGTTATTCGCGGTGCACTCCGGTTTGCCCAGAAAATCCCAAGGACTACTGCGAGCCTATCTGCCCGATGCGCCCGAAGGCTATCGCTTTCCGACCAGGGGCGGCCAGGTACATTTGCTGGATGTCGGTCGCGGAGAGGGCGGGCGCAATATCTACTACCTTCAGGTAAACGTGCCGGCGGTACGCTCGGGCAAGATTCCAGTGCCCGAGGGCGAAGAGGAACACGTGCGCATCGAAGCCGAAAGGGCCGCCGGCAACCAGGCCCCGGTTGTCGAGTTTAGCAACGCCGACGACGCCCAGCCGGGCATCCCCGTCAACTTCGACGGTTCACTTTCGAAAGATCCTGAAGGCAAGCCCCTGGTGCAGTATGTCTGGGATTTCGGCGACGGTCAAAGCCAGCGCGGCCAAAAGGTCTCACACGTCTACGAAAAAGTTGGCGACTACACAGTCAGCCTGATTGCCATCGACGACTGCGGTTCTTTCGCCGGTTACTCAACCCGCATCTCGGTCAGCCCGGCCAGTTCGTGCGGCCTGGGCTCTTCGGCCTGCGCGGCTACCTCGGCAACCTTCGTCTTGGTCGGTTTGGTCTTTGCCGGCTGGTGGCTGGTCAGGCGCAGAAAGAGAAGTTGATTGAGCTATTTGCCCGGGTGCTCTTTACAGAATTTTTTGTAGAGCTCGACTTCTTGTTTGTTGCCGACCACGATCGGAGTGCGCTGGTGCAACTCGGTCGGTTCGATATCGCAAATATCCTGGGTGCCGGTGGTCGCCGCGCCTCCGGCCTGCTCGGCCAGCCAGGCCATCGGTGAGCATTCATATAACAGCCTGAGTTTGCCGTTGGGGTTCTTTTCATCGGCCGGGTACATAAAAACTCCGCCGTAGAGCAGGTTGCGATGAAAGTCAGCCACCATCGAGCCGATGTAACGTGAGGAAACCTTGTCATAGCGTTCGTCTTCGTCGTTGAAGCGGATGTGATCTGCGTACTTGCGGGTCGCTTTGTCCCATTTGTTATAGTTGGTTTCGTTGGCCGAGAAACATTTGCACTGGTCGGGAAAACGCATATCGGGATGCGACAAGACGTACTCGCCGACTTCCGGATCGAGAGTGAAACCATGCACACCGTCACCGGATGAATAGACAAACATGGTGCTCGAACCGTAGACGACGTAACCCGCGGCTAGTTGCTTGTAGCCCGGCTGCAAGAAGTCGACCAGTTCGCAAGAGCCCCATTTGGTCACTCGCCGGTGAATCGAGAAGATCGTGCCGATTGTCACGTTGGCGTCAATGTTGGATGAGCCATCCAGCGGGTCGAACAATATGACGTAAGTATCGTTCTCGTCCGGGTGGGGCGGCAGGCGCATGACGTCTTCTTCTTCTTCGGAGGCCAGACCGGCTACGGCCGGCAGCCAGCCTAAAGTGTTCATCATCAACTCATGTGACAGGACATCGAGCTTCATTTGCTCTTCGCCCTGAACGTTGACATTGCCTTGCTTGCCCAGAACGTTGGTCAGTCCGGCCCTTTGAACTTTCGATTCGATGATTTTCGAAGCCACCCCGATTCTTCTCAGGATGTCGGCAAAGAACCCGCGGCTTTCCGGATGCAGATGTTGCTCGTTGGCGATGCAGCTCTCGAGCGTTTTAAAACCTTTGAACTCGTCAAACTCTCGGACTACTTCGCGTTTTTTGGAGTCGACTCCCTTATTTTGCTTATCCCCCATAAAAACAACCCTCTTAAACAATGAATACGATGGTTCGGACTATAACACATACGCCCAAATAAAATGCAAGCATCGCCAAAAAACCGTTTGAATGTCAGGAATGAGCGAAGAGAAGCCGGGTTACATACCGGAAAGCACCTTCCATTGGCCTGCTTCTTTGGCCAACTTCATCCGGTTGATGTCGTCTTTGAGTTGCCATTTCTCGCCGCTAGGCAACTTCATCAAATAGCGGGTGACAAAACGATAGTCGATGGTCGCCTGGTCCT
Organism: Deltaproteobacteria bacterium; assembly: GCA_019307065.1. GTDB lineage: Bacteria > Myxococcota > B64-G9 > B64-G9 > B64-G9 > JAFDKH01. The sequence continues at coordinate 5,713 of JAFDKH010000033.1, forward strand.
CCTCGACTACCATGTCTTTGAGGGTAATATTCAGAGTACATTTTTCGACCAGATTGAAGTGTTCGCTGAAATGCTTGCGGATGCCTTCATAGTCGTAATGGTCTTTTGTGTCCGAACTACCGCTGGTTTCGTAGAATTTCGACGAAGCCAGTTCAACCAGGGCATCCACGTCCTGTTTTTCAAATGCTTGCTGGAACTTCTCCAGGACCACGAGCAACGCCCGATTGTCGGGCGTGTCGGCTACCTCGATATTCATGCCTGGAATCATTTTCGGGCCACAACCGATGGTCAATATGCCGACCACGAACAATAAATACAATGAGATCTGCCTCATGCCGTCCTCCTTGCGGCCAGCATGTTGGTCGCAAAGTAATACTATGTCAAGAAAGCTACCTGATTGCACAACATTTGCCGAGGCCGCTCTATTCCCCGGCCTTGACTGACATCAATGTCGTACAGCTTTGATTAGGCTACCAAGAAGCAGGCTGTTTAGAAAGAGTTATAGTTTACTGAAAAATATAATGTTTTTAGTTCAGAGCGAGTAGCTTGTGTGATCCATGGCACACTCTTTGCTAACTCCTGGTTCAGATTCTAAAAACTGTAATTAGGGAGGTGTCACATGATGCGGCCAGGCCGTAGGGTTATTTTTTCGCTCGGATTAACGGCACTGTCTTGGATACTGGTGACCGGATGTGCCGGCTCAGGCTCGAGCATGGAGGGGCCACCCCCGAGCGATGGTGGCCATGACGGTGGCCCAAGCTGCAAAACAGACCAGGACTGCGGACCGGGTCTGGCTTGCCAGGCCGGACGCTGCGTCGTTGTGCCCGACGGTGGTACCCAAACCGACGCCGGGCCGCCCGAGGACGAGCATCTGGTATTCGGGCCCCCGGTTGGATCCGAAAACTATGTTTTCGTCGTCAATACGACACTAGGAACCGTGGCTAAAATCGATCCCGGCTCACTGGCCAACATCGAGGTAAGCTCCATTCCGGTTGGTCTGCGGCCGACGATTTTAGCGACTATTCCCGGGAGTGACAACGCCGTTGTCTTGAACGAGGGCTCGCGCTCGCTCTCGGTAATCGAAGCCGCCGAAGATCAAGACACGGTCATCGATGTTGAAATTGGGCAGCCGTATACATCTATGGTCTTGTCACCGGGCGGCCGCTGGGCGGTTGCCTTTTTTGACCAGAGTGAAGTCTGGACCGACCCGTCCAATTCGGCTTCCAAGATCGCCGTGGTCGATATCGATGCGGTTCTGGCCGGTGAAATCAAGGTCTACGAATTTGCAGTCGGCTATCGGGTCACCGATGTAATTTTCGATCGGCTCAACGGGCCACAGGGGCCCTTCGCATCACGACTGTTGATAGTCTCAAAAAGTGAGATTGCCGTGGCCGACCTCGGCTTGCTTCAAACCACCTGGATTCTTCCGCGGGTATGGATCGATAATCCGGATGCCGAAGTAGTCGAGGCTCGCGAGGTGCTTGCAACTCCGGATGCGCGAATATTATTGTTTCGCAACTATAACACCGCCGAATTGACGATCGTCGACATGGAACAAGCCGAGTCGACTCGTTTGTTGCTGCACAGTGTACCGACTGACGTAGATCTTTCACCGGATGGCACCACGCTCGTAGCGGTTCAACGTTCGACGGGCATAGTCACCCGGGTGGACTTGAATTCAGACTTGTCCCGAGTGGTCGAACTGGATGGAGTTCGCTATTTCGATCCCGACGGTGACGGTCTGCCAGAACCCGATGACCTGACACACGTGTTGGCTCAGAATCCATACGGAGAACCACTCAAAGTCGGTCAGGCCGAGTTGTTCACCACAGTCGACTTTCGCCTGGCGGCGGTCCTTTACACCAACGTGGATCGGACCGAAGAGATCTCGATAATTCAGCTGGACACCATGGAAATCACCTATCTGGGTCGCTTGATCAATAAACTAGTCGACTACGTTGTTATTTCGCCGTCGGCCAATACGGCCCTGGTTATCCATAGAGCCGAATACAATTCACCTGAAACCGATCCGGTCGAACGCGAGATCGATGCATTGTACGGGTACACCCTGGTTGATTTGCCCAGCCAGGCAACTTTTCAACAGGTCATCGAAGCGCCGGTCGGTCCTTTGTCATTCTCGCGCAGCGGGCGCTACGCCCTGTTGACCGTCTTTGATGATCATCTGGAAGTCAACGAATTGCATGTTGTCGATCTGTTTAGATTGACGCTTCAAATGGACTCGGTACCCTTAGAGGCCCTGCCGCTGTTCGTCGGCGCCCTGCCGGGCGGCGAGATCGGTTATGTGGCCCAAGAGCACGATTACGGCAAGATTACTTTTGTCGATATGGAAACCATGGCCAAGCGAGCCGTTACCGGCTACGAACTCAACGCCGAATGAGGATTCGAGGTGTGACATGAAAAAAGTCATTATAAAAACTGTCCTGACAATATTCAGCCTGGCCCTGCTGAGCGGTTGCGGTGGCCGCCGAGATGTGTACAACCAGGCCCTCGAGATTCTGGGGCCCTTTCCGGTCAGCGGCGGGTTGTGTTTTCTGAATCGCACCCTGAGTGAGATCGTCCGCCTGCGAGTAACCGAAGAAGACTCGCTGACAATCGATCGCAGCTACCTGCGCTACCATCCGCTGAAGATTGTCGAGGTCGACAACAACAGCCGCCTGGCTGTTTTGCATGATGGTCGCGACCAGCCCGGGATCGCATTGCTGGATCCATCAACGCTTCGCGAGCAGGATTTTTTACCTTTGTCAGAACAGTTCGACAGCCTGGCCCTGGCGCCGACCAGTCGTTTCGGAGTGGCCTATTTTTCGGGTAGCAGTAGTAGCCCGCAGGGAATTCGCAACCTGAACCAAATCCAGATAGTTGATTTTTCCAGCCCGCGGGCCGATCCCCCGGTTGCCCTGGAAACCGGCGGGCTGAGTCCGCGCGGAATCGATTTCCTTCCAGCCGGGAGCGGTGATTTTGACGACATCGCCGTAGTTCGGGTCGACAACGGATTGGTCCTGATTGACATGCGTAGCCCGGCCCAAGAGCCCCTCTGGGTACGCTTCACTAATTCACCGGGCGGCTTGTCGGTGCCGGCCGAAGTGGTTTTCGGAACGTTTTATGCAGATGGCGGCTACATCTTTGTTCGGCTGCAGGGCGCCGACGATGTGCTTTCGATCAGGCTGACCCGCTCCGATGGCTTTCTACGACGCACGATCAACTTTCTGAACGTGCCGGCCGACAGCTACCCAACCGATCTAAGCGTGTTGGGTGACGGTCCGTTCAATGACAAAGTCTTCGTCGTCTATGGAACCAGCCAGGGCAAGGCCGCCATCCTGGATGCCAATGCAATTCAAACCGATGAGAAGAATTTTACTTTTGGTTTGCCGGTAACCCAGAGTCGCTTGCTTATGGCCGACGATGGAATCAAGCGTTTCGTAGCCGTCTTCCAGCCAAACTCATCAAGTTCACGTGTGTACCTGGTTGATCCTGAAACCGGCGATAGTCAGACTGTTTACCTTCAAGATAGGTTCGACCAGGTGTCCGGTCCCCAGGACGGGTCCTATCTGGTGGTCTTCCATCCCAGCCTGGGCGACACTCAGACACCCGGGATGCGCGTAATTCGCATGACCCGCCACCCGACGTCGGGCAAATACACTCATCGCATTGCAACCTATGCCTTGACCAAGGATATCTCCAGCTATGCCTTTACCGGCAACGGGATGAATATGCTGGCTTCGTTGCATAACGACACTGTTACCTTCGTGCTCGACCTGGATTCAGGCGAGTACCTGGCGATCGATCTGGACAAGCAGCCCCTGGCCACCGGCCTGATTCCCAAAACCAACTGGTCGTACTTTCATCACGCGCACCCTTTAGGGAGTGTCACCTTCGTGCCACTCGATCATTTTAGTCGGGCCCGGGCCGTCATGCTGGAGGGTTTCGTGATGGAAGGTCTTCTGGATCCCAGATAGGGAGGTGACAAATGAAACAGCTTTCAATAATTTTTTGCTTGGTCTGCCTGGTTGGTCCAACAGAGGTTCTTGCCAGAGACTATAGCGTGTCAGTCGGAGCAACCGGCCAGATTGCAGCCAGTCGAGATTTCGATCCTCTTTCAGATGATGATGAGTTTAGCCTGGCCCATGTCGAGGTCGGCATCGAGCTGGATGAAGTCTTGCCCGGGTTGAGCCTGGAAGTAGCTTGGGAGGCCGGTTCAGTTTCCAATCAGTTGTACGCCGGTCCTAACCCCTGGCTGTCGACCGAACTCGCCATACACGGCTTGATCTTGTCGGCTTCATATCGTTTGCCCCTGACAACCTGGCTGAACGGGACTGTCCGGCTGGGCGGTACTCTTGATTTTGCCCGCTTGCAGTTCACTCAAGACGATCAGATCTTGCTGTCCGACTGGTCGATGGCCAGGGTCGGAATTGTCGGGACCGCCGGAGTTGAGTTTTTACTCCCGCGTAATCTGTGGCGGACCTGGTTCGACAAACCTAAAGGCGATCCTGATGAAGGCTTCACCATGGGGCTGCGCTTCGAATTAGGCTGGAGCTACCGGCAAGCTTTCGTTTTCGACCAGATGCGGCCAAGTGACACTGACAAACTCTCGATTGTCCGGTCAGACATGGATATTGGCGGTGTCCACATCGACGGCTTGCTCTTTAGAGTCGGCCTGGTTGCCGTATTCTAGAATGAAACAAAAAAAGGACACCGTCGCCGGTGTCCCTTTTGGCACTAATTTGCTTATCTGCTAGCCGAAGTGAATTGCATAGAGCATCGGCGCGATAATCATGGCCACGACCGAGATTAACTTGATCAGGATGTTGAGCGACGGGCCGGATGTGTCTTTGAAAGGATCACCGACTGTATCGCCGGTGACTGTTGCCCTGGCTACTTCTTCGTAATCATCGCCCCACTTGGCGTGACCTTCGTCCTTGACCTGCTTCTTGGAGTTGTCCCAGGCCCCGCCGGCGTTCGACTGGAAGATGGCCATACAGACGCCCGAGATCAGGCAGCCGATCAGCAAGCCGCCCAGCATATTCGGCGAGATCAGACCGACTATTACCGGAACGCCGATTGCTAAGGCACCCGGCACGACCATCTTCTTGATGGCTGCCCCGGTGGCGATGTCGACGCAGTGGGCGTATTGCGCTTTGCCGGTGGCCGCGTCGATTATCTTGCGCTCTTCTTCGTTGGGCTCGCGCTCTTCTGATTCGGCCTTCTGGGCGGCGATCAGGGCCGGCCGCAGTTCAGCGATGTCTTTGAACTGGCGCCGGACTTCCTTAATCATGTCCTGGGCAGCCTGACCGACGGCTACCATCGCCATGGCCGAGAAGCGGAAAGGCAGCATGCAGCCGATTAGCATGCCGATTAGTGTGTACGGGTTGTTGGCCGAGATAACCACTTCGCCGTGCATCTTGGTCATGTAGGCACTGGTCATGGCCAGGGCGGTCAAGGCGGCCGAACCGATTGCGAAACCCTTGCCGATAGCGGCGGTGGTGTTACCGACCGCGTCTAAGTGGTCGGTCCGGGCCCGCACATCGCGGCCCAGCTGGGCCATTTCGGCTATGCCGCCGGCGTTGTCGGCGATTGGGCCGTAGGCATCGACGGCCAGCTGGATGCCGGTGGTGCAGAGCATGCCGACCGCGCTCATGGCAATGCCATACAGGCCGGCGTAATAATACGAGACACCAATTGAGCCGCAGATCAGTAGAATAGGGATGGTGGTCGAATTCATCCCGACCGCCAGACCCTGAATGATTGTAGTCGCCGGGCCGGTCTTGGATGCCTCGACGATCGTGCCGACCGGTTTGCGGTTGGTGGCGGTATAGTATTCAGTGGTGACTCCTACCAGGGTTCCGGCAATCAGCCCGGCCGAGATGGCTACGGCCACGCCCCACCAGGAGAATCCGGCGGTCCGGCCGGTCAGTATATCGGTCACCCAGAAGGTTTCTTTGGGCAGCAAGAAGTACAGGGCGGCGGTGACCCCGACGATCATCAAGCCGGCCGCGGCAAAAGTGCCCATGTTCAAAGCCGTCTGAGGGTTACCGCCTTCTTTGGTGCGCACGAAAAGGGTTCCAATGATTGACATGACGATGCCGATCATGGCCACTACCAGCGGCAGGTAGACTGCGTTCATGGCCATCTCGGGGGCGACTTCTTTCAAACCGGCGTACCAGGTCACGCCCAGAATCATCGATGAAATAATCGAGCCGACAAAGGACTCGAACAAGTCGGCGCCCATTCCGGCCACGTCGCCGACGTTGTCACCCACGTTATCAGCAATGGTGGCCGGGTTGAGCGGGTGATCTTCGGGAATTCCGGCTTCGACTTTACCCACCAGATCGGCGCCGACATCGGCGGCTTTGGTATAGATGCCGCCGCCCACGCGGGCGAACAAGGCGATCGAAGAGGCGCCCAGCGAGTATCCGGCCAGGATGTTGAGCATCGACATCATAAGTTCGCTGTCGGTGATGTCTGGTTTGAACAAAGAAGCACCTACCAGATCGAGCACAACAAACAGGCCCGCCAGCCCCAAGACTCCCAGGCCGACAACCGACAAGCCCATGACCGAACCGCCCGAAAAGGCCACCTGCAGAGCGGCATTCAAGCTCGACCGGGCGGCGGCGGCGGTGCGCACATTGGCCTTGGTGGCTACCTTCATACCGATATAGCCGGCCAGCGACGAACAGAGCGCGCCGACCACGAAGGGTACTGCGATTAGCCAATGGCTGTCTTCCAGTCCGGCATTCGAAAAGCCCAAGAGAACCGCAATGGCAACCACAAAGATCGCCAAGACCTTGTATTCACGAGCCAGAAAGGCCATCGCCCCGTCCGAAATCCAGGTTGCGATTTGCTTCATGTTGTCGGCCCCGGCATCCTGTTTGGATACCCAGCTGGCTTTAATCAAGGCGTACAACAAGGCTGCTACCGCCGCAATGATCGGTGCGTAAAAGAACAGAAACTTCATGATCTTCTCCCTTCATATTCAGTAGATCGTTCAGTAGAAAGCTGTGAAATAAAGTAGAAATATGTGCGTTGAAAATTCCTATTCATTTGGCTGGTTGCTATAGCAAACCAGTCGGGTCTTAGCAAGTACTATTGACTCTGGTGTCGACTGAGCCTGAGTGTTGCCAGGCAAAGTTCTATTGCTCTGAAATCATAGGAAAAATTTATACAGCCCCAGCGGGTTGATCCTAGGATTTCTCCCTTGACCCCAACTGGCAGGCAGGCTAGACAACACAAGTGGACAAAAATTGGCTTTTTCTATTTTTGCAATCATGCATACGGGCCTTCGATAATGAAGACGCTTTCGTCCGTCTAGAGAATTTCAAGAACGAAAACCCCGACTTCTCATCAGATGGCATGATTCGGCGTTGGGTAGAACACCGCATGCGTCAGACTGGTGTAGTCTATGGGACGCCACTGGCATCAGAAGAGACAATCGCGCATCATACTGCCAAGGGGTACGCTCAACGCCGGGCCGTTTTCCTGGCGCTTATTAAAATCGAAGCCGATCTGGCCATGGAAATAGGTTGCGCGGTTTCTCACTGCACCAGCGGCTTGATCCGGCTGAGCGAGCTGCTGATTTGTTTTGCCGTGTTGCGTCATGAATTCAAGCTGGCTCACAGACTGCATGACCTGATTCCCTCGATCGCCCAGGATGGCGAACCCGATAAGGCCCTGCTCAAGCTGTCAAAGCAAGTTGAAAAGCACCTCAGTCACCAGGCATACATGTCTGGCAATCCTTTATTGGGGTTGCCGATCCACAACAGTTTCAATTATGTCGACGCCAAGACGCTTGGTCGCATTGCGGTGTCTTACTTCGAGAACGGCATGGACGAAGCGGCTTTCGGGCGAGTTCTCGACTATCGCGATCGCGAACGAGAATTGTTGTTGCGGGCCATGATCGGATTGACTCAGGCAGATCGTTCGCTGGGGGTCGGGTCCCGGCGAGTAGTCGCCAAGCAGATTAAATCTTCGCATTTGCCGCGCAAGGTCAGAAAAACACTCTTGCGGGCCCTGAAAGAACCGATCGAGCCGCTGGCTGTTGCGGCCGTTGTCGAAGACGATCGCACCCGTGATTTTTTACTCGAGCAGGTTATTTTGGGCGCCATGCTCGACGGATATTTCTCTGAAAAGGAATCAATCTATATCGGTGACCTGGCCGGCTGGTTGCGAGTGTCCCCCGAAAGCTTGGCACTCCTGGAGACACAGGTAGTCGAGTTCTACGAACAGCACAAAGCCTACCTGGATATGTTTACAGTCGGTACGGCCGTACGCTCCTACCGCCAGCGCATGGCCGATCAGTTGCAGAAAGCCATTTCAGAGAACCTGGGTATGATCGTCGGCAACATCAAAGACACCAAGGAGCTAACCGAGCTGCTCTACCGGGCCAGCCTGGGCGAAAGACTTTCCAAGGAAGAACGAAAAAAAATGGGAAGTCAGCTGGTCAATATTTTGCGCACTATCCCGTCCCTGGCAATTTTTTCGTTGCCCGGCGGGGCGCTCTTGTTGCCCCTGGTTTACAAATTCTTACCCGATGGGTTGAAGCCCAAAGCTTTCGCAAAAGCGAAAAGAAAAAATATTATATAGGGTCTAGTTTTTTTCGCCAAATACCTGGGCTTCGAAAATTTCGATCTTGGTTTCTTTTTCTTTCCAGGCATTCGAAGGCAGGCCGGCTTTAGCGCAGGTGTGTTCGAGAAAAGTGTCGCGGTCCCAGCCGTATTCGGTGGCTACCTGCGGCAATAAAACGCCGCTATAGAACCCTTTAGTTATGTAGATGCCATGTCGTCCGACTTCGATTTCGGACACGTCTGTAATTTCTTTCAGGGGAGACAATACAGAAATCTCAATATCGACGTCCTTGAGTTCTTCGGGTGTTATGGCTGAAAAACGCGGGTCGCGCTGGGAGGCCGAGACGGCCATCTCTTGAACGGTATTAACCAGTGGGCGCTGACTGACGAAAGTACCGATGCAGCCCCTTAAATTGCCGTGCATATGCAATGAGACGAAAGCCCCGCAAGCTTCGGCTAGATTGCCCTCGACTGTATGACAGTCTTCCACTTTGCCGTGCTGTAATTTGTGGCTGATGGTTTCGCGGGCCAGCTCGAGTAACTGCTGCTTCTCTTCGTCGGTCAGCTTTGTTTCGGCCATGATTATTCCTCTCGGGGCAAAGTGAAGCGGCCCTTGCGGCCGGTTTCTTTGTAACTCAAGTAGTCTGCGATGATTTGCCGGTGATCGAAAGCCATCTCGTCCGGCAAGCTATGCGGATCGAAAATGGCTGTTTCTGCGGCATCGTCGGCTGCCCGGGGTTGGCCCGGGGCCCTGGCGATGAAGACGACGCTCAGAGTGTGTTGGCGCGGATCGCGCTCGGGTGAACTGTAGGTGTGAAATTGCTCGATCAGGTCAATCTTCAAACAGGTTTCTTCCAGGGCCTCGCGGACTGCAGCCTGCTCGACTGATTCACCGTAGTCGACGAAACCACCCGGCAGAGCCCAGCCGGGCGGTGGGTTCTTGCGTTTGATCAATACGATTTTTCCGTTTTCGAGTTCGATGATGACATCGACGGTCGGATAGGGATTTCGCGGGTTATTGCTCATAGATCACGAATACCAGAACGAATGCTTCTAGGTCAACGCCCAAACATGATATGAAGATCGCATGGCTCCGATCGAATATCGGGATTTTGATGGAAATGTCGAGGCCCTCGGGGCCATGGCGGCTGACTCTTGGAACGAAGAATACGGAATCAATACCTGGCCGGATCTGTACCGGCCGGACCTGGCCCGGCATTTCTTTAGTTGTGTGGATGACCCGCGCTATCTGGTTGGGGCCTATGACGGTATCAAGCTGGTGGCTTTCATCGCCAATCTTCCCCGGACTTACCGCTTCCAGGGCCAGCGATACAAAGGCGCCCTATCATGCATGTTGGTCGGTCACAAAGAATACCGGCGCCAGGGTATCATCATAAAGATGATCAAGGAATGCTTGCTGCGTAACGAGGATCTCGGTTGCGACTTCACTTTACTGACACTCGAGAAGAAACATCGCTCGGCATTTATTTTCGACAAGCACCTCAAGCCCAACCATCGGATCGAACTGATCAAGACATTGCACCCGGTTACTCGACCGATTGACCTTGCCAAGGTGACCCAGGCCGAGAGGCTGAAGCGCTATGAAATTGCGGCGATTAAGCTTTTCGGAGCCCACCGGCCGATAGGCAGCCCGAAAGTGCCCGGTAGCGTCAGGCCATATCAAAGAAAGGACCTGGGTCAGATCCTCGAGCTCACCGGCAGGTATTCAGATGAGAAATGCTTGGTTCGCATTTTCGATGAGAAAACTCTTTCCGATCAGCTCGACACTGCCGGTGTTACCACAACCGTAGTCTACGAACGAGATGGACGCATCGGAGGATTTCTCAACTTTACCTACAACGACCTGGTCGGACTGCGCGGCAGACAGCGTTGGGCCTGGCTTGACTTTCTATATTGGGAAGGACTCAAGTATAAAGAAAAGAAGGCCCTGCTGGCCGAACTAGAAAAAATCTCCAGAGCAGCTGGTTGCATTGGAATTCTCGAATGGAACAAGGGCTATTACGCTAACGGACCACTCTACAGATCGAGATTCATATTCTATCCCCGCTACATCGATCTGAATGCCTGGATTTTCAATCCTAATCTTTCATTCAAAGGCATGAAAAGTATTTTTGAACAACAGATCTGAAGCAGGCCCAGTCTATTCGCTGATTTCGATGTTATGCTCGCCGCCAGTGACTTTAATATTCAGAGTGCCGCCCTTGGCAGTCTCGTGATACCAGCCGGAAGCGGCGTTTTCCAGATCGCCCAGGCCGGCAGCCTCGTTCAACGAGCTGTCATTGTCTTTTACAAAAGCAGGTTTCTGGCTGCCAAAGGCGACTACTTCGAACAAGACTCCCAGGTTGAAGTCGCTGCCGGCCTTGCAGCTCAGGCTCAGGCTTGTGCTTTGCTTTTCCTGGCCGAGTTGTGTGCCGTCGAACAAAGTAAAAGTCGAGGCTTGACCTGCGGCAACTCGGGCGTAGAGCACGCCCGGGCTGGTTGCGTACGAATCAACTCGCTCGGGCTGGCCGGTCGGCGCCAGTGTGTCGATTGTCGGCCTGAGCAAGGGGATGATCGAGCCGGCCCGTTGATATAGCGGCAGCTTGTCGAGAGCTGCCTCGACGGTCTCAGTCCGGTCACCCTCATAGATCTGGCCGTTCCACCAATCGATCCAGCGGCCCGGCGGAAAAATGACTTCTTTCTGGCGTGCGCCGTGAACTACAACCGGGGCGACCAGCAGATCGTCTCCGAACATGTAGATGTCGTCGGGGTGCCGGCCGAGTTCGGGATATTGCAGGCCCAGCGGGCGTTGAATCGGTCGGCCGTCGCTGGCGATCTTTTTTGCCAGGCTCCATTCATAGGGCCACAATCTCAAGTGCAGGCGGACATAGATGCGATACCAGTCGAGCAAATCCTGATTGCCGAACTCCCAGGCTACATCGTTGGAGCTGGTCCCAATCTGCATCACCGAAGACAGCGCGGTTTGCTCGAACCAGCGGATGAAGGTCTCGGAGTCGGGTGGTGAGTGCCGATAGCCGCCGGTGTCCGCGCCGTAAAAAGGAAAGCCTGAGGGGCCCAGGCTGAGCCCGTATATCAGCGATGCCGGCAGGCCGCCGACGGCCAGGTACTCATCGTTGCCGTCAATACGGATCTCGCCGTGCTTTCCCATGGTGGCGTCCAAATCACCCGGCCAAATCACGCTGACGTTGACCTGGTCACCATGCGTGCCGCCGCGGCAAAGTAAAAAGCCGCCCGACTGCGGAAGAGTTTCGGCGTAGACCCGGTGATAGAAGAGCTGGTAGCGGCTATGCATAGTGCGCTCGTCGCTGCCGTCGTGGAACTGCCACTTGTTGCGGGCGCCCAACAACCCGACAACCACGTCCTCGGCATAGTCGAGTTTGAAACCCTCGATACCCAGATCGGTGTAGCTACGGATAAGATTCTGCCACCAGGCATAAGCCTCGGGGTTGGTAAAGTCGATCGGCTTCGACCAGTGATTGAGAATCATGCCATTCCTAGGTGGGAAATAATCGTTGTCTTCGGCAATAGTAAGCAGATCGGCCACGGCCGGATCACTCTCGTCGAGATAGGGGGTATGCCATAGCGCCAGCCGGAACCCCAGGTCGTGTATCTCTGCAATCATGGCGGTCGGATCATCGAATTGGGCCGGCAGGAAATCGAAAGTGTTGACTCCCGAAGCATACGGTCGGTCGATCCAGATCGCGTTGGTGGCCAGGTCGAGGTCGCGCATGGTGTTGACGTCGTCGATTACCTGGGCCTGGTTATCATTTTCATCGCGCCACAGCCAGGGGCCCAAGGCCCAGGCCGCCGGCAGAAGCGGGTACCCGCTGATATCGTAGTACAGCTTGGTGATATCCAGCGGGTGATCGGCAGCCAGCAAGTAAAAAGTCAGCCCGTCTGAAGATTTCAAAGCCGGGGCGAAAATGACATCGAGCAGATCGTTGCGTTGGCTGGCGACATCGAAAATAGCAGGATATGGGCTGTCGACAAACAATCCCCAGCCGCGCGTGCCGGTTATCAACGGAACCGGTACGTGGGCTTCGTTGTAGCCGCTTTCGATTTTGAAATTGAGTTCCATTTGCATGGCCCTAATCTTGCCGCGATGGTTGACTTGGTCGAGGTAGGCGCCCAGCCCGTAGAACCCTTCGGCAGCATCCACCTTGGGACGCAGTCGGTAGTAGGCGACCTTTGAGTCTGGAGATGTCCAAAAAAACCGATAACTGCCAAGTCCGATCAGCTCGATTTTCAAAGAAGCTTGCCCGCCCCGCTCATATGTCAAATCCAGGCTGAGCGAAGTGTCGGACTGAGCGGTAATTGCAGCTTCAGCAATATCGAGCCAGCGCAGCCCGGCCGGCGGGGTATAGTCGCTAATCCCGTCATCGGTTACTAGCGGCCAGGGATCCTAATTGACGTTGTCATCGACCAGGGCGACAACACCGAGTTGCAAATCGGTATTCTTGAGAGTCAATAAGACTTGATCATTTCTTTCGAGAGTCAAAGTCAGCTTGTCCTGGTCGTAAAAAATGCCGAAGTCGCCCTGAACAATCTTGACTCGCTTGTCGTCCGGTCCCGAGCTGCCGTTACATGCGGCAATCCAAAAAGCCAACCAGACTACCAGTCTAGGATAGCTGAAGCTCATCGTTGAACCTCCAAATATACACTCGTTATTTACCTGAGGCTCGGGTGATAGTAAAGGTGTTGTCATTCGAGAGCTGCCGGGGTATTGACCTAAAGGACCGGCAGGGTTAATCTCGGCCGCTGACACCTCGGGGAGTGGAGGTTACTGAAAAATGCTCGTTTTTGACTCGTTGGAGACCGGACCACTGCTGACCAACTGCTATCTCGTTGGTGATTCCGAATCCAAGATTGGGGCCGTCGTAGATCCGGGCGGGCATGTGGGTGCTATCGTCAGTGCTCTCGATCGTCACAAGCTCAAGTGTAAATATATTATCAATACCCATTCTCACTTCGATCATGTCGGTGGCAACAACGATCTCTCAAAAGAGACCGGGGCCGAGATCCTGATTCATCCTTCAGAAGCAGGTATGTTGACTCAGTTGGCTGATCAAGGTCGAATCTTCGGGATCGCCGTAGAGAATTCGCCGGCCGCCAATCGTACGATCAATGAAGGAGATACGGTCGAATTGGGTGCGATCATCCTCGAGGTGCTGCACACCCCGGGACACTCGCCGGGCAGCATTTCATTGGTGATTAAGGATGAGGGGAAAATTTTAGTAGGTGATCTGATTTTTCAAGGATCGGTGGGCCGCACGGATTTACCCGGCGGATCGATGAAAAAACTCGTCCAAAACGTCAAAGAAAAAATATTTATATATCCAGATGATACCAAACTATATCCTGGGCATGGACCAGCCACCAATGTTGGAGTAGAGAAAAGAACAAATCCTTTCCTGACCGGTGAACTCTGGTGAATTTAGAGGACTTTTCGAACGTCCATTCCTTCTAAGGTGAGTACATGAACCTGACCCGCCAACTACTCGTGTTTGTTTCTGGTTTGGCTTTGCTGGGCGCCTGCCGGGCAGGGGCCGACGAAGTTATAAAGGCCGTAAAAAAATCCGATAACTACATTATTCTCGGCGGAGTGATTGCCGATAAAACCAATAATCTCAAAGGTAAACTGGTTATCGAGATTCAAACGACGGCCAAATGGAAATTCAACGAAAAAGCGCCCGTAGTTGTTGATATTGAACCGCCGGCCAACCTTAAACTTGCCAAGAAAAAACTGCGTAAAAAAGACGTGGCCCGACTGGAAAAGAAGAAATGCCGCTTCGAGGTCCCCTACGAGGCCCCGGCAAAAGGCACTCACCAGCTGAAAATCAAGTTTGACTTTGTTATCTGTACCGATACTCTCTGTCAGAAGAAACGCTTTACTCTTGCATATCCACTTATTGCTGGTTGACTCTCCGGTTTTCGGCCGTTTTTGCAACGGGGAGGTTTTCCGGTTATAGGCGAGGAGGGCCGGGGGCATGATATCGAGCTTTAGAGAGAGACTCAGCTATCGTTTTGAAAATTTCATGGCCAAAGGGGGCATGTCGATCTTTGTCAGCCTGCTGATCCTTTTCGTGATCAGCCTCGGGTTGGCTGTCTTGATTCGCTGGGTCGTGCTTCTGATCTTCCCCGGTACGGACATCTTTGAAAGTATTTTTACTCATATCTGGAACGTGTTCTTGGCCATGACAGACCCGGGCAACATGGGAGTCGATAGTGAGGCGTCGGCCTGGCTCAAGTTCACTATCATCATTGCCGGGATATTGGGGGTTGTAATCTTCTCGATGCTGATCGCCTTTATTACCAACCAGCTGGAAAAAACCATGTGGGAGTTCAGAAAAGGGCGCAGCCGGGTTGTCGAATCCGGTCAGACCTTGATTCTGGGCTGGAACGAAAGGGTGGTCGATATCATTCGTGAGTTGGTCATCGCCAACGAAAGCGAGAGGAGAGCCAGGATCGTGATCCTGGCCGAGAAAGACAAAGTCGAGATGGACGACGAAGTCACTACCATGGTACCCGATACCTTGACCACCAAAGTCGTGACTCGCAACGGCATTACATCATCACTGGCTAATCTCAATAAAGTCAGCGCCAGCGAGGCCAAGTCGGCCATCATACTTGGCAGCTGTGGCCAAGGCGCATCTGACGAAGTGAAACAAGTCTCCGATTCCAGAGTGATAAAGACGATTCTGGCGTTAATCGCCTGCCAGGAGGGCGAGAACAGAATCAATATTGTGGCCGAACTGTTTCTCGAGTCCAGTCGTCAGCTGGTCGAAACGTTCGAATCCAATCTGATCACCTCGATCGACAGCTGGGATATTCTGGGCAAGATTCTGGTGCAAACCTCGCGCACTTCGGGCCTGGCCGTGGTTTACAACGAGATTCTATCGTATGACGGGGGCGAGCTGTATTTCTACGAAGCCGACTGGGGTGGGATCGGGTTCTACGACTGTCTTTTTCATTTCCCCGACGGGGTCCCCTTGGGAGTTCGCAAGGCCGACGGCAGTCTTCTGATGAGGCCGCCCAAGGACGAAATAATGGAAGAAGGCGATGAGGTCTTGATCCTGGCCGAAGATGACTCGACTATCAAATTTGCCAAACAAGCGGTGGCCAGGCCGGTCGATCTACCTTTCAGTTATACCCGCCTTGAACAGCGTCGCGAACGGGAACTTATTCTGGGCTGGCACAGTATAGCCAATATCGTCGTCAGCGAATATGCCGACTACTTGCTGGATGGTTCGGAGATTGACATCGTAGTCCACGACCCATCCGAGCGGATCATCAGCCAGGTCCAGGCGCTCAGAGATTCCAATACCAGCCTGAAGATCAATTTGATCAATGGAAATCCGATGTCTTTCGGTGATCTGCAAGCCGTCAAGCCCTTCGGCTATGACAATGTGATTATCTTGTCACAGAATCAGGAAGAAGACTCGGCTGAACGAACCGATTCCGAAACGCTGGTCATTCTGTTGTTGTTGCGCAAGATTCTGCGCGACAGTGCGGTCATGAAACTGAGTACAAAAATAATTACCCAGGTGCTCAACTCGGAAAACCAGGAACTGATCACCCAGACCAACGTAGACGACTTCATCATCAGCAACAAGATGATCACCATGATTCTGGCCCAGCTCAGTGAGGAGCCTAGAATCAAGGAATTGTACGATGACATCTTCCAGGAAGAAGGCAGTGAAATATACATCAAGCCGGCCAGCTTGTATTTCGACTCCTTGCCGCAAAAAGTTACTTTTGCCGACCTGATGGGTCTGGCGCTAAAACGCGACGAGATCTGCCTGGGGGTGCGCAAGAAAAGTCAGGCTTATCAGCCCGATAAAAACTTCGGCGTGAAACTCAACATCGAGAAAAATACATCCCTCGAGATTGAACCCGAAGATTGTCTGGTTGTCCTGGCCGAGGATGATCTCTAAGTGAAAAAATTTATCAAGGTCCTCAAATGGTCCTTAGTCATTTGCCTGGCATTGATAATGATCGCATTGGCCGGCAGTTATTTCTACCTGCGCTCGACCCTGCCTCTTTTTGAGGGACAGACGAGTGTGGCTGGAATTTCCAAGCCGGTTGAAATCATCCGTGACTCGTATGGTATGGCTCATATCTACGCCCAATCCGACGCTGACGCCTACTTTGCCTCTGGTTATTGTGCGGCGCAGGATCGCATTTTTCAGATGGATATACTCAGACGGGCGATTCGTGGCAGGTTGGCCGAGATACTCGGGGAAAAGCTGGTCCCGCTCGATCGCTTCTTCCGCACAGTCACGGCCAAAAAAACTCTGGATGAAATGGTCTTGGAGTTGCCGCCCGAGATTGTTGCGGCCATGACGGCTTATGCAGATGGGGTCAATGCCTTTTTGAATAACCCGGATGAATCATTGCCGCTGGAATTCACGCTGTTGGGTGCCGACCCGGAGCCGTGGCTGCCTGCCGACTGCCTGGCGGCGCATTATTTCATGTCCTGGGGACTGAACGTGTCGTTCGGCATCGAAATGATGCACGCGGCGGTTATCGAGAAGGTCGGCCCCGAGTTGGCTTCAACCATATTCGTCGATTATCCCAAGGGCTATCCAGTCATTACAGAAAAAGAAAAGCGACAGACGTTGGGAACCAACCTGGGTTTGCTCGAGGCTTTCGGCCAGGTCGAGCAATTGTTGGATTTCTCAGCCGGGGGAGCGAGTAACAGCTGGGTTATTTCGGGCCAAAAGTCGAAAACCGGCAAACCAATTCTGGCCAATGATATGCACCTGGGACATACCCTGCCCGGCATCTGGTACGAGATTCACTTGAATTCGCCGGGGCAGAATGTTTCCGGAGTGACCCTGGCCAGCATTCCTTTTATCGTTGTCGGTGCCAACGAGCATGTAGCCTGGGGATTCACCAACAGCATGATTGACGACACCGACTACTATGTCGAGAAGATCAATCCGGCCAATCCCGATCAAGTTGAGTACCAGGCTGGCTTCGAAGATATCGAGGTCAGATCTGAAATCATCAAAGTCCGCGGCGGCTCCCAGGTCGAAGCCAGAATCCGGCTTACCCGGCACGGGCCGATCATCAGTGACTTGAAAGACATCAATGCCAAGCCAGGCACCGCGATTGCGATGCGCTGGACCGCCAGCGAGTTGTTCGAATCCCCCCGGGCGCTCTACTTGGCCAACCGGGCCAGGAATATCAGCGAAGTCGAACAGGCCGCCGCTTTTTTTAAAAGTCCCGGGCAGAATTGGGTATTCGCCGACGATCAAGGAAACATCGGATACATGCTGGCGGCAGGGATTCCCGACCGACAGGGTTTTGACGGCGGCCTTACCTTGCCCGGCTGGGATGGCAAGCACGAGTGGTCCGGCTTCGTGCCGACCGAACAGCAACCGCGCATGAGAAATCCGGCCGAAGGGTTCATCGCGACTGCCAACAATAAGATCGTCAGCGACGACTACCCTCATAAAATTTCGCATTATTACGCCATGCCCGATCGGATCCAGAGAATCAGAAGCATGCTCGAGGCCAAAGAGAAGATCGGAATCGAAGACATTAAGAAAATGCATGCTGATTTTTACGTAGTTTTAGCCGAAGAATGGGTGCCGCTTTTCACGCTGTTACTTGGGTCCGGTAACCTTTCAAACCTAGAAAAGCAAGCTCTGGCTGAACTCAAAAAATGGGATTTTGTGGCTGACCCTGACGATGTTGCCACGACTATTTTCCACGCTACCGTAAACAACCTTATTAAAAATACCTTCATGCCCCGCATGGGCGAGGAGTTGTTCGGAAAGTATGTCAAGGGTATGAACCGTTATCTGGTGTTCAACGGGTTGCGTAATCTGGTCTCCCGGGGAGAGTCGGCCTGGTTTGATAATCCTGAGACCAAAGAGCCCGAGAACCTGGCCGAGCTAGTCACTAAGAGTTTCAAAGAGGCCGTTGGTTTTCTCAAAGACAAACTGGGCAATTCGGTTGAGAGCTGGGTCTGGGGTGAGTTACACACTCTGACCTTTTATCATCCGGTCGGCCGCTATTCGAGCGCCGCCGGCTGGTTGTTGAATGCGGGACCTTTCCCCATGGGTGGTAGTTTTGCGACGGTCAATCCGGCGCCATATCCGCTGGACAAACCTTGGGAAGTTACCGCCGGAACATCGCAGCGCATGATTATCGATTTTGCCAAGCGGAGCAACTCACTGCGCGTGATTCCATCAGGAATATCGGGAAACTTCATGAGCAGCCACTACGATGACCAGGTCGAGTTGTGGCGAAATGTCGAATACCGGCCGTTTGTCCTAACCCGTCAAGAAATCGAGCAGGACAAGAAATACGTTCTGAAACTCGTCCCGAAATAGACAGATTAGTCCACCAGTGCTCAAAACCCGTGTCATTCCGTCATGGTTCTAGACGGAATCCATATAGCGAAGACTGGGTTCCCGATAAAGGCATTCGGGAATGACGTGGGTTTTTCTGTAAAATAGGGGTCAGCTAGCGCGGTTGGTCTCGCCTGGTTTGGAAGAGATGTTGTACTTTTCCATTTTGTGAATCAATGTCGAGCGTGCGATTCCCAGGACCCGCGCCGCGGCTTTTTGGTTCCCGTCGTGGGCATTCAGAGTCTGCCGAATGGTTTCGACTTCAACTTCTTGAAGAGTTTTACCCTTCCGATAGATTTTTGATTCGGACACTCGATCTGCCAGGGTCGGTGGAGAGAACGCCAGGTGGCTGGCCTCGATCGTGTCTTGCGGACAGAGGATAGCTGCCCGGGTGATAACGTGTTTGAGTTCGCGAACGTTTCCGGGAAAACGGTACTTGACCAGCGATTCTATAGCTTGTTTAGAAATTGTACGGGCCCCGGTGTTTCGAGTAGCTTTTTGAAGAAAATAGCGCGCCAGTAATGGAATGTCTTTGGGCCGCTCTCTGAGGGGCGGTATCGCAATTTCGATTACACAGATTCGGTAGTAGAGATCTTGGCGAAAGTCACCGCTCTGTACTTTTGACGGCAACGATTGGTGAGTGGCGGTTATTACACGTGCATCGATTCTTATCGGAGTATTGCTACCCACCCGCCTGATTTCGCCGTTTTCGAGGGCTCTTAGCAGCTTGGCCTGGATATCCAGGCCAAGCTCGCCGATCTCATCGAGGAAGAGCGAGCCTTTATCTGCTTCTTCGAAAAGTCCCAAGCGACGTGATTGGGCACCGGTGAAGGCCCCTTTTTCATGGCCGAATAGTTCACTTTCCAGAAGATCTTTCGTGATAGCGGCGCAGTTCAGGGTCACCAGCGTTTGATCTGATCTTAGGCTGAGCTGATGGACAGCCTGAGCTACGAGTTCCTTGCCTGATCCGGTTTCCCCGGTGATCAAGACGGTTTCATCGGTGGGAGCGACTCGTCGAATAGTCTCGAAAACCGGCTCCATAACCGGATCTTCGGAGAGTATTCCATGAAACCCGCCAGGGGCCGTCTGATCGATATCGAGTTCTACTCGAAGCTCGAACTTCCCCAGTGTAACTACCGCGCCGGCCGATAGCTGGGCTTCGCCGATCCGAACTCCGTTGACCTTGGTTCCATTGGTGCTGTCGAGATCGACGATGAACCATGCCCCGGACTTTTTGTAGAAGCGACAATGAAAAGCCGAGATGAAGCTGTCTTTTACGACAACATCATTGGTCGGCTCGAGGCCCAGATTGACTACGTTGCCGCTGAGTTTTATCTCGAGTGGTTTGGATTTGAGCTGGCCGACGAGTTTCAAGGCTTCCGGCTGGTCTTGTTTGTCGAGCAGCACTTCGGTACCCCCGCCGGTCAGAGTATCGGCCGGTCTGGGTTGGTCTGCTCGCTCACGCAGGGTGCCGGTTAGAGTTCCGAAGTTGATTTGAGCCCCCGGCTGCAAGAGTGCGTCTTTGACTCGCTTGCCGTCAACGCTGGTGCCCTGGCCGCTGTGATCGAGCAAGCGAAGCTTTTTCCCTTCAGTTACAATCTGACACTGGTGGCGGGAAACAGTCGGGTCGGGAATACTCAGATCGTTGGTTCCGGCTCGCCCGATACTTACTGTTTTTTTATCAAGCGCCAGAGCGACCAGGTCCTTGCCGCCCTTCGAAACAACCAGCTCCAGCATTAGTTGGCTACCCCTCATTTGGGTCGAATCTGAGGGGGATTTTTATAGGTTTCTGCCAGGATGTCAATGTGAGTGATCAGGAACGTTTGACAACTGAAAATAGCGCGGTTTATTGTCTGGCAAACTCAAATCCGGGAGAGTGATCGTGTTGAAAAAATCCAAGTGGATAGCATTGGCAGGCATTATCGTAGCCCTGGTGTTCGTGACGCCCTTGTTCGGTATCGCCGCCGGTTCGTGCATGGGTTATCATGATTTTGTGATGGAGCGACTCAGTAATTGCCAGCCGGCGCGAGATTTACTCGGGGACGGGATCGGGGTCGCTTATGTTGGGGTTTCATGCGGTTCAGCCAAGACCGAGGGCGCCTACGGTCGGGCCAACTGGCGAATGCCGGTCAAGGGTTCGAAAGACAGCGGCACTTATGAGTTTTACCTCGAAAAACACGGGGGCGGCTGGGAAATGAGAAGCGCCAGGCTGACTGTCGGCGACCAGGAAATCGATATCACCAGTTGCGCGGGCGGGGCAAGCTCGGACGGGCCGGTCTTGACCGAGTGCAGCGGGGCCAGGCAATGTGCCCAGATGGGAATGGCTTGTTTCCAGCGCGGCGACATGGAATGCGCAGAGACTGGTATGCGCGGGGCCTGTAAAGGCGGCAACAAATCTGCCTGCGGGAACCTGGCTCATATACTTTTGTATGTAAAAGACGACGCCGAAGGGGCCGCCACAGCGGCGCGTCAAGCGTGCGATGCCGATGACGCTTCGGGCTGCAACAATTTGGCGGTTGCCCTGCAGCGCTTGAACGACAGTGACGGCGCCTACAAGGCCGCCAAGCGCTCATGCTCCCTGGGGCTGGATGTTGGTTGTGCTCAGCTGGCCTATCACGAAATCGAACGCGGCAAATTGAAGGCTGCCAAACGGTCTGCCAACCGGGCCTTGAAGAAGAACGCCAAGCGGGCCTCGGCCCTGCGCAGGATGGGGCATGCTTATTTGTTTGAAGGAGATCTGGATTCAGCCCTGAGTTACTACTCCAAGGCTTTAAAGTTCTCTCGGGTATCGGACAAAGGACAAAAGGTGCATGAGGGCAATGAGACGCCGGAGTTCGATTTGATTCGTGATGAGATCAAGGCCCTGGTCAAGAACTTTCCTGACGCCAACGACTCAGCTCAAAAAGCCATCGAGCGGGTTCGTGCGGCAGCCAACAAGATCGAATAAGTTGCTTGGCCGGCCCGGCCAAAAAAAAATGGCCGGGCGAAATGCCCGGCCACGCGGTAATCTATTCGGGTACGACCCTGCCTAGAGAACCTTCACATTCTTGGCCTGAAGACCCTTGGGGCCCTCGGTGACCTCGAACTCAACTGATTCGCCTTCTTTCAACGTTTTGAAGCCCTCGGACTCGATAGCCGAGAAATGAACAAAAACATCCTCGCCATCTTCTTGTTCAATGAATCCAAAGCCCTTCGAATCGTTGAACCACTTGACTTTTCCTGTTGCCATACTTCTGCTCCTTCTCCTGTACTCACTTTCAACCACCCTAAACCCGAGTGATTTCAAGAAAGTGCCGTTTGTCATGCGCCGGAAACACGCCGCCGCTCGTTGTGATCACCAGTCAAAAAGTAGCCTGAATGACCGCTGTTCATCCATCTAGTTGGGAAGTTTTGCAAGCCAATACCTTGATGTCAAGAAATTACTTGTGGAAATTAGAGTTATGCCTGATCTGAACACAGTCCGAATCTGAAGCATCAGCCAGAACCGCCAGACCGGTTCCCACTCAGGGAATCGGCATATTGATACTGAAATACATGCTCGCGGCGAAGTTGTTGTAGGCATCGAGCATATCCGGAAGAATCTTCATGGCGAAGACCGAGCCGAATACCAACATAGATGCCGTAATAATCGCATACATCGCCATAGACTGGCCGCGTCGGCCCTTGCGTAGTCTGTACAGTAACGTAACTTTTCTTCTCATAGCGACCTCCAAATTAGGAAGTACGGAATTATTATTTTCTCTTGGTTTTGCAGCGTTTCAGGCATCTTTCCGTGAGGGCATCGCACATGGAAATGCACCTGTCTAACGCCATGGCGTTGCCGCCTTGTTCCTTCATTCCCTTCTTGCAGAAGACTTTGCATTGTTCTACCGCCTCTTTACAATCTTTCGTACATCTGGCCAGCGAGCGGCGGGCCAGCGATATTGAAGAAAAAGCCAGAACGATGGAACAGATCGCGATGATAAGCATGCTCAACTTGTTTCTTTGTTGCATCGGTGTACTCCTTGTTATCTGATATTGTTATTAATAATTATCATTGTGACGGAACTATAAACCTTCTTATTCTGCTTGTCTGTGACCGGATCGATTCTCAAGATGCAGGTTTCGTTTTCTCGTTTCAAAACGACCGATTTCTTGCCGAAAGTCATTTCTTCTTGATCTACATGCCAGCCTTCTTCTTCGGCCTTGGCGATCAGCTGCTTTTGGGCTTGTTCGGGTGCAACTCCTTTGAGATCATAACGGATAGTACGCTGCTGGGTGTTGCCCTCGTTGACTTCCGTGGTAGTCGTTCCGCTAGCTCCCGCAAGCGATGGTACATTTTCGGGAATTTGGGCCGGCCGGGCCAGCGGACGCGGATCCATGGAGGATAAGATAATCATCGAACCTCCCTGGGGAGTCGTGAAGACGGTTGCCATCCGCATGGTTCTGGTATTCATGTCGAAGAAACCGACATAGCCATGATTGGGGTTGAACATGTGCTCGACAATCTTTTTACCTCGGGCCGTCAGGGCTTTCTTGTAAAATGCGATGACCGTATCGATTTTATCGTCAGTTTCGATCAGGCTGGTTTCCATCGGTACGCTGTTGGCCTGCAGCTTGCCCCTGAACGGTAATGATTTGACGGTCGGGTAGGCCGGCAAACCGAGAATATCGCTTTCGGCCAGGGCCGGGCTGGACAACAGGCAAAGACCGGCGACCAGGCTGAACAACATCTTTTTGGTAACTATCGTTCTCATTGCATCCTTAATAACAGGGCCCTAGTTGGTACAGTTGGGTTCCAGCTTGTTGCAGCCCAGATAGAACTGCTCACGCGCTTTAAAGGTTTTCTCGTACATATTGTCGTCACCATCCTTGAAGGGTGATACCCAGAATTCAATATTGCCGCTCAGTCTACCCTTGATCTCCTTAGTTGTATCAGGAAAGTGAAGAGAGGTGAAATCGACCGTATCGGTAGGAAGCCCGGGAGGATAATCAATCAGTCCGACTGCGAGACCTATGGGGAGGGTGATCTTTTTATTGACTAGTTTAAGCGCCCAAGCGGCAAAGCGTAACTCAAAGTGTTCGAAAGTAATCAAAGATGGGATCGCTTTTCTGTAGACATACGCCACTCTATCTTTGAAGGCAGGATTGCCTTGGGCATCTTTTTCAATTTTGTCAGGATTGTGAATGCACCAGGGGTCGACCATTATTCCGAACTTGTACGGCTCGCCGCCTTCCAGGAATTCCATGAACTGGTCTTGCTCAAGAAACATTTCTTTGTCATTGTTGCCAGTGAATTCGGTCATGAAAAACTGGGGAATGTAATGATTTTCGACTTTTATATTACCCTTGCATTCGATAAAGCCGCCCTTTTTGCCATACTCGCTATTATGGAAAGATCGGGCCAAAAGGGCACCAATAGAGGGCTCCATGAAAGCTGTATCGGCCTCACAGGTGACCGGCTGAGACGCGTTGCCGGACCACTCGAAGTTGGCCCAGGGGCCGGCCGGATCTTGTTTGTCGTTTTTATTGCCCGACCAGAGGTTTCTGAAGATCTCTTCATTCTTTTGCTCAATGGTTTCGTGCAAATCGCCGAATGATTTCGACTCATAGTTGCCGTAGGCGAAATCCCAGGCCGTGCTGTAGACCGCTTCCTGGGCGTCGAGCTTGTAGCGGATGGCGTCTTGAAAATAAAGCGGCAGCATAACCAGGGGAACGAAGATCAGCATCAGGACAACCAGCTCGACCATGGCAGCTCCATGTTCGGCCTTGGTATTGGTTTTTAGTCTCATGGCATCCTCCTCGCAAAGCCCTTATGGTAACGGCGGTTCGCTTAGCAACCCAATCGCCAAGATTGGGCTGTATTTGAAGATTAAAGCCTCGGTTAGTACCTTAGCCGCCTCTTTTACGTCCCTGAATGGCTGTAGCTTGGCTTTCCAATAAGGGTTGAAAAAGTTTGGGTTCTCTTTCCATCCGTCGTCGTATCTGGGCAGATGATAATAAGCTAAAGCCTTGCTCAAGGCGACACCCTTGCCGAGCTTGTCGCCGCTTGGTTTGGCGTCCGGCCGGTCGCTGATCTGGACTTCCTTGCGGCCGATTGTGCCGCCCAGGTCAACACCGACAGTCCCCGTTTCACTGTTGGTTACTTCCCAGGGTTTTTTGCCGTCTGCGCCTTCGACTCCTTTGGTCCGGCGTAAATCACTGGTGAGCACGGAGTAGACAGCCGGCTGGCCGAAGTCTTCTGTCGGATCGTCGTTTGCATTGAACAGGGTAAAGCAGTTGTGTAAGTCGTCGTCACCCAGGCACTCAAATGCGTCGTCGTGTTTGCCCTCGTCTTTGCAGCAGTCGCCATTAAAAATCCAGGCATAACCGCAGATGTGCTCTCCGCTGCCATTGTTGCTTCCGACGCTGGCGTCAATAGGATTAGCCGAGGCGCCGCAATAAGCTTTCGAAGCGACCCAGCCCTCATCGTGGGCAGCCAGGGCGGTTCCTTTGGGGCCGTGCTGACTGTTGCCGATCTTATCTTCGACGTCGCTGCCGCCTTCGACTACCCGGGACTCGCCCTTGTACCATATGAGCAAGGAATTCCCGTTGGTTTTTTTCTTAGGAATCGTCTTGATTAGGTTCTTCCAGGTTTTCGCATGCACGAAGGCGTAGACCTCCGGTAAGCCTCGACTATAAACGTATTTATTATAACGGCTGCCGTTGGCGATCTCGGTTGCGACCCACTTGCGCTTGTCTGCTTTATCCTCAAACACGCCATTATTTCCAAGAAGACCCGATCCATATTCCGCCGCGTTAAAGATGCCGACACCAACCGGAATATCGGCGCCCGGAGCATATTTATATTTACTGCCATTGATTATGTTTTTGGCGACTTTGTCAGTTCCGACTTCTATAGCTACCCAAGTCCTCATCGCGGTCTGCATCAAGGCCATATATTTCATGTGAGCATCGAGCGCTTTTATGGTTTTAATGAAAGAATCGCTGGTGTCTTGGAGGGCGTCTTGGAGATCATTTCCTTCGTCCATGTAGTCAAGGGCAGTCAAGGTGTCGCGAGCGGCATGAATACAGTGGTTGACACATGAACAATACGGACACTTGCAACACAAAAACATTTCCCAAGCAGCCATCGCAAAGAAATTCGCCATGGCCGCCTTGAACATCATGGGGACCGTCGAGGCCATACTCATCCAGCCGTGGGCGGACGTTCCGGCAACCAGACCGGAGATATTTGCCCGGTTGGTATAGGCCATGAAGTTAAACGAGCGAGCTTCCAGGGTCGCAGTTGAAAAGGCGGCCGAATCCGAAAGCTGTTGAAGTCTGATCTTCTCGTAGACAGCCTGGCCGATGTTCAGAGTCAGCAGCATCATGATGGCCACCAGCAAGACACCCATTACGCCGAGTACCATGATTTGGCCCCGCTCTGACCGACGAGCTTTTCTCAATTTCACAGTTAGCATGCTGACCTCCTAGTTCACGCAAACATTATCATCAGTAGGCAGTAGTTCCTTGGGCATGTCCGAGTGCAGCTTCATCGAGTAGTGTGTTTTGATCGGGATTATGTAGATCCCGTCCTCCGCTGCCGCGCGGATCATGGTCGGAACATCCATGTTAGGTATAGCAACCTTGCGATTGTCCAGGTGGAGCTCTTTCAGAATTCTCTCGCCGCGCCACATGCGATGGATTACCCAGTCGGCGAAAGGGATGATCATGCGGTAGTTCAGCGTAAGCTGGATGCGTAGCTTGGTATCGATTCCAGAACTGGCAATGTCCTTGTGGTCGAAAGACACCAATTCTTTGTCACCTGGTTTGTAGGTGCCGCCGGAGACATCCGATTGTTTCGGCCCGCAGATTTCCACTTCCACGTAAGGAACGCCGCAGTCGGTCATTGTGTTGACTGGCGTCGATCCGAACCCCGGCTTGATCCATTTCTTCATCCAGTTGGTGGCGGTGTCGGTTCTGCCGATCACTTCGGGCCAGCCACTGCCTTTTCGCCAGCTGAGAATCGGCAAGGCCACTGCCAGAGCGGCCCTTTCCATCTCATCCACGTTTCCATTTTTCAAAGAGCCGGTTCTGACCGCGCGGTAGGCGGCATATTTACCAATGATGCGGGCCTGGTGCAGCAGGCCGAGCTGGATCAACCCAAGAAGTAAAAAAATTACCATCGGTAGAACGATAGCGGTTTCGACTTCAACCTGACCCGACTGACCTCCAGGTCGCTTGCCTCGACTTTTTGGCAGGCGATATTTTTTCATCGAATCCTCCAATGCCACGAATGGGAAATTGTTCTTTTTCACTACCTGATAAGATAGACCTTGAACCGGAT
>JAFDKH010000364.1 GCA_019307065.1 Deltaproteobacteria bacterium
TCCGCAATTGAGTAACCGGAGACGAAGTCTTCTTCACAAGAGACGGCGCCGTCGAGTTGGCAAGCCTCGATCCCCGCGTCGGCGTATGCCATGGACGCAGAACGGGCAATCATTTCGCGGTATGAGAGCCCACCCGAAACGGGAAAGGCCCCACAACAACCAATACCCATAATAACAGTCCTCATCTTCTCTCCTTCCATCAAGTCAGCAATTGAACGTCTGTGGAGTTGCCCATATTAAAATCGAACAGGTCATTGTTTTAACATTGCACTTAGTAACATAGCAACCCAAAACTCCCTTGGCGATCTCATTTTCATGCCCTTGTCTGGCACCTTTGCAGACAAGCTGCTAGCATGGCGCCGGGAGAAACTCTGTAGCATGCTCGATATATACATTGATGCCGATGCCTGCCCGGTGAAATCAGAAGTCTACAAAGTTGCCGATCGCTGCAGCCTGAGCGTCTTGGTTGTCAGCAACACTCCCATACATGTGCCTGCCCGCCCGGCCCGAATCAGCAATATAGCAGTCGGTCCCGGGATCGATGCCGCCGACGACTGGATCGCTGAGAATATCGGCGCCGGGGACATCTGCATCACGGCCGATATACCCCTGGCCTCGCGCTGCATAAAGCTCGGGGCCTTCGCGCTTGGTCCGCGCGGCAAGCCTTTTACCGAGGATTCCATTGGAGACGCCCTGGCCACCCGTGAACTGATGTCCAGCCTGCGAGACTCCGGCCAGATTTCCGGCGGCCCACCGCCGATGACCAAAAAAGACCGCTCGCGGTTCTTAGACGCCCTGGATCAGATCATCCAGAAAATCCGCCGTGAAATGCTTGTAAAATAGGGGTTTGTTTTAGAAACAAAAATCGCCCTGCACTCAGAGCTTACTTGCAGTAGTGCTTTCTGGGATGGCAACGCAGGGAACAGCAATCGGCGTTGGCGTCGCAGTAACCACCATAAGATACACAAGTCGGGCAGGCACCGCAGTCGATCTCGCAGCTGCTGCAATCTTCGTCAGCGTCACAAGTGCCGTCGCCGCAGTACGGGTCGACTACTTCACAGTCAGGATCCGCGCCGTCGTCACAATCCGGGTTGCACCATTCGTCAAAGCTGCAATCCGGCGGGCAAGCACCACAATCACCCGGGCAGTTGTTGCAGTCTTCGCCGGCGTCGCAGGTGCCGTCGCCGCAGTACGGATCAGGAATCACACCGATGAAGTCGTTGATCCAGCCGTCATAGTAATCGGGTCGGGTGCTGACCCCAAACTGAGCGCAAGCGGAGTCGCCGTAGGAGGTAAGGCCCGCGACATAAGGGGTGCCGCCGCGCTTGATGAAAGCCGGGCCGCCCGAGTCGCCGAAGCAGGGGCCGCCGTCTTCCTGTACGTAATGGATCTGGAAGTCTGAGTAAAGGTAGTTCAGCAGGCCGTCGATCTGCAGCTTCTGATCGTAGTTGCCGTCTTCATCTTCGCCGAATCCGGCGAAATTAATAATGGCGCCCTCGTCGGCCGTGGTCAGGCCCAGGCTGGCCGGTAGCGCAGCCACCGGGGTGACGTTTGGTGAAGACTCCAGGCGCAGCAAGCCGATATCGTCGGTCAGGGCTCTGTTGTTGTAAGTCGGATGGGCCTGAACCTGGGTAACATAGTAGAATACCGGGTTGGGATCCGTCATGGGATTGTCGCCGACATAGACCATTACGTCTTCCGGCTCAATGGGATTAAAGCGGTTTCTTCCCTCGTCGAGGCAGTGGGCCGCGGTCAATACAACGTCAGGGGCAATCAGAGTGCCCGAGCAGAAAATATCCCGGTACCAGGTGTCGCCTACGCGTTGATGGAGAGACACGACTGCAGCATGCATCGGCTCGTCCGGCAATTCACCGTTGATAATGGCGTCTTGGCTATTATTCAACTCGCTGTTGTTGGAACCTGGGTTACCGCAGGCGCCCAAGGTCATCATCAGTGCACATGTCAACAAAACAATGCTTTTCACTCTCATTCTCGTAGCCTCCAAAAGTGTTGTAATAGATAATCCAGCAATAGTGGACCGTGTAGCTAGCATAGACGGCGAAAAAAATCAAATCCCCCCGGATTTAGGTAAATATTATCAACTTTCTGGAGAAACCATCGTGACTTGACCGAAAAAATACCACTTGTTACAAATCAGTAGATGAAAACTCTTTTCAGTCTGGTGTTTGTGGCTCTGTTGGCCAATCCCCTGGCGGCCTACGCATCGCCGAATGACTGGCCGTTCGATTTTGATTCTCAGATCAGCCAGGATCCAACCTATGTCGATCAACGTATCACAGAACTGAGTCAGGGTTTGGCGGGCGTGCCGGCTACCCCGATGACCGAAGTGACTATCGAGGATGTCCGCCTTTATTTTTACCCGGAGATGGCCGACGCTTTTTTCCTGGCCCGAGATTCGGGCCCGGGTTTCGCCGCTCCTCTTACGCGCGAGCCCCTGCTTTGCCAACAGCATGCTGCTTTTTCTCTGCCTGCTCTGGACTTGATCTCCAGTACGCCCGTGTGTGTGTCCACCAGGCAACAGATCATCGACGTGTTTTCTGACTACCAGAAACCTTGTCTCCAGGTGGAGTTTCCCGAGATCTATGTTCTCGAATACCAGGCCGGCGAGATTCCGCCCTCTACCCTGACTTCTTTCGAGGGGCTGATCAACCTGGCCGGAGAGGCGTTGATGCATGTGGATTTTCAACTAAACCTCTTCCCCGACGACTTGATCACGATCACCAGAGATGTAATCGCCAAGCTCCGCTACGAGCCTTTGCAAGATGCGATTGCCGAACAGAAGCTCGAATACCAGGCGGTGCTCGACGCGCTGCCGGCCGCCTTGGGCTGTTTCGACTCCGCCGAGGTGACCGCATTGACCACTTCGATCAACGGTTTGTTGAGCGAACTTAATGCAGCCCAGCAATCACTGCTTGTCCTATACGATGCGGGCCTGGCCCAGGCGGCCCAGGACCTGGCCACCCTGGAGGCCATGGGCCGAGAACGAGATGACCTGCTTCATCCTGCCTTGACCGATCATGAGCGGCTGCTGTTATCGTTCTACATCGGCGGCTTATACTGGCGAATGCGCGGCGCGGGCCTGGTGGCCGAGCCGCCCGATCCGGAGGAGGGCCTGCTAAGACGGCTATACTTCGTTCAGTACCCTTATCAATTAATCGGAGAGCTCAACGCCGGCCTGAATGACGCTGATCGAGTGGGTTTTATGATTTTCGTCCAGGAGAACTGGGGCTACGCCGACTGGATGGACATGGGCACAACTCCAGGCGGCAAAGACAAATACGCCGACCTAGTGGACATGACCAATCGCGGCAAGCGAGCCACTCTGCTGGTGGCCCCGATGCTTGAAAACTTGGGCTACGACGTACGTGAACTGGTGTACGGCGGGCTGCAGATGGGACCGTGTTACTACTACGCCTGGGAAGAG
>JAFDKH010000175.1 GCA_019307065.1 Deltaproteobacteria bacterium
GGCCAGACCCTTGTCCGACTGCACTTTTGTAATCGCAGACGTCAAAGTTGTCTTGCCGTGATCCACATGTCCAATTGTGCCCACGTTCACATGTGGTTTCGTTCGATTAAATTTCTCTTTGGCCATCAGTCACTCCTTTGTTGTCGACCGATTGCAACGATTAAAAAATTATAAAGCCAAAAATTATAAAGCCCACGACCGGATTCGAACCGGTTACCTCTTCCTTACCAAGGAAGTGCTCTACCGACTGAGCTACGTGGGCCTCTCACTAAAATAATGAGCGGGAAACGGGCCTCGAACCCGCGACCCTCAGCTTGGAAGGCTGATGCTCTACCAATTGAGCTATTCCCGCTCAAACCAAACAATGGAGAGGGGAGGATTCGAACCTCCGAAGGCTGAGCCGGCAGATTTACAGTCTGCTCCCTTTGGCCACTCGGGAACCTCTCCCAATCCAACTCGCTCGGGGTATGCTTAATTTAATGTTAAGCAAAAAAACCCCTGACCCAATCAGCTGGCGAGGGGATTCGAACCCGCGACCTGCTGATTACAAATCAGCTGCTCTACCAACTGAGCTACGCCAGCAAAAATGCACCAATATTCAAAGAACAATATTCGCCATGCAAGAACTGTGCAGATCTCTCTTGCCGGACCTACATGAAGCGCTTTCAGTGGATTAGAACGTATGGCCACGGGGAGAAAATCTAAGATATTTTCGTTCTGACAAGCCATTCATAGAGCAAAACAGCGCCTGCCACCGATACATTCAACGAATCGCTCTCTTCTGAAATCGGAATGTTGACCCGATAATCCAGTATTTTTTCAATTCCCCGACGAACTCCAGTTCCTTCGCTTCCCATAACCAGGGCTATTTTATCCGAAGGATCGAATTCCCAGGGTGCCTGCCCGCCTTCAAGTACGGCTCCAGTGACCCAAAACCCTTTTTTCTTTAGTTTTTCCAAGGCTGTAGACAGATTCTTGACCCTCACGACTGGAAGCTTGGCCAGGGCCCCGGCCGAAGATTTTTGGGCGCCGGGAGTGATACCGGCAGCTCTTCTGGCCGGAATAATCATCCCGGATACACCAAAAGCCAGGGCTGAACGTGCTAAGGCCCCGAGATTTCTGGGATCTTGTATCTCATCCAGAACCAGAATCACAGTCTTGGGCTTTTTTTCAATCTCGATCAATTCTTCAAAGGATATGTAGTGCGATTTCTCACAGACTGCGACTACTCCCTGATGCACCCCGCCTGCGGCCATCCCGTCAAGTTCTTTTTTGCTTGTTTTTAAAAGGCGCAAATTACGATGCCGGGCCACTCGCTCGATTTCGCGGCGGGTGGCCGACCTGAGCCCAATGGCAACATAGACTGCCTCGATATTAATATCCGAGCACAGCGCTTCAATTACCGGATTGACTCCGTAAATAACCGTGTTGTCCATCAGGAGGATTCCATTTCAGCCACGATCCGGGCAACGGCCTCGGCCGGGTCGGCGGCTTTGGT
Source organism: Deltaproteobacteria bacterium (assembly GCA_019307065.1). GTDB lineage: Bacteria > Myxococcota > B64-G9 > B64-G9 > B64-G9 > JAFDKH01. The sequence goes on from JAFDKH010000175.1 coordinate 1,499, forward strand.
TATCGGCCGGCCGATAACGAGATAATCAGCCCCGTCGGCAACTGCTCTTTGCGGAGTCGCAATCCGGGTTTGATCATCGGCCGCCGAGCCGGCGGGCCTGACTCCCGGTGTAATCAGGAGCGGCTTCTTACCAAATCTGGATCTGAGCCGGGCAACCTCCCGGGGTGAATTCACCAAACCGTCCACTCCGGATTCCAGCGCCAAACCGGCCAGGCGTTGTACAACTTCTTCCGGACTACCTTTAATACCCAAGTCCACAAGATCCGGATCACTCAAGCTGGTCAGCACCGTCACTGCAATAATGGCCGGCTTTTTCTGGCTCTCTTGAGCGGCCGCAGTCGCCGCTCGCAGCATACTCGAACCGCCCGAAGCATGAACGGTAAGCATGTCTACCCCAAGGCGCGCAGCCGCCTGTACGGCCCCGGCTACCGTATTTGGGATGTCGTGGTATTTAAGATCCAGAAAAACTTTTAGACCGCTGTTTATGACAAGTTCGACAGCCTTAGGACCCAGGGCGGTAAACAATTCTTTGCCAATTTTTACAAAACCCACCTGGCCCAAGAGTTTATTAACCAGTCCGACCAGTTGCTCTTCGTCGGCTACGTCCAGGGCAACAATGATTCTTTGACGGGCACTGTCGGGACGAGCAATCAGTTCGGCCATGAAAATTCCTGACACTCAATCGTCCATTGCAGAACGAATTTTGTGAAGTTTGTTCATCATTCTGTCACAGGCGTCATCATCAAGAACATCCATTGTTTGAAACTGGGCGTAGTCGAAAAAAGCGCGCAGGGCGCCTAAGGCAATCTCCCGAGCATCTTCGGGATCGAGTGCGCGAGCATTTCGATAAAGTGTATCCATATCCAGCTTGCCATCCTCATCAAAACCGACATTTTTAAAAACCTTCTCGTGCTTAGGAGACGGGCTGCCCAAGTAGGCTTCTAAGGTGCCAATATTTTTGGGTGCCTCGACCGCCAATGTCTGATGGATGAACCTCAACAAACGCTTGTATTCGTTTAATACATCCGGCAGGGGGCCATCCTCACGCTGTTCCTCTATAGCTTGTGCGCGCACGTCAATCAGCCCGATCCGCCTGAGTTTGGCGAGGGCTTTCAAAGAGTCGAGTTCTCCCAGATGGCCCTGCTCGACAATCTGGGCCACGGTCAAGCGACCATTGACTAGTTTGTGCAATTTGCGTTCGGCTTCTTCCAGCTTGGCCTCCATGGCCACCGGGCGTTTGATCAATACCATATCGCGGTCGGGAAACAACTCTTCCAATTTAGTCATCTCCGCCAGGCGGTGGATACCCTCGATGATGACAGTGCGAGTATCCACATCCAGTCGAACGGTCCCTTTGACTGTCACCTTGCTCTCTATGAACACGAATTCCCCGGTCACGAAGTGAAATGTACTGTAGACGATCTCGAGAACCTGTTCCTTGATCCCGTCATAGAGCTGACGCGGAGTAAGCATACCTTGTTCAATCAAGATGGAACCCAAACGTTTGCCGGGGACAACCAGGTCATGTACTTCGGAAAGTTGTTTGAGATCGAGATACCCGCGCCGCCACAAGACTTCACCCAGGCGATCGTCTTCGACGTTGGACGAAGCGTAAATGATTTGGCCGCCCGAGAAGTAGATAGTTTTTTGGGCGTGGGGCACCAAAAGAACAAGTGAGCCATCCTTGTGCATCGAGGAAATTAGAGCCATCAACTCGCCGACATTCAACAAGCGCATGTCGCCATACAGCAGCGGCAATTTTCGCTGTCCAGGGTTGAGTTGAGCAGATACCAGCAAATCGTCGCTCAAATTCGTGACTCGCAACGTCTCGGGATCCTTAATCGTGAATCTACCAAACAAATCGCTGGGGACGACTAAGTCTCCTTGCGGCGTTGTTCTTACCTTGTTACTCATGCTGGATCTCCTCTTTTATCTCCTTCAAGCGCGCCAACAGGACATCATGCAATTCCTCATTGGCATATTTACCCACTATCTGTCCAGATTCAAAAAGCAAGCCCTGGCCCTGGGGCCCGAACGCCACTCCCAGGTCTGCTTCACGCGCCTCACCCGGCCCGTTCACCTCACAACCCATGACTGCTACAACCAGATCAAGATTCAACAACTCCAGGGTAGACTCAATTTTTGTAGCCAGGCCGACAACTTGTGAATCGGTCCGGCCGCAAGTCGGGCAGGAAACCACCACCGGTCCCGGCCGCAAATTGAGAGTACGCAGCAAGTACCTGGCCACCCGAACTTCCTCGGCCGGATCGCTGCTGAGAGAAATACGAATAGTGTCCCCGATACCTTCGGCCAGCAGGATCCCCAGAGCGGCTGCCGACCGAACGGTCCCCGACAGGGACGGACCGGCTTCGGTGACACCCAGATGAAGTGGCCAGTCTGCCTGAATCGTGAACCGGCGGTTGGCCTCCACGGTTGTGAACAAGTCGAAAGCTTTGAGCGACACCTTGAGTTTATCAAAACCAATCGATTCGATATCGGCGATCATCTTTAAAGCCGTGTTGACCATTGCATCGGCAGTTGGTATGGCCGGCATCCCCTGGGTTTTGGGCAAGGAGCCGGCATTGACACCGACCCGGATGGGTATATCGGCTTCGGCCGCGGCCGTAACGACCGCCTTCAAAGCGTCTCTTCCGCCGAGATTGCCGGGGTTGACGCGCAACCCGTCGGCCCCATTGCGAGCCGCAGCAACCGCCAGACGATAATCAAAATGTATGTCGGCCACGATTGGAAGCCCGCTTCTTTGTTTGATCTCGCCGATCGTCTTGACTGCCTCCAGGTTGGGAATGGCAATTCGGGCAATATCACAGCCGGCTTTTTTTGCGTCTTTGAGTTGCTCGACAATTCGATCGACTTGATCAGGCGGAGCCTTAGCCATGGTCTGGATCGAAACCGGAGCCCCGCCCCCGACCGGCACATCGCCTACCATAATCTGTTTGGTTTGTTCCGCCACGCTCAGAATCATAGCGGTCCAGTCGAGTATGGGTCAACCAAGATATAATCCTAAATGCGTTCGATCTGGTTTGAGCCCGACCGCGTGCGAAAGCTGACCCGCTCGATCGAGTCGGTCAACTCCCGAGACAGGACGTCCCCCCAACCCGAGCAACCAACTTAGCGCTCTAAAGGCTATAGAATGTCATTCTGGTGCAACTTACGTGCGAAAATCTCGAAGGGCATCACTCGGACGGGTCCATCGACCAATTCGTCCTTGCCTAGATAGACAGCAAAAGTTTTTTCCAAACTACCGGACCCGACGGCAGAACGTAGAGGGTCGCTCCACTTGCTGCGCCATTGACGAGCTGATTTTACTTCGATGCCCACATTTCTTTTGGCGCGTGACCAGATGAAATCGATTTCGCGGCCCGAGGGCGTACGCCAGAAATGCAAGCGGCCGCCGATTCCGGCATAGCTTATGTGAGCGCGAAGTTCGTTTAGAACCAAGGTTTCGAGCAATACGCCTTGTTCGGTTTTTTCTACCGGATCGCGCAGCAGGCCAAGAAGAGCGCGGACGACGCCGGGATCAAAGAAGTAGAACTTGGGTTTGGATACTTCCTTCACTTTCACGCGAGGATTCCAGGCGGGTAGCCAGGTTCCGATCAAAGTGTCGACCAGGACCGAGAAAAACCGTTGCACAGTCGGTCGCGCTACTCCGGCATCGCGGGCGACGCCCGCAGTGTTTACGACCTGCCCATTCATGATGGCGGCAACTTCCAGGAAACGATCGAATGATCCAATATCTTTGACCAAAGCCTCTTGCTGTATCTCCTGTTGCAAATAGGTGTGAACATAGGATTCCAGTATGTCGACCGCATGCTCAGGCTGACTGCAAAGTTTGGGAAGGGATCCGTACCGCAACAAACTTTCGATGTGCAAATCCGGGCCCAATTCCTTGGCGGTCAAAGGGAAGAACAGGCGCTCAAATACTCTACCCGCCAGCAAATCAACATCCATGCGCCGCAGTTTCCGGGCGCTGGAGCCGCTCAAGGCAAAGTGATATTTATCCCCATGTTCCGCAATGAGCGCATGCACTTCTCTTAGTAACGCTGGAATTCGTTGAATCTCATCTATCACCACAAAACGATTTGCAGCCAATGCCTCGACCTTTTTTCTCAAGAGCGCAGGTTCCCGATGTAGTGGTAAAAAAACGTCACTCTTGAGCAAGTCGAACCAAAACGCATCCTTCAATACTGTTCGCAACCAGGTCGTCTTCCCTGTGGATCTCGGACCAAACAGAAAAAAGGAATGGTTGGGAGCTTTTAGTGATCTTGTATACATAGTGAGCAATTTTACCGTAAAACTGCCCGATGTCAATACATTTGCTCTAATATCTTAGATTTACTCCGGCTACAGCAAGATCGACTGTCACCGATCGTAGTCTAGATTTGACCGTGAAACGCTTTCGGACAACAGGTCCCTGGTGACCCCTTTTCGCGGCGTCCTATCTGTGGGAGGCGGGCTGGTAGAATTTCTTCCAGGGTTCTTTCGCCATTTTGAGGTAGTCGGCGACGGCGGCCCGGAGTGTGTTGGAGGCGAGCAGGGCGCAGTGCCGGCTCTCCTCGGGCAGACCATCGAGGGCTTCCAGGATGTCCTCTTTCGAGATGCACCGGGCGTCTTCAACCTTTTTATCGGTGGCCATCTCCACGGCCATGCTGGCCGCCGCGATGCTGGTGGTGCAGCCGTCGGTGAGGAAGTTCGCTTTGGAGATCTTGCCGTTTAAAACGCGGATGAAGATCTCCATGGTGTCTCCGCACGGCCCGGTGACCCTGGCGTAGCCGTCGGGGTTTTCCATCGATCCGGGATCTCGGGGGAAGATGGCGTGCTGGACGACCGTCTCCGAGTATATCTCCCGGGCCTTCTCGATCTCCTGCTTCTGAACCGTGCTGATGAATTCGTCCCAATCGGTCATGATCTGCGCTCCCATCATAATACTCCCCCTTCGACCCGCGGTCCGATTCTAGTGGCGTTTTTTCCGCTCGTCAACCGGATTTGCGGCTCCCCACAACCCTCGGGAAAGACGCCTGATTTGGACTCTCTTCTGCTCGCCAGGATGCCCAGGGCCGGCGAGCCTGTGGTTGTGGGCGTGTCCTTGGCCCCTTCCCCGGCGCTCAGTGGTCGATAAAAGCTACGCAAAGGTCCTAAGAGGGCATGACCAACGGGTATCGATCAAACCCAAAAAGTAGAGGGACTATGACTTCTTCCCTTAGACATGTTACGTTATTTGCGAATCGAAGTGTTTAGTAAAGGGAAGTAGGTCAATGAGTACTCAGAAGGTTTTATCAGATATCCAGAAATTGAAACGTTTGCTTCCCTACTGGCTGAGCCATAACTCTCAACACATACTTGACCATGAGAAATGGAGAAGCAAGGCAGAATCAGCCGGACTAAGAGGGGTGGGTTCGGAATTGAAAAAGCTCATAGAGCTGTCAAAGGAAGCGAACCGTCATATTGAACGGGCATGCTTCTTGATAGAAGAAGAGAATCTCATAGAATCCGTTGAAAAACCTGGCAGGGGGAAGGACGGGATACCGGCGGGAGAAATCAGACCGGACGAAGATCCCGCAGACTACCAACTTCAGCCCATAGGGGTTATTCGAACGCCATACGTGGATAGCGCACCCTACCAGCCAGTAATAGATGACGATGGGGAGTTCCGTATCTGCGTCGATCCTGCCTATGCGGAGGGACTACAGGATTTGGATCGATTTCGCTATATCTATGTCATCTATCTTGTCCATCGAGTAATGAGAAAAGTCTCCATGTCCGTTTCACCTTACTGGACTCCCGGGTCGAAAGTCGGCGTTTTTGCTAGCCGGTCACCGGTGCGTCCGAACAGGCTGGGTCTGAGCGTTGTTCAGCTCAAGCGCGTAGAAGGAAGTGAGATTTTCACTTCTGGTTTAGATGTCTTTGACGGGACACCCCTGCTTGATATTAAACCCTATATCAAGGGCCTTGACAGCAAGAGTGATGCTAATCTCGGATGGTTGGAAGATCTTGATGATCGTGAGCATTTGATGTTGCACATCAAAGGAATTCCACATGATTACTGACATTGTTCGCCGAAGGAAGACCTCTTTGAAGGGGGGGGTGAAAACCATGGCGACATTCCGGAAAGAAGGCGTCTATGAACAAAGAAAGTCTCGAACACCGAGTAAGGGCGCTCAAAGACTCTCTACCGCCGACCGTGCTGTTGGTGGCAGCTGCCAAGACTCGTGACGCCGACGAAGTGCCCGCGTTGGTTCGTCAGGTCGCGGCGTTGAGCCATCTTGGAGTGCAGGGTCTGATGACCATGGGACCGCGCTTTGGCGACCCCGAAGACGCCCGGCCGTATTTCCGCCTTACGAAAAACCTGTTCGACCAACTCGCGGCGGAAAACATCCCGGGAGCCCGAATGAAATACCTCTCGATGGGCATGAGCAACAGCTATCAACTAGCCATCGAGGAAGGTGCTAACATCGTGCGCATCGGCACCAAATTGTTCGGCGTACGTGCACAAGAATTATAACAGTTACGGGGGAGCACCCGGAACTTCCTGAAAAAAATTCCAGATAAAAGGCGTGATTTTTACAGTAACAAAAAACACATGCTTGTCCCGAAAACCAGAGATAGAATATATCGTGCAGTTGAATTAATACGGAGTTCATCCCATACCACAGCTTTTACGGGTGCGGGAGTTTCCGTGGAAAGCGGAATACCGCCGTTTCGCTGTCAAAACGGGTTGTGGAAAAAAATCGATCCCGTCTTTTTGGACACTCGATATTTCAGCGAGCATCCCGAGGAATCCTGGAAACTCATCAAGAATATTTTTTACGACTCTTTCGGCAAAGCGAAACCAAATGATGCTCATTATGCCCTGGCCGCATTGGAAGAAAAGGAACTGCTGGATGTAATCGTTACTCAGAATATTGATAATTTACATCAGCGTGCGGGCAGCCAAGAGGTTATTGAATTTCACGGCACATCCCAAAAACTGGTGTGCACAAACTGCGGGAGGCGGTTTGAAGCAAGTGAAGAACTGTTGAACATTCTGCCGCCTAAATGCATGGACTGTTCAGGCGTATTGAAGCCTGATTTTGTTTTTTTCGGCGAACCGATTCCCGAGCCGGCAAGAAGCCGCTCATTCAACGAGGCTGAAATTGCAGATATTTTTATTCTTATCGGAACTACTGGTGAAATACAACCTGCTTCCATGATACCGATAATTGCCAGTAAAAATAATGCAAGAATAATCGAGATAAACATTGCCAAATCCAAATACACCAACAATATAACCGATGTTTTTCTTGAAGGTAAGGCCACTGAAGTGATGACACAATTATTGAATGTCGCAGTAAGGAATAATGAATATTGAGGAGGTGTTGATATGCCCTGGATCAACGGAGAAGATTGTGATTGTTGCGGAATATGCGTCGATGAGTGTCCGGTGGATAAGATCGTAATGAAAGATGAAGAAGCGGAAATAAACATGGACGGCTGTATTCGTTGTGGTGTTTGTCATGATATATGTCCACAGGATGCCGTAAGACATGACGGCGAAAAAACAACCGAGAGAATAGATTCCAATGTGGAAACGACGAAGAGATACATGGAACTGTGTGCAAAATATCTTGGCGACGAAAAGGAAAAATTAAAATGCCTTAACCGGATGATAAAGCATTTTACCAATCAAAAAATCATTGCAGAGAAAACAAGGGGCATACTCGAGAAACTAAAAAAAGAGATTTAGTTCACGAACCTTTTCCTTTGCCTCTCGGAGTTCCTCCTCCAGTTTCATGTGGAGCCCCTGGCCAAGGTGCCAGCCAAATCGGGGGCCCCCGGGGGCCGAATCAGGCCCGCCGGCAAGTCGTTTAGGATTGTAGTAGTCTGCTTCTAAGACCGTAAATTAGTCCGGTAATTCCGCTACGCCTCCTTTTATTTCAGTATTTTTGTTGACTCTGATTTTTCAAAGGAAATATCATTTCGGTGAATGACAAAACAATTTGGCAAATTTCAGTTATTGAAAAAAATCGCCACGGGCGGCATGGCGGAGATTCATATCGCCAAACAGAGAGGTATCGAGGGCTTCGAGAAGATTGTGGTCATCAAGACCATTTTACCTGACCTGGCCTCAAATCGTGAATTCATTAAGATGTTTCTCGATGAAGCACGCATCGCGGCTCGTTTGACCCATCCTAATATCGTTCAAATATTCGATCTTGGCCAGGCCAATTCGACATATTTTATCACCATGGAGTATGTCCAGGGCGAAAACCTGCAGACGATAGCAAGAAAAGGCCGGGAAACCAAAACGATCATTCCGCTCGAGCACGTCGCCAAAATCGCCAGCCATGCCTGTGAAGGGTTGTATTACGCTCACTCCAAGCTCGACACTGTCGGCCGGCCGATGAAGATAGTTCACCGCGACGTCAGTCCGCACAACATTCTGGTTTCGTTCGAGGGAGCTGTAAAGTTGGTGGATTTCGGAATCGCCAAAGCAGCCAATCAATACCAGGAATCTCAGACCGGGATTCTAAAAGGCAAATACTCTTACATGTCACCCGAGCAGTGTTTGGGCCAGCTGGTTGATTCACGCTCGGATATTTTCTCTATGGGTATCGTCTTGTGGGAAATGGCGACCGGTTTGCGGTTGTTCAAACTTAAAACCGAATTGATGATTCTCAAGGAAATAGTCAAGGGCACAGTCAAGCCACCCCGGGAGATAAACCAGCGGATTCCTGCCGAACTTGAGGATCTCATTCTCAGGGCCCTGGAAAAAAACCCAAAAGATCGTTTCGAAAACGCAATCGAGATGCATTTGGCTCTCGAGAAATTTGCGAAAAACCAGCAACTGACTTCGGGTAGCGTTCAACTGTCCGCCTTCATGCGTGAGTTGTTCAAGGACAAGCTGGATGGTCTACGGATTGTTGAAGAACCAGTCAGAAACGGAACGCTCGCGTCAATTCTCTTTGACGATATCGACGAAGCCGAAATGTATGTCCCCGGCTCAAGTATGACGCCGTCGGCTGCTTCACAGCCCACAGACCCCTCCAAACCTCTTTTGCCCATGACAACCAGCGGAATTTCGCATATTGCGAAGCAGCCGCAAAAGATTTCAGCCCGGTCTTCAAAGCGGAGAATCCTGATCGGGTCATTGATTGTACTTCTGCTCGGAATTCTTGGAACTTCTGGCTACTTCATCTATCATAAGTTAAGCGACAAGCCAGTCCTAAATGACGTTAATACAGCCATCAAACCGGCCGCGGGCGCCATTCACATCAGCTCCACTCCCAACGGCGCGACTGTATTCGTCGACGGCAATAAAAGAGGAACCTCACCTTGTGACATAAAGGATCTCGAGTTGGGCAGGCTATACAAGCTGCGCCTGTCCAAATCGGGTCAGCGACCCTGGGAAATCCAATTCAAGCTGAAAGATTCTTCCGTTCGTAGGTTTCACGCCCAGTTGAAACCCGGCACCACAAAGGCTCGACCCAAGCAGCGACTGAAACTTCGCGGCAAACCACCGGCCAACCGCCCGGTTGATTCTGCTAATAAAGATCAGGCCTATTTCAGCCTGCGATCAGAACCCAAGGGAGCCGAGTTTTTCCTCAACAACAGTCCGATTGGTGGCAGTTTTACTCTGGCTCCCGGAAGCGACTACGTCGTTTCAGCCAGGCTCAGTGGCTACCGAGAATGGAGTGTGACCATCAAGCCCACAGCGGGAGAGCAAAAAGTGATTACGGCCAATCTTGTCCGAGAAGTCGACTCGACTGTTGCCAACTCGGACAAGGCCAGGTTGTCGTTGAACAGCACTCCCCAGGCGGTAGTTTTCGTCGATGAGGTTAATATCGGAAGTACCCCGATTGCCAATCACGAGATCTCGCCGGGAACGCATACAATTCACCTGGTCATTTTCAAAATCAAAGCCAAAGAAATAATCAAGATCACGGCGAATCCGGGTGAGTCGATCGAAAAAAACGTCCAGTTCGCAAAAGGGTTTTTAAAGATAAGCACCGTGCCCGGGACAGATGTATTTGTCAATGGCGACAAGATTGGGACGACACCTTTCCAACCCAAGAAAAAGTATGCGGGCACCTACAAGGTGGTCCTGAAGAATCCGATCTTGAATGTCTCTGCCGAAAAAACCGCGGTTATCAAAAAAGGAAAAACAACAGTATTAAAAGCCGACTTCGTCGAATAAACTTTTGGCCACGAAGCAATCTCCTCAACATGTGTAATCCCCTTCGGGGTACCAGCCGATTCGGACTGGCCGATTCGGACTGGGGCTGCGGGAGGGCAAAAAGCCCTCTTACGGATCCGTGTGGCACTTTGTTTGGGGTCAGGGACCTGATAATCATCTAGAAGGCTCCTCACTCGGGTTGTACGGTTGAAGTTGTAAGAGCAACCAACAACCCAAGGAGGAACCAGAGATGAAACTATACGGTGGGATCGATCTGC
>JAFDKH010000365.1 GCA_019307065.1 Deltaproteobacteria bacterium
TTGTCTCCAATCCCAACGGCCTCCTCGCGCAGGATGCAAAACCGAGTTTATCAATCACCCTTTTGGGTGTCTCGCTATTTCAGGGGGCCAGTATGCTAACCCCCCCTCCCATTCGGCAATGACTCTGTCCAGATCCTCATTCATCTCGATCTTTTCGAGTATTACCACGCCTTCAGGAGTCACAATCGCATCCCCATGAGCACCAACCTTGACCCATTTCCTCTTTTCAAAACGCTCGCACAGTTCCTTCCTGGTTGTTCCTACAGTTTCTTCCAACTCAGCCTTTATGGCCCCATAGACGATGTCTATGAGAATCGTCTTTCGTCCCTTACTCTGGCGATAAAGCAGCTCCTTCAAAATTACCTCAATTACCGCCAATTTCATTTTCTTGCTCATTCTCTCACCTAGCCATTAGTAAGACTTTACCCAAATCAGGATTCTACACACGGTGGAGCTGCGGGCTTTACTACATCCTTTGGTGTACTAGCGAGCTTTGCTAGCATGTATTTGAATTCCCGTACATCGTATGGTTCTGTCATTTGGTGTCGTCATTTCGATACGTTTTCCTTTCCCACCGCGTAATCCAGTTCTGCACAGGCTATGTGGAAACCAAGCAGATCCTCGTAGTAGGCGCGCTTTGACTGAAGATAGGCAACCATTCCCTCAACGAGGTCACTGGTTTCCCCTGTCCCAGTGGCGTATGCGGTCGCGGCAAAGGTCATCCATTTTCTGGTCGATTTGACTGAATCAGTCGAAAGACCCGACAAACAACGGTACCGCTGAACTTCGGTGCGGGCCTTAAGAACCTGGAGCGGTATTCCGGTGGAGGCAAATTTCCTCAATGCCTCAATCTGATCTCTGGTTGCCTCGGCCTGGTGGGTTTTGGCTATGGTACGCGCGGGATCTAAATCAAATATCAACCCCAGGGCAACTCCACCTACGATCTCGTTGTACGGGTCATAGTGGTAGGGATTGCTGGCGTCGTCGCGGGTTGGCGCCCACTCCACTCGCAGCATGCCGCCCAGGAATACCACCGGCCAGAGAGCTTTACGCTCGGCATCCGCCCATGCCTCAGCAGCGCCTATACCATGCTTTATCTGTATCCATTCGGGACGATTGATCGAGGCTTCCTTTAGCAGAGAGTACAAGTCAGCCACTTCCTGGGGAGGAAGCCGAGGAAGGCGCTCGTCGACCAGCCGGATTTCCTCCTTCTCCGATATCCCCATGGTATGTTTTAGCGCGGAAAGGGCCAACTGGGCACCTTCCCTGGCCAGGATACGGTAACGATCCACTTCAATGGCGGCATAGCGCAGCTTCATTAAATCCGTCTGGGTGACCTTGCCCGAGGCGCTGTCGTAAAGTTCCCTGGCCTCTTTACGGGCGCCAGCCACGATCTCTGCTGCGTTGTCGAGAGAAGGAAGCATGCTAAGCGCGAACAGTCTGTTGTAGTAGAGCTTGCGAACCTCCAGGGCCACTACGTTGCGAGCCTCTCTGAGGCGAGCCCGTTCAACCTCTACACGTTCACTTGCCGCGAGTTCCCCAGCCGCAACGCGGCCGAAGGTGTACAGAGGTTGGGCCAAAACAGCCTCGAAATGAGTATAGGGCCTCCAGTTGCCAATATCTTTCCATTTGTATTCGACTTCCCTGTCGAAGGCACTGCCGCGTACCGTGAACATCGGCGCCACGTAGGCCATGCCTGTAAGCTTGGGATAGAATATCGCTTCAACTTCGGCCAGACGGGCCCGGTACTCTTCCACCTTGGCCTCGGCTTCCTCGATAAGCGGGTTGCTTCCCAGTGCGATCTCCACGCACTGATCGATCGAGAGCGGCGTGTTCGGCGGCACAGCTTTAGCTGTCGAAGAACATGGAGCCAAATCAAAGACGAGCAGGATGATAAGGGCTCTACCAAACTTCATGGCAACTTGCCTCTCTTTTCTTCCTCCTCTTGCAGACGGTCCTCCATGCGTTTGAGCAAACCTTGGGCTCCTTCCTTGTCGATGATCCGGCCGAATTGGTTCTGATAATCCTTGACCAAGGACGCGCCATCGAAGCTCACGTCGACAATCCGCCAATGAGATTCAGAATCCATCCAGTGAAACGTAACCGCAATTTCGAAGTCTTCCTTGACCAGCTCTCCGTCCATCTCCACGTCGGCGAGTTCTCCTTTTATAACTGGCTGTTTGATCGAGTACTTCGCCTCACGAAAGAAATCTCCGGAGTTAGGGTAGGCGATAATGCGGATAAGTTGCTTGAACACGGCCTTGCAACGTTCCAGCTGCTCGGTTGAGAACTTCTCACGATGAGGCTCCAGGGGTTTGCCCAACAGACGTTCCCAGTCAAAGAACCCGTCAAGCCGCCTGTAGGCCTTGGCGTTGGCTTTCTTGTCCGCCGGAGTCAACTCTTTGCCCTCGGGCGCGGACTTTACGCTCTTGAACGCATCTATCAGACCCCCGGTCCGCTTCAAGGGTTCGTCCTTTGCCAGCGCGACCGAACCAAAAAATCCGAGTACAGTAACGAGTACCACCATTGTCCTCATCATAAATATTCTCCTTTCGTCGACGGTGTTCTCCGATCCGTTGTCATCACCCCTGGGTAAAGGCTATTTGTCGAAAAATAAAAAGCAGTCCACCGGCAAAAAGACCGGCAAGCAAGTCATCCAGCACCACACCGATGCCTCCCTGAAGGCTGCGGTCGATTGCGCTGATCGGCCACGGCTTCCAAATGTCGAATAGTCGAAAGAGAACGAAGGCCGCTATTACCCACCCGAGATCCCAGGGCACGAAAGCAACGGCCACCAAGCAGCCGACGAATTCATCGATGACAACCTCGGAAGGATCCTTGTCTTTCTTGGTAGCCACATAACGGCTGGCTACGACGACTGAAACGATTACCACTAAAAAAAGCACTGCAATCAAGATGTGCCAGGGCAGCTTCGATAAAACCCAAGCAACCGGAAGAGCAGCCAGGGCACCCAGAGTCCCCGGAGCCAGGGGTGACTCGCCGGACATCCCGACAGTCGCCAGATCGTTTATGACTATCTCTCCGCCGCTGGGTTGCGGGCCGGCTTTTCTTGCCTCGCGGATTCCGCGCAAAGCGAGGAAAGCCGGCAGACCCACCAAGCATACGATCAGGTTGGCACCCAGACCCAAGCAGGCAAGCTCGCCAAGGGAGTCGAGGCCCTGGTGATCGGCAAGGAGCAGAGAACCAAAACCCAGTCCGGTAGTTAGGATTGCCCCGGCTATAGCCCGCCCGGTCTCGTTTACGGCCTTTACCAGCCCGTGACCTCCCGTCAGCCGGGTAACCAGGTGTACCGCTCCATCCACACTGATTCCAAAGAGAACCGGAATCATAATGATATTCAAGTAGTTCAGACGCAACCCCGATAAGGGCAACAGTCCCAGCACCAGAGCTAATGTGCATGCGGCCGGG
>JAFDKH010000176.1 GCA_019307065.1 Deltaproteobacteria bacterium
TCTTGCCATCCGACCAGGCCGCCATGCTGACCGTTGCAGTCAGAATCTGGCAGACTTTGGCCCTTCTAATTGATGCCGGGATCGGGTCCCTGTTATTGGCCCGGCGACGATCGCGCATATCGCATATGGCAACCTAATCCGCGCTAAGTTTTTCGTCCAAAGCCCTTAAACGTGATATATCAAGTGTCAATATGAGAACCCCGGCCATCCAGGGCGGCCAGCCTGTCCGCAATGAGTATCTGGTATTCGGCAGTCCGCGAATAGAAGAAGCCGAAATAGAGGAAGTAGTCGCCACCATTCGATCTGGCTGGATTGGAACCGGGCCCAAAGTACAGATTTTCGAAGAAAAGTTCAGAAAGTATGTCGGCAGCCGCAACGCTTGTGCCGTCAGCTCTTGTACGGCTGCCCTGCACCTATCTCTCTTGGCATCCGGAGTCGGTCGCGGTGACGAAGTAATCACGACTACTATGACCTTTGCGGCGACAGCCAACGCCGTAATACATCGGAAGATATAATCAGAAAGATAACGCCAGAAACACGCGGGATCATCCCGGTCCACTTCGCCGGGCGGCCTTGCGAGATGGATATAATTGAAGAGATCGCCAAGGCTCACGACCTTTTTATCGTCGAAGACTGTGCGCACGCTATCGAATCCAAGTACAAGGGCCGCAGCACCGGAACAATCGGCAATCTGGGTTGCTACTCTTTTTATGTCACTAAGAACGTAATTACCGGTGAAGGCGGCATGGTTGTTACCGACAACGATGAGTACACCGAAAGAATCAAGATCATGGCCTTGCACGGAATGACAAAGGACGCCTGGAACCGGTTTTCGGATGAGGGCTATAAACATTATCAAGTTGTCGAAGCCGGGTTCAAATACAACATGACCGACATTCAGGCATCTTTAGGCATTCACCAACTCGGCCGCGTAGAGACCTATCATAAACGCCGCCAGGAAATTTGGGCGCGCTATGACCAGGCTTTCGAAAAACTTGCCTGTAAAATCCCGGCCGCGATCGACCGGCAAATGCGACATTCCTCTCATTTGTATCCCTTGCTGCTCGACCTGGACGCCTTGTCAATTGATCGCGACACTTTCTTAAGCGTTCTGGATAAAGAAAATATCGGCACAGGAGTGCACTATCTACCGGTCCATTTGCATCCCTTCTACGCAAAACTGCTGGGCTGCCGGCCGGGAGAACACCCGCTTGCCGAGGCCATCGGACAAAGAACGGTTTCACTGCCGCTCTCGGCCAAACTCAGCGATCGCGACGTTGATGATGTTATTCAGGCTGTCTCCGGGGCCCTGAATTATTTCAAACGGTGAAAGCGATGAAGATCATCATCGCTACCAGCTCCTATCCGCTGCATCCCGATGATTCTGCCGCCGCGGCAGGTTTATTCGTCAGGGACCTTGCTTTGCAATTGAACGGTCAAGGGCATGCGATCCGGGTCATCACCCAGGACCGCCCCGGCTCGATCGAGGATGATCCGGGCATCGAAGTTATTCGATTTGCCAACCGGACAGATCAGCCGCTCTCCACTCTGCGGCCGACAAATCCCAGGGATGTCAGAGCAATTCTTTCGATATTATACAGCGGAACAAAAGAACTTGCGGCCCTGGTCGCAAAGGATCGGCCAAATCTGATAATTGCTATGTGGGCCGTCCCGGCCGGCCTTATGGCCAGGTTCGTCAGCCTGCGTCACCGGGTGCCCTCAGATATCTGGAATTACGGCCGAAATCCGTTTACCAGCTGGTTGGTGCGCCTGGCCCTGAGGGGGGCCGAACGTATTTACGCTGACGGCCTGGAGCTTTCCGAAGAAACCAGTATGTTATCGGGCAAGCCATGTGAGTTCTTACCGTCTTGTAGGCGATTACCCGCCCCGGGGAATAAGCCCAAGCAGTTGAATGACAGCCGGCACAACTTTGCCTTTGTTGGTCGCTTCCATCACAACAAGGGAGTCGACCTACTAGTTCAAGCAGTTAGCCGCTTGAGTCCTGAGCAAATCAAAAACTCACATTTTTACTTGTTCGGCAAGGGACCGGCTGAAGCGGCCTGCCGAAATCTGATCAGCGACCATGCTCTGCAGAAGACTGTTTCGTTAATGGGCTACGCAAATCGCGAGCAAATCGCTACGTACCTTACACATTGTCAAGCATTGATCATCCCCTCGAGAATTGAGAGTATTCCGGTCGTATTATCCGACGCCGCCCAGGCTGATTGTCCGGTGGTGGCATGCAATGTTGGAGACATGGGAAAACTACTCAAGCGCTTTGGTAACGGGATCGTAGTTCAGCCTGAACCTGACTCGATCTGTGAGGGCCTTACGCAAATTTGGGATGCGGCTCGTAGTGATTTCCAGCCCGGCTGCCGGCGGATGGCGGCAGAATTCTCGCTGACCAGGAGTGCAGACAAGATCGTCGAGTAAAAACTCGAACTGCAGAACACTCTTTCTCTGACAGTTGATCGGTGCTAGTATGGCAGGGCAGGCGGGAAATCACAGATTACTCGAATGGTTTAGGACTTATGGAAGTCAAGGGCACTGCAGTTCGTTCAACTCCTTTATTTGTTCGTCAGCGTTTCAGCTCACGTTTTGACGAGTGGGCCGACTCGCTTTCCGCCGAAGCCCGTAAAGTCATGCTGGCCAGAATATCGACCAGTGCCTGGTTTCCGCTGCAAACAGCCATGATTGAGCCCACCCAAAAAATTTGCGATTTGTTCTTCGAGGGAGATAGCGCCGGCGCCCTGGAAATCGGAAGATTCAGCGCTGATTATTCATTGTGGGGTTTATATCGCCTGTTCATTAAAATTGGTTCGCCTTCATTCTTAATCAAGCGGGCGACATCCGTATTTTCTACCTACTATCGTCCCTGTAAGATGATATTAGTCGAACAAACTCCCTTGAGCGCCCTGGTCCGGATAACCGAGTTTGCCGAACCGAACGAACTGGTCGAACTGCGCATTATCGGCTGGATGGAGCGGGCCCTCAAAATCAGTGGCTGTTCCGATGTTCAGACGAAGATTACAAAATCCCTGACCCGCGGCGAAGACTGCACTGAAATTGTCGCGCAATGGAGATGAATAGCCGACTAGATTAAGATTCCTTCTTTCCAACCCAGTTTAATTACTTCTATTCGGCTGGGATCCGCCACTCCCAGGCCGTATTTCTCCTCGGCAACCCTGATATGTTTGGCCGGGGTAACAAAAGGCTCGAGTTTTTTGAAATATTCTTTACGCTTGGCCTCTAGAATCCTGACTCCAGTTGCATCAACCGCTACAGGATCGGTTCCGATGATCAGACCCATGTATTCCCAAGTGTACTGGGCTTGGAAATGGTGCGGGCCCTTGCCGTGAAATAGAGGAGTCAGCATGACCAGGATGTTCAAACGAGTTTTTCCCTTCACTTGGGGAAGATCCCAGACCCCGGCTAGATTGGCACACGAGTCGTCATGCCAACTCGACGGAGCTGGGGAAAACATGATGTAGTTCTTGATACAACTTCCCACTCCACTCCAGTGATGAGTTCGCAAGGTGCGCATATTTATCAGCGCAGTCGCTTTTTTGAAAACAGGATTGGATAGAACTGACCGATCATCGACGCTAATCTGCTCTGCCGGAATGCCAATTCCCAATGCTCGTTGACGGACGACTTCTTCCAGTCCCGGGGGAGTCGGTAAAAACCTCCAGACATTACTCTTGATTCCCAAGATGTCAGCCGGCTGCAGTAAGCGCGCCCAGGCTGAGGCGGCCTCGGACTCGCCCAACAAAGCAGTTACCCCGTCATCAGTCATTCTGGCAATCACTTCGGAATTGACCTTGCGGTTCTTATCCAGGACTCCCTGATCGCGAATCAGCACCACCTTGGATTTGGGTCGGTTGGGCAGCTTCTGCTTGGTAACCGTCTTGTGGCCCTCTGGCTTTGGGCTGGCCTGCTTGTCGCAAGCCGTCGAAAGGCCGGCACTGCCCACCAGGACCACCCCGGCGGCACCTTTCAAGAAATCACGACGGCTAAAATCCGATTTTTTCTCTGTCATGGCCGGGCTCCTTGGTGAGTTTTTTTGACTTCGCTCATAAGTCTCAATCCTTCAAAACGATTGGGAGCAGCCAGCACGATCACTAAGAGGTCCTCGACCGTCCCGACTGCTTGCCACTTTCCGTCTTTGGTCTCGGCCAACCCCTGGGCATCCAGCTGAGGAACTGTCGATTTCACGAATTCTTGGCGAGCCAGGCCGGCGGCGGCCGCAGATTCGTAGCGAATTAACAACAATGCAAAAGAATCCGGTTGGGCATGACGATAACGTGCCAGAATACCCTCGGTTTTTTTACCCAGGCCAAGTATGTTCGCGTCCGACAAAAAGTAGTGTCGGCTTAGCAACAGCCAGTCATGAAAATAGTGTATCTGGCTCTTGTCCAACCCGCTCTGCGGCAAGAATCCGACCAGGTCCGGCTTGTCTCCCATTGGTTCAATGGCTGCCGCAATGGATTTTCCGATGCTCAATACCGCCTGTTTTGTGTGTTGGCTTTCGGCCAATGCGACAACCGACACAAAATAGCGCCCTTTCCAGAAATAAAGAGAACCGCCCTGGTATTCTGATTCGTGGCCAATTCCGGGATCTTGTTCTTCACGCATGTCGTGATGGTATGCCCCAAAAGCATCAGCGTCGCTACCCATATCAAACAAGTCGACAAGAATTTCTGCAGAGCCTGAGCGACTGTAGCGTTGGCTTAGAACCCTATGGACATTGAGTGAGCGGTAGACTTCTGCCCCGCCGTTAATCAGTGAGAACAAATTGTCCCGATTGAATGACTTGGCGGATCCTTCGGGTTTGTAGCCCAGGGCCTCGGCTGGCAACAAGCTCAACGCCTCAGCAGCAATTAGCGAGCCTGGCATCAGCAATGCTCCTAAAAACATGCAGCCGCAAAAGAAAGAAACCATTGACCCCAAACAAACTCGAAATCAACCTATTCCTCGTAGGCATATTCGAATTCAGTCATCGAACCGGGGTAACCATCGCGGCCCCCGGTCGGTTTGTCAGCAAAAACATCTCGGACCACCATTCTGACGAGTTTTTTGCCGGGATCGTCACCGACAACATCGAAACCGCGATAGGTAACCGGAAATTCCTCGGTACCGTACCAACGGCCCTCGTCAGAAGGCAGGCCAATCGTGTATTTGTACTTGACCGCCTCTGAGCGCTGGGCCCCAACGCTAAATGTCCAGATCATATCGTTGGCCGTTTGGTCCGCTCCCTGGCCGTCGTCGCCCAGCGAGATTACATTCGGAACCCAATCCTCGCCCTCGGCCCCCAACTGCGGCAAGTTACCGGTGATGTAAACGATTCCATTGCCGTTGGGCGGCGGCATAGTGTCACAACAAGAACCATATGTGTCCAGCGGCAAGGCTGTCTGGCTGACATCGACTTCGAAGACTACGATAACCACGTTGGTAGCATCCTCAAAAACGACTTGTCCGCCCATATTAGGTGCCAGGTCGATATCTGCGTTGCCTTCAGCCGTTAACAAGGCGACTTCGAGTGGATCGAGATATTCCAGATTGAGATCGGCGTAGGGAATTTTCATCTCGATCACCTTGCCGCCCGGCTGCGGCCCGGCCGTCAGAATAGTACCCAGCCCATCTGCGACCCAGCCATCATTGCCGTCGGCGTGAAAGATAGCGGCTGTTGCTTGAGCCGAATTGAAATCTATTACCAATACCCGGGCCGGACCGCCTACTTTGAATTCGAGCGGGGTTCCATTACGAGTGCTTGTATTGGCTGGATCCTTCTGCGTTTCACCGGTCTCTGCGTCGACGATGTGTTTATGCGGAAAATAGACCTCCAACACAAATTCAGTTCCCAGGCGCGCGCTCAGATCCTGGTTGGCTTCGATTGCCACGTAAAAAGCTGTTTGATCGTAACCATAGTAGACCCTGGCAATATGGTCGTCAGGGTTGGCTACTGCGCCGCTGTCGGAATCGTTGTAGAATCCGCCTTCGTTGATCCACTCGGCTTCGTTGGGTACGAACATTCCATCAATTTCCGGGGCGGTCGTGAAGGGTCCCTTGGGAGTTTTACCCGACTCCTGGATGATAACCGGGCAGATATATTCCTGAATGCTCGGATTGATCTCACGCATAAACGAATAAACCCCTGAGAGATGCGCCCTGAAACCGCGATCGAAGGGAGTGTCATCGTTAGCCGGAGTAATCATGTCCTGTCCAAACCACCAGAACCAATCCGATCCCTCGGCGGCATACATTTCTTCCCAGACCATATAGACTTTGTATTCGTACGAACCCTTATCCTCGGGAGGGTCGGCAAGCGGATTGAAACGCGGAATGCCGCTGCGCTCCAAATCCTGACGGGTACGCAACAGACATCCCCAGGCCACGTTCTCTTCCGGCTCGCCAATCCAGACTGAAAAAGTGCCGTCAATCCAGGAACCGGCGCTAAGCGGTTCGATCTCGGTCATCTCGCTAATCGGATGAGCAGGAACATTTCGCAGTTCGTTGCCGTGAATATATTCGCTGCCGGTGACACTGATTACTTCGCCGGCATCAAAGGCGCTCTCCAATGTGGCATATAGCGTATGCATAAAGTTCTTGGCGTCGTGATCGCGAACGTAGTTCTCCCAGGCGTTCTCGCCGTCCATAATTACGGTCAGCAGCCGATCCGGCTCTCCCAGGGCAGGCGCCTGGGCCAGGACATCCGCCATGAATGAAGCCGTGGCTTCGTCGCCGCTCATGCCCTGGAACCTGAATCCAATCGCATTCGAAAGCCCGGTATCGCGAAAGACGATCGCCATCTCATCTTCGTGCGAACCAGCCGTTCCGACTTGGGTATCCGAGTCGAGCCGATAGGGATACCAATGCGCCAGATTACTCGGGGTAGATTTGCCTAATACCTCCTGTCCGGTAGCTATCCATTGAATTCCATTTTCTACGAACATTTCGACGACTGCCTCGGCGACCGATCCTTCGCCCGGCCACATGCCGGCCGGAGTTATTCCGAACACCTTTTCATGAAACTTGACTGCCTTGGCTACCTGCGCCTTTGCATCCAGCGGGAATTGATAAGCTGGATCAGGCAGGCTATCCCAGGGCTGGTTTTCGCGAGCAAGCTCCGTGTCGGCCAATAATGGTAAGATCGGGTGGTAGTAAGGAGTCGTCAGCACTTCAATCTGACCGGTTTGAGTCAGCGGGTCGTAAAGCAGCTCTTTATGAATAGGAACTACATTGGCCATGATCTTGTATTCTTCGGACACCAGACGGTTACACAATTCCTCGGTGATCGGCTGTAGCAACCAAAATGTGGCATCGGCTCGTTCCTCAACTATGTCCGATAGATCAACCACCCATCCATTTGGCATGACAACCGCGTGGCGCAGGAAGTCCGGATCAAACCAGGCGATTTCAAACCAGCCCTTCAAATTGAGGAAGTCTTCTTGGGTATAGGTCGAACGAGGTTTGTCTCGCAACTCACGATATTCGGGAAAGCGCTTCATCAATGCATCCGACGTGCTGACGCAGCTCCAGGCGTCCTTGTGCAGCAGCCCCAGTTCAACTTCCGTGACAGTCTCGGGCGTCGGAGTATCCTTGAGCAACAAATCAATCCAGGGATCGGTCTTGCCTTCCCAGGCAGCCAGGAACCCCTCTTCGTCAATCCGATTGTTTTGTATGTCTACAAATGGTTCCAGGCGGTCGACGTAATAAGTAATCAGTTGATTGAGCAGGACCGATGTCAAGTTCACATTGTAGTGCACCTTGGGATAGTCCTTCAAAATGGAAGCCATGTCGTAGTAATCCTTGGTGGCATGCTTCCTGACCCAGGGTGACAGTAATTGATCTTTGACCGGCTCGAGATACAACGGTTGATGTTGATGCCAAATCAGATTCAAGTAGAGCGTGCGTTTTATGTTCTCGGCCCTGTTGCATATGCTCCCAATCGGGTTGCCGGCCAAATCAGTCACATTTTGGACCAACATACTGTAGGTCGTAAGAGGAACATAAGTTGTACCATCGGTAACTTGTAAGCGAACGTAGGATCCATTAACTAAAGCCCCGACTATTATAATCGTGTCTCCGGAGCTGCCTCTGATTGTATAGTTGGTCACATTTTGGGCGCTGACGGGATCCATCGCCTCGGAAAAGTGGGCCGTCAAAACACCCTCGCCCGGACTGAAAGCATTCAACAGGCACGGCGCGGTTTCGTCGGGACCACCGTCGTCAGCCGTCGACGAGTCGTCACCATCTGAAGTTACGAGATCTGCTCCGTCAGGCCTGTCCAAATCCTGGCCGTTCCCGCCATCTGAATCACCTGTTTCACCATCCGGGGTTTCGCTGGTCGGGCGAGAACAACTCAAGCAGGCCAGCAGTATTGCCAGCAACCACGCCAAACCACCAGGTTTTTGTAGCCACGCCATAGCTAAACTCCTAGGGCTAGCGAATATCAAACACGAACACCTGTCCAACAACTTCGGGAAACGCCGGATTGTCAAGCGGCAGGGTGTCGTCCGATAAATATTCGCCATGGTGATTAGCCAGCCTCGCAAAAACAGCCAAATGGGCACCATTCGGCGGGAGTTCCTGGCCCAAGATGCTCGCCAATGGAATCGCCATTTCGATGGCATTATTCTCGCTGCTGGTACGCACGACTGTGCCCTCAATCCATTCAAAATCCGCAGGATTTGCCAACCCGCGCAACCCGGCTATGACCCAAACTGCCGGGTCGATTACTACGGCTTCTATCTCGGCCATTCCCAGGGTCCCAACGGCAAACTCGGCCCCGAATCCTTCAACCGAACTGGCAACACATATTGATGAAACTGCTGCATCCAGGCCCGGGGAATCTTCATAGCCGCTATCGTCAGTCAGCTCGTTCATATTGCTGATTCCTAAGCCCGTTCCAAAATCCGTATCGATATAAACGATCAGGGCATTGCCGGCTTGATAGTCAACCCAACCTTCAATTCCCAGATAAAGGTTATTGTCGTCAAAAGCAACATACAGCCGGTCAGCCCTATTCGACCCCCAATTGCTGCCCTGACTGTTCTCGCCTGCTAAGAATAACTCGCTCCAGTCAGTTTGACTGGTCGTCTCAATTTCAATTTTGCCTTCGTCGGTCCGGTCCAGATTGGGCGTACCTCTAAGTAAATACTGATAACCGCTCGGCAGGCTGACAAATTCATCGTCCGGATTGGTCACTTTGACTTCGACCGTCCCCATAACGTGCGCTAAACTAATTGCGCTCAGAGTGTTTTCGTCGACGAAAGTCGTAACCAGCTCTTCTCCGTCAAGCGCCACAAGCGCTCCGTCAACAAAAGCATTGCCCTTAACGGTAATTGCAGTATTGCCGAGAACCGAACCAAAGGCCGGCTGAATCTCCCATATTTCCAGGTCAACTCCCCCACCCCGGACAGTAACCGTCCCGATCCCTTCGGCGTATACCCAGGTCGTCTCGGTATCCATCGAGAATCGATAAGCATAGCTGAATTGACCGGCTTGGGAGATGGCGAATGCTGCTAGATATTCATCGTTGTTCCCGCATGTGCCGCAGTCCGGATTACACTCGGCATCGACCCAGGACCATGAGCCCGGATCGTCAACCGGCGACGTTCCCTGATCGCCGTATCCCAGCTGGGCCGTTATTCCAGGTCCACAACCGGCCGCCTCGGTTACCTGGGGTTCATATACCTGGGCATACACCAGCTCTGATATCTCGTCCGGGTCCAGAGTCATGCTCAAGGGCCACTGTAAAGCCGCCCAGTCTACTTGAGGAACTTCGTAGGTGTAACCGTTTTCTAAAGTGTCCTCCTGGTCATCCGAGTTGACTACGCGGACATTGACAGGTCCTTCGGCATGCGCCGGAGGTTTGCACATGATAGCCCCCGGCGGGTTGACTACGATGTCCGTAGCCAGGGACTGGTCAAAATATAGCGTGGCTCCCGAATCAAAGCCGCTACCGTAAACAGTAACGTCGTTTCCTCCGCTGGTTGAGCCACTAGCCGGATCGACACTCGCGACCAATGGTCCGCTGCTGTCGATATACTCGAAACCGTCAGGGAAGCTGGCCGAGCCACCTCCAGGGTTGGTAACAATGACTATCACCTTGCCGGCCAGATGGGCCGGGGTACTGCAGGCGATTTCCTGGTCATCGGATACAATGACATTTGTGGCCGCCAGATTGCCGAAAGTCACTTCGGCTCCGGCAACAAACCTGCGTCCGGTTATTGTCACCGGCGTGCCGCCTTGTATACCGCCAATCCGCGGCTGCAAGAATAAAATCTCGGGATTATCCCCGGTGGAATAATCGAATCCGTTCGGCAACTCGCCAAAATCCCCTCCCGGATTGGTAACTCGAATTGGAACGCTACCGGATTCATGGGCTGGGGTTGTGCAATTGATCTGACCCTCACTGATCAGAACAGCATCGCTGGCCGGTTCGGTTCCAAAAGTAACCTGGGCCCCTTCGATGAAGCCCGAACCATAAACAGTCACGGATTCACCACCGAGCGGAGAACCGCTGGGGGGTACTACGGAGCTTACCGAAACACTGCCTCCGCCTTCACAGACAACTACTGTAGTGTTTTTTATGCGTCCCCGACTCTCGGGCTCCATGATAATCGAAACGTCACCCCAGATATCCGGGCTATCGCAGTTTGTCCAGGCAGACACACCATCACTCAGGGCGTCAATCCGTTTGTACTCCAACCCGTTCAACATGAACACGAACTGGACGTGCTGACCGGCAAACAATAACCCATCGTGGTCTCCGAGATTCTCTTGGTGATGGTAAGTATATATGCCGTCATCGGCGGCTTCGTCAGCCTTTTGACCGTTATCCAGCAACTGCCTGGCGTCCCAACTATTCATACTGCCCTTCAGGTAGATCTTGTCGACCAATGGATCGAAAGGAAGAAAGGCGTCGTTGAGCGATAAAGTATCCAGGGTAACTTTCATATCATAAGTACCAAAGGCATGGATGTAGTAGGCGGTCGCATCAATTCTATCGGTACTGCCGGCCGGAACTATAAATTCGCCGTTGGATCCTTCCCAGATCCAGTTGTCGAATTCGTTGATTGCTCCATACTGAAAAGTAGTCTCGAACGAATCATCGGCTTTGATATAAACTTCGACACTGAAAATATGATCTCCGGCGGTAGCCCCGGGCATCTCGTGGCCGCCATTGGCAATCGGTCCATCATCGTAAAGGGGCGGATACGGTCCAACCTCGGCCGCCCAGGTAGGATCGTGCTCGATAATATTTGTCAGCGGATCGTAGATAAATGAACCTTTCCACTCTATATCGGCGCTCGAATAAGTTTGATTGGCAGTGTCGTCCACGAAGAAAGTAACCGAAGCGTAACCAGCCGGCTTGACATAAGTGGCTTTGCCGTCTGCGCCCCCGTCTTGCCCGCCGTCATTGTCACCATCGAGCGGACCAGCGTCTGAAGATGATCCGCTCCCGCCACAGCCACAAACAGCCAGGCCGATAATCAATATCCAGCCAAGCAGGCCAAATCGGGTGCTTTTGAACAAATGTCCAAATGTCATGAGACTCCTCCAGCAACTGTTTTTTGAACCGTAATGTCAGATACTAGCATGGGCTGGTTCACTGCGAAAGGTGTCTAGTGGAAGAAGATCACTCCGCCGGTTTGAAACCCGGTATAGATATCTCCTTCGAGGTGCTCGGGAATGCCGACCATGAAATCCGAAAGATTGTCTCCATCGACGTCCCCAAGAGAAACAATTGAGGCGCCGAACCCGTCGCTACCTTGCGGATCGGGGGCATTCAAGAATGAGGGCGTTTGAACAAAAGAACGCCGATCGGCTGCCAGTTCAAATACAGCCACCGTACCCGTATAGGTGTTGTCCACAGATGCATGTCCGTATTTCATTCCGACCAGCAGGGCGCCTTGACCTTGACCGAAATAATCGGGAACATAGCCGATAGCATTGCCGAAACCTGAGTCTTCATGCTCGGGCGGCCCAATCAGGATGTTGACCGGGGCCTGCTGCTCAAAGCCCGAAACTCCAACCTCGTAAATATAGACGGCCCCGGTCACCGGATTGCCGAAATCCGGGGCACCAACCGCAAGCAGGCTGGCTTGATCGGTCTCGATCAACTCCATTTCGACACCCATCATTATCTCGTCATCGACATCCGGGAAAAGCCCCCAGGTCGGCCCCAGGCTCCAATCTTGGCCGCCTTTGAAAATGTAAACGCCCCCGGTATGCGGCCCGTTTGTGGTCAGCCCCTTGATCAATCCCCAGCCGCCGATAGCCAGATCGGAATTCGAGTCACCGTCAAAGTTCCCGTATAACGAAGCAGCCCCGAGGTATTGCTTATTGGCAAGCAATTTCGGCTCGAGCACCAGATCCTGATGGTCGGGAAGTCCCGTGGGACCGCCATAAAAAATTGCGCCCAGACCAGTGTCCGCAGCACCGGCGTTCTGCCCGGTGGTTAAAAGATCGTCGTAATCATCACCGTTGAAGTCGGCGCATAGAACTGTTTGACCCATGCAATCAGATTGGCTGATCAAGTCGGCCGAAAGATTATGATAGGAGAAGCGGTCCAAAGCCAGACTACCGCTCTGGTCTCCCCAGAATACGACCGCGCGACCCGAGTTGGGCGCCGCGGGATCTGTGTAGAGGTGATTGCCTACAGGAAAATCCAGATAAGTGTCGTTATTGAAATCACAGGCTGTGCCCAATGCCCAGGCGAACCCGCTCCCCAGAGCAGCGTCGGGGGGTTGGAGTGTCAGCTGGGCCTCACTCATCTCGCTGGGAAAAGTTCCCTGCTCGAAGAAATACAGCCGCCCGGCCGGTTGCGCCTCGCCGATTCCATCCGAAATATCGGCATAGTGGGCTCCGATCGCAAAGGCCCCGGCGCTGACTCCGGTCAGCTGATTGGCTGGTCGCCGCCATCTTCTTTTAAGTCGCCGTTGCCGTCGGGCGAGCCGTTGTCACCCGAACTACCGTCGTACCCGTCACTATCGGCTGGCTGGCCTCCGTCGGATTCGCTGGAATTCCAGCTGCAAGCCGGATTTATCAAAAAGGCAACAAGGAGAACAGGCAGAAGATACTTTATCATTGGCATTCCTCGCCGGGATATTAGCACGAGGTCGCACGACTATCCACTAGTTGATGCCCAGACTTTGCGTTCCAAATCCTGGATCTGGTCTTCAAGTTCACCCGCGGCTTCAAGGTTCAGGAGTTTGCACAGGTGAGTAGTCAGCTCGGTCCGACTAATCGGTTTAACCAGGACTACATCCGCACCGGCCAAGATCGCCTGCTGTTGCATGCCGAAATCGAGAAAATCGGCCACGCCAATAACTTTGAGCGGAGCAAACGAATCCGCCTGCTTCAACTGTCGGCAGACTTCCAGACCGTTGAGACCCTCGATACTCAAGTTGAGCAGCACCAGGTCAGGAGGTTCAGGAACCATTTGAGCCAGAACCCAATCACCGCTTTTGGCAATTTTTACGTGACAACCTTCCTGTCGAATCCAGCGCTCGTATAACCAGATCAGATCCTCGTTGCTGTCGGCTATCATCACAATTGGTTTTTTAGCATCCATCAGTGCCCTTCCTGTCATATTCGAAAACAGCTATGTCTGAAGAAATGCAAATTCCATGCCCGGGCCAGCTCAAGCATTTACGAAACCGCAACCCGTCTTCCCCCCTGAAAAAATAGAGGATTTCATCAAACCAAACATCTTTGATGCAATTTAGGGAGATGGCAAAAGAGACTTGACGCGGGTCGCTGCCAACCCCTGGGTCAGATAATTCGCTTTGGAATCCTGGCCAGCAAGTACGACTTTGAAGTAAGATTAGATCTTGGACTTGCTAGATTCTGACAAAATCTCTGACTATAAACTCTTCCGGCGCAGACTGGGCTCGGTTGGCTTGGCAATTCTAGTTGGCTGCCTGGCAGCCGTTAGTGTCCGGGCAAATTCGAGCATGCCCGCAAAGTACTCCTATTACCGGGCAAACGGTCAAAAAATATGCCTGACGGTCAAACCCCGGGGTTCCATGTTGGCCATTGAACTTCCCAATAACAAACAATCGATCTTGATTGGGCAAGACATAATCGTACGAACTCATTCGGACCTGCGCTTAACTACTGACCTGATGGATTCAGCCGGACTCGAAGTAGTCCGCCCGCTGGGCGGGCTCGAGTTTACCTGGGTTTTGCGGGCCGCCAACGGAAGCGAGGCCCTGGCGGCCTGTAGACGACTGGTCGAAGAAGGACTGGTTGTCTGGGCCCTGCCGGATTTCTTCATTCCGGTTCAGCTTCTGCATGTGCCCGACGATCCACTCTATAATCAGCAGTGGCACCTTAAACACCCAGATGATCAAGACATCGCTGTCGAAGAGGCCTGGGAGATCACTCGCGGAGACAGTCAGGTGGTGGTCGCCGTCCTTGATACCGGGGTTGATCAGAGCCACACCGATCTTGATCCGGCCCGGATGGTCAGCCCCAGAAATATTCTCACCGGCAGCAACGATGCTTCTCCTTCCAGCCTGGCGATCGACGCGCATGGAACCGCTTGTATGGGACTTGTGGCGGCGACTGCCGATAATCAGATTGGAGTCAGCGGAGTCTGTCCGCAATGCAGCTGGATGCCGGTCAGGATTTTTGGGGATTTCGCACAGCTGGCCCAGCTGTCGCAAATCGCCGA
Organism: Deltaproteobacteria bacterium; assembly: GCA_019307065.1. Lineage (GTDB taxonomy): Bacteria > Myxococcota > B64-G9 > B64-G9 > B64-G9 > JAFDKH01. The sequence goes on from JAFDKH010000176.1 coordinate 14,687, forward strand.
AGGTATAACTTACGCCGCCGACAACGGGGCCTGGGTCATTTCGAACAGCTGGGGAATCGGACAAGAGCTGATTGATCAGGGCGGTATAGACATGACGCCCCTGTACGAGGCTGTCCGCTATGCCGTAAATAACGGACGAGACGGCCAGGGCAGTCTGGTTCTGTTCGCCGCCGGCAACGGCGATGGTAGCTTGAACGCCCAGCCAATCGGGGCCGATGAGCTGCCGGCCATGGACGAAACTATGGCTGTCGGCGGATGCGATCATACCGGGCAAGTGGCCCGCTATTCCGATTATGGCTCGTGCGTTTCCGTGTTGGCTCCCACCTGGAGCGGTTGGACGGGTGATCCCAAGATTGTCACGACCGACACATCCGCTAACGGCGGCTGCAATAAGGGCGGGGAATTCTACACCTCCGAGCCGGGTCAGGGCGATGTCGCCAAAGGCGAGCCCGAGCCGGACGAAGACGGGGATTACACCGCCCATTTTACCGGGACCTCGGCAGCCACTCCCATCGCGGCCGGCGTTGCAGCCCTGGTGCTGTCGGCCAACCCCGACCTGACTTGGCAAGAAGTGATCGAGATTCTTCAGTCGACAGCCGAGCAGATCGGCGGAGTCGACTACACCGATGGGCACAACATACGTTATGGTTACGGTCGGGTGCATGCCTTGCGGGCCGTGGCCGTGGCCAAATTCGGCCGCGACAATGCAGACTACGAACCTTGCGCCCTGGATCTCAACTGCGCCGGTATTTGCCTGACAAACCCGCCGGATTCAGAACCGGTTTGCGCAACTGCTTGTGTTCTTCTGAGCGATTGCTCAGGCGGCCAGATTTGTAGCGACGGCTTTTGCATTCCCGAGGAACCCGAAGTTCCCGATGTAATTATAAAGGGCGGCTGTGCCTGCCAGCAAAGCCCCGGCTCGTCCGCTCACCGCTGGCCGGCCCTTATGATAGTTTTACTAATTGGCCTGTTCAGACGAAAAAGAGGGACGGTTCCATGCTCCTGTCCTCTTTCTCCTCGTGGATCAGATCAATGATGCCACACTTCAAGGCCCGTCGTCGAAACTGTCTTGCCACCCGACGGCATAGGCGGTTTTATCGTCCACGGACAGTTCCTCGATGGGCCGATCGACCCGGTGCATGACAAGCGAATCACCATGCTCAAGATCCCGGGCTCCGAAGAGGTGCAGGATCTCGTGGGCGATCAGGGCCGGGGAGCTTTCTGTTGGGCAAACACAGTATTCAGGGTGTCCAGGCGGCTGGTCCGAGTCGATTCCCACCACGGCCTTTCCCCGGTCTTCGGCCAGAAGTGACGTGAATACCAGAACGAAGTAGCTGCGGCGCCCCAGGTCCGGGCCCGGTCGGAATAGGCGTCCGAAGCGTTGTCCCAGCTGCTTGATCTTGTGATCGTCCAACACGACGGTTCTGGTCTTCATTTTGAACGGCTTCCGGAGCAGGCGCTTGAAGGCGAGGTTTTTCCGGCGTTGCCCGGCCTGTTTTCCACAAAAAAATGGCTTGACCCTCTCTTTGGTATGACATATTATCATACCAGGAGGCAGACAATGGCTACCAGTAAAATTGCCATCACTATGGAGGAGAAGATCGTCAAACAACTGGATAAACTAGTTAAAGAACAGGTTTACCCTAGCCGAAGCCGTGCTATTCAAGAGGCGGTAGAAGAGAAGCTTCAAAAACTTGAACGGGGTCGTTTGGCAAGAGAGTGCGCTAAGTTGGATCCTGCATATGAGAAGGCCTTAGCAGAAGAAGGCCTGACAACGGAGCTAGGAGAATGGCCAGATTACTGAGGGGAGATATTCGTTGGGCAGATCTTAATCCGGTACGAGGTAACGAACAGGCCGGTTTCAGACCAGTGCTGATCCTGAGCCACGATGTGTTCAACGAACGCTCGGGCACCGTGATTGCGATGGCGATAACAAGTAATAAGCCGAGAGCGGGATTTCCCCTGACCATGGAGCTGAGTTCAAAGAAGTTGCCGAAACGCTCTTGGGTGAAGATAAGCCAGATCAAGACATTATCAGTGGACAGGACCGGCAAGAAGCTAGGCAACGCAACATCCGAAGAGCTGAGTCAGGTTCTCGAAGGACTCAGTGAGATTCTAGATTAGTATCCGAAACATGCGAAACATGTACCTGGCACCTACCTAGGGGGGCCTGTTCAGACGCAGACTTTTCCAGTTGGAGGATCGCGTGGATGCGCAAGCTAATAAAGAGCGCCAGCCGGTGAAACTGTAGACTCTAAACCCCATATTTACCCGAAGCGGGGTACCCGGTACCCACTTTCCCTGTATACAGGCCCCGGAATCCGTACCCTGTCCCCATTTAATCACATGTAATTGTTAGCGAATTCGTTTTACGGTGCCCGGGCTCCTTGTGGCCCGTTTTTTGCGTGATTTAAAACTATTTAACAAAGTTTTGCCGTCCGATGGCGCGCATGGGGGCGGGATGATTTGTCGTAATACTGTTGTCTTGTTGGTGGTGTTTTCTGTCGCTTTCCTCTCATGTGATTCCGGCCATCCATATTTTTTCGGACCTCGCGAAGGGGGCCTGCCGTGTTTGCGGGACTCCGACTGTCTGAGCGAGATCTGCGAGGGCGGCTGGTGCCGGGGGTTCGAGTTGCCCGACGGCAGTTACGACACCGACAGCGATCTGGTCGAAAATGAAGTCGACAACTGTCCCTTCGTCTGGAACATGGATCAGGCCAACCGGGACCAAGACATGCATGGCGATACCTGCGACAACTGTATGCACACCTCCAACCCGCACCAGGAGGATATGGACAGTGACGGCGACGGCGACGCCTGCGATTCGGATGCAGACGGAGACACCATCGGCAACGGTGCGGACAACTGTCCCGGTGCGCCCAACCTCACCCAGATAGACTGCGACGAGGACGGACTGGGCGACGCATGCGATTCGGACATCGACGGTGACGATATTCCGAACGAGGAAGACCCGTGTCCAATTTGCGGCTTCGGCCCCGGTGAGTTGGACACCGATCCAGGCGCCTTTGGTGACACCTGCAACAGCGATATGGACAACGACGGCGAGCAGGATTTCACGGACAACTGCCCGTTGGTGCACAATCCCGATCAGACGGATATAGACGGCGACGGGTACGGGGACCTGTGCGATGCCGACCGGGACGCCGACGGAATCACCAACGAAAAGGACAACTGCGATCTGGTCGCCAATCGGGACCAATGGGACCTGGATCGCGACGGTATAGGCGACGCATGCGATGAAAGGTTTTGCTATGTGATCGACACACAAGACACCTGCCTGGATCCCACCGACCCCTTTACCCTCTACGCCGGGGGCGATCAGGTGGTTCTCGTAGATGAGAGAACCCCCTTGCGATTCTGGGCGAACCGGAAGAACCGGGCCATCGAGTACGAGTGGTCCCTGGTGGCCCGTCCGCGGGGATCGCGCGCATCCATATTGCACCCCAGCGGCGGCTCAACCCGGTCGATGCCGTACAACTACCACTACCTGGACGGAAAATGGACCGAGTTCGCGCCGGACGATCCAGGTGTATACATTATACGGATTGATGCATCGCTGGTGTTCGATGACACCCTGTACCCCGGCAAGCGGACAGCCAGCGCCGAGTTCCAATGCGTCGCAGAGGTCAATCCAAATCCCCATCCGGACAGCGGTTGCAGCGTAGCGGGATCCGGAACGAGGCTCTGGATTGGTCTGCTGGTCGCATTTATTCTGCTAATGAGGCGGGAGATAGAGGGGGTCAGGTCATGACCCTTGATACTTACTCACTTACTGCACCTATCCACTACCGGTGTCGCGGGTGATCGGAACAGAGTTTCTCGTCAATCAAAACGACACGCTCAAGTCCCAACCGTTTTCCGATGTCGCCGCTTCCCTTGACGACAATGGTAAATAATGTTGGCTTCATCCGGCATAGCTTCTTCCATGCGAACGATTTTCGAAATTCACCCTTGGCCTCGAATCCCTTGAGAATCACAACGGGTTTCCGGGCTCGATCGACGCCCTCCCAACTCGATCCTATGTAAATATGGGTGGAGAGTCTGCATTTCTTTCCCACGCAGCTGTAGGCTGGTTTTTGGCTGCGTTTTTCAGCAAGCAAGGAAACCCGCAATTCGATTTTGTCTGTCATGCAGCTCAGGACCACTTCGACTCCCTTGTCCTTGACCGAACAGGAGTAGGAGCGTTCTACGAACACGGCAGAACCCGCCTTGTATTCGGCGGTCTTGATGACTCTGCCGGCATGGTACTGGGTCCATTTGCCTTCCATCTTGCCGCTAAGGTAAGAACCCTCCTCGATCTTCTGCCCGGACTTGTCAAAGCTCACATAGGACCCGTGACGTAGGTTGTTCAGCAATTGGTACTTCAACTTCCTACCAGAGGGATAGTGAATGACCCAGTCGCCTGTCTTGCGATTATAGTCGTATGCACCCATGGCCTTCATGGATCCGTCCTCATTCCACTGGGTGATGCGTCCGTGTTTTGCATTACCCTTGAATTCGGATTCTTCCTTCTTGTTTCCGTTCTCGTACCACTCGGTCCACAGCTCGAACTTTTCACCGGCCCTGTATTCACCCTCACGCGCTTTCTGGCCGTCAGGGAAATAGTGGATGTGATGGCCTTCTTCTTTTCCGTCGACGAAGTGGCTGAACAACTTGGGCTTGCCGCCCTTGTACCAGCTGTTCCACTGTCCTTCCTTCTTGCCTTGCACGTAACGGCCCTCTAGCTTCTTCTTGCCGTTCTCATGCCAGAGTATGAAGGGGCCATTTAACTTACCCTTGGCGGTGTGGTATTCTTGTTTCTTCTGCCCATTGCGATACCATTCTATACAAGGACCATGCGGCGTGAGGACACCGTCGATGCTGACGTGACACTCCACCCGCTGACCATCCGGATAGGGTTTTCCGAACTGCGTGGATCCTTCCGGACAGATTCGTTCGGCGGAGCAGCCTGCG
>JAFDKH010000177.1 GCA_019307065.1 Deltaproteobacteria bacterium
TATGTAGTTGTATCGGCCGACCACACCGGCAATACGGTCTGGGAGTTAATCCGGGACGGTTTCGATGACGGGGCTACAGTGGTTTCCAGCTCAAAACGCCTGGACGACATCTATTTTGTTCTCAAACAATTCCTGGCAAAAAATGAGCTCGAGAGTGATTTCTTTTTTGAAACCATCGACGAAAAGAAGATTGGTAACTCGGGCCATTCTTTTGGCGGCTGGACTGCCGCAACAACTGCTTGTCTCGATCAGCGCATTAGGGTGTCTGTACCGCAATCGCCAGTTTTAGGCCTGGCCGAAGTATACGGTTGTCGGCTCAGCGAGTACCCGGTGCCCATTATGGTCATGAGCGGCACAAAGGATAATACCGTTACCTGGAAGGAACAGTATTGCGATTACAACGCTACCCTGACGGCCGAGAAGTATCTATATGAGCTGGCCGACGGCGGCCATTACACTTTCTCGGATATCTGTGATCTCGACCTGGTCGCCCTGGCGGCCGAGTTCGATTTTGGTCCGGCCGAGGAGGCCCTGCAGGATGGCTGTTCGACTACTGACAATGTCCCTTGGCACGACGCCCAAACGACAATCAATCATTACTCGACTGCTTTTTTAAATTATCACCTCAGAAACTCCAAGGATTCACAAAACTACCTGGTGGAGATTGAGCAGGTCCCTTTCGACACGGTCACCTTTCACAGCGGACAACTTCCCGACTGGCCCGAGGGTGGTTGCACAGAAAACTGAAACAAACTGTCAGGATCAGCAGATTCTTCCGTCTTTATATCCTAAAGGAATTGTTTGCATTTTGTGACTAAATCAGGCTACGAATAGTCTAATCATGATTGATGAAAAGACACTACTGCTCGATGCTGGCTATTCACCAATTAGCATCATCTCCTGGACCCGAGCCATCGGCCTAATGTGGCTGGGCAAGGTCGAAGTGCTCGAGGAATATGATCGCGAAGTACATTCTCCATCCATAGCAGTGCGACTTCCGGCCGTAGTCCGTTTAATCAGCAGAATCGTTCGTCCCAGGCGACGAATACGGTTTTCCCGACAGAACATCTTTCTGCGTGATAACGGCAAATGCCAGTATTGCCGCCGCAAAGTAACTCTGGCTGAGTGCACATTCGACCACGTTATTCCGCGGGTCAAGGGAGGCAGAACTTGCTGGACCAACGTTGTCCTGGCCTGCACGACATGTAATCGTAAAAAAGGTGCTCAGACTCCGCAAGCCGCCGGACTCAGGCTATACAAGAAACCCAAAATTCCAAGTCATATTCCTTATGTAGTCTTCAAGCTTCACCAGCTTGGACATGTTCCCACCCAGTGGAGAGACCATCTTGCTTCGCTTGAGTACTGGACTGCTACGCTAGCGTCTTCTTAGCAGCTATTTCTGGTAGGCCAAATATAATATCTCGATCAGATCAACTACTTCTAAGGCATCTGCTACTGAACCGAGTTTCTCAATACAGCCCGGGCAGGCAGTAGCTACTGAATTTGCCCCGCTGGACTTTAGTTGATCCATCCGCAGCACAGCAGCTTGCTCTGCAATTTCCGGCAAAACATGCTTGACCAAACCTCCCCCACCGCAACAAGCTGCATCCTGGCCTTCCCAAACCAATTCAGACAACTCCTCCTCGAGGACTGAAGCAAGTATCTCGCGGGGTAAATTGGTTTTCTCAAGATAGCGTCCCAGATAACAAGGATCGTGAAACACGAAACTACCCGATACTCGGCGCTGTGGTTTTGTATTTTTAATGATTGGGCCCAGGAATTCAGTCATGTGCACAATCTCGGCACTTATTTTCAGGTCTACCTCTTCGTAGAGTGTCTTCAAGGCATACACGCAAGTCGGACAGGGGCACACTATTGTTCGGTAACTCGAAAGAGATCCAACCATTTTCTTGGCATGCGCTTTGAACCCTTCCCGATCTCCGGCCTGCCACAAGGGCATTCCGCAACACAGGTCTGTACCGTCGAATGCGGCCAGGTAGTCGACACCAATTAATTCCATAAGCTCAAAAGTCTTTTTCAGATTATCATTCCCGTTTTTAATTGCGTCGCAACCACTAAATAAAACAGCCTGAGCTTCAGGAACAAAATAGCGTTTGTCGACAAGCTTTTTATACTCGGCTGATAGATCTATGCCCCAAGGATTGGCGGTATCGTAGAATTTACCCAGAAAAGAAGACACCCCAGCTGGTTCTCCACCTCCGGTCAGCACCATATTTCTGGCACTCAGCAATGCGGCCGGCACATCATTTTCATGCTTGCAATGCGTCCGGCAATGAAGACAGGCAAAACAATGATAGAAAACTTCTCCGACTTCATCACAAGCTTCCAGCCGACCGGCCCGAACCATCTCGACCAAGGACATTTTTGCCCAGGGAGTCACGGTTTCGGAGTGTTCCGCCTCGGCCGCTGGACAACAGAAACGACAAAGTTTGGGACAATAGGTACAGTTGCCCAAATCTCGTTTGTGAGAATTCAGGCTCAACACTCACCTCCCGGCCAGGGTGGCGGCCAGGCATGTGGATTTATCAAACCATCCGGATCAAGCTGGCTACGCACCCGAATTAGCCAGCTTCGCGAGGAGTCGAGGGCATTACGCAGGCTATTATCGGGATCAACCAGATTATCCCAATCTTCATGTCGAGGAGTAGTCTCCGAATTTCCTGGAGCAACCCGTAGAAGACAGCCGGTCAAACCCGGGTGATCGATGACGGCCTTATCGAATCCGCCCAGCTGAGCGTCGACGGCTCTGAGAAAACCAGCCAGTTTCGACCAGGCAATCCCCGATGAAAAAAATTTGCGATCTTTGAATGGATCACTAGTCAGCCATTGCCTTGCTTTACCATGTTCAGCTGGCTGGCCGGAAAAGATCTCAGCCTGGGAGAAAGCAAACTTCTGACCGGCACGATTTATCTGTTGTTGACCTTCATAGGCAACAACTACCCTGGCTTTGCGCTTTGAGGACTGTCCATCTATAAACAGCGTGGCTCGCCGAGGCGGTAGAAAGCGAGTGACAATAACCTTGATAAAGTCAATTGCCTTGCTCAAACTACTGAAACTGAATCCGGCAATCAGTTTGCGTTCGGGAAGTGGTTCCAGCTTCAAAGTTGCCCGAGTAATGATACCAAACCCTCCCCAAGTACCCAGCAAGAGTGAAAACGGATCGGGGCCGGTGGCCGCTCGCGGAGCGCTAACCGAATGGACCAAGTTACCGGTCGCTAAGACCGCCTCAATCGACAGGATCGGTGACTGATGAACTCCCAAGATACAATCATCGATTCCGGCACTGGCAGAGAGCCATCCTCCGACTGTTCCTTCTTCGGCCTCAGTTCCCGCCAGGCGCAGGTCGTGTTTCCGGGCAGCTGCAACAACTGTTTTCATTGGAGTTCCGGCCAAGACCGATATCCAGAGCGAATCGGAATTCAGTTCATCAATCCCGCTTAGGCCCTTGAGGTCTATGATCGCATAACCTTGCTTTGGTAAGCGAACCCTGAGATCCGGAGTTATCCGGCTCCCGGTCCCCAGACAAATCATCGGAGCTTTGGCCGCCCGGGCGGATTCCAGGACAATCGATATCTCGGATGGATCTTCGGGGCAAAAAACCGCCATAGGCGAAGGCTTCATGTCGACTGCGGCAGCTGCTTCTTTACCGCGCAATGCCCGGCGACGACCGAAAGTACTGACCAGCGGCGACCAAACCAAGCGGCTAAGGAGTCTGTGTTCCTGGCTCATGATCCCATCCGTACTGAACGCTGTCCAAGCTTGCCTGGATTCATGCGGCCTTCAGGATCAAAGGCTGTTTTAACCGCCTGAGTCAGAACAGCTGCTTCTCCCAGTTGACGCATCAGAAAACGCTGTTTGCTGAAACCAATACCATGGTGATGACTGACAGTAGCTCCCTGGGCCAGAACAGCCTCTTGGGCTGCTTTCCAAATTCGATCATACAAAGAAGCAGCTGCAGCATCGTCACGAGCCGCACTGGCAAAAGAAAAATAGATTGAACAACCCTCCCGGTAGGCGTGCGAGAAATGGGCCATCACAAAGGCCAACGGCGAGAGGGCTTTGCGCACAGCTCGATACAATGCAGGCACTCGGTCCCAAGTTGTAGCTACTTCCATAGTGTCGACAAAGGCGCCAGCTGCAAACATTGGCGACTGTTTGTATGAAACGCTATAGCGATGGGTCCACCAGTGCAGACCTGGCTCTTCGCCCAGATCGACGGCACCCCGTCCGCGACAAATTGATGAAATAATATCTGCGGCCAACTCTCGCTCTTGCTCGTTACCCTCTTGAGCTACGATCATCAGACAACCGCCCGGCAGCAAGTTGGTCATCTGGTTCAACAAGCGCGGAACCATCAGAAGCCTGGGCAGTGAAAACTGTAACAACTTCTTTACCGGTCCGGAAACTTTTTCTCCCAGACTTCCCAAGATAGACTCACCAACTTGCTCATCTGAATGGCCAGTCTTGGCAATCACCGTGTCGAATTCGTCATATAGACGCAATACTGAAGGTCGCAGACCCTGACGCAACATCAAGCGCATGGCATCCAGCCCGCTGGATATGTCCGAAAATTTATACCCGCGCAACCAGCGCTGCCTGGACAAGGGCCGGATTATCAAACTAGCCGAGGTTATTATCCCCAGAGTTCCTTCCGAGCCAATCAGCAAAGGATCAATCGACCAGGGAGCATGTCCCGGTGGAGATAAAGGAGTTGTCTGGATTTCACCTGCCGCGCTGACAAAGGTCAACGAGTGAACCAGATCTTCAATCTTTCCGTAGCGACTCGAACATTGTCCGGCTCCGCGGGCCGCGATCCAGCCGCCAACAGTAGAACAATACATCGATGAGGGAAAATGCCCACAAGTCCATCCCTGGCGATTGAGCTCTCTCTCCAGATTCTCGCCGACTATCCCGGCCTCGACTTCAAGCAGACTATCCTCGCTGCGCAACTCGATAATCCGGTTGAGGCGCTTCAAATCCACAATTATCCCGCCCCGGATGGGCAGGGTTCCGCCGCAAACACCCGACCCGGCTCCAAAGGGTATCACCGGCAAATTTACTTGGCCGGCAACTCGGACAACCTCAGCAACTTCGGCTGTGTTAGCCGGCCAGACAATCACATCGGGCGGATGATCCAGGTTGCCGCTACGCTGCCGAATCAGCGAGCGCGGCCACATATCCCTGGCATAGGCAATGCGATCCGGTTCTCGAATCGAGACATGTTCCGGTCCGCAGACTTTGATCAAACGCTTAACCGTCTTGGGATCGGACACAATCGGCTCAAATAGTGACATAGCGCGAATCGTACCCCGGGTGACAATTAGAGGTCAACCCAGAACAACCGATATTGACATATCATCCATAAAGATTCATTCTTACCCACCATGACGCAGCGAGAACTTAAGAAAAAAGGCCTCGAAATAATGAAACTGCCGGCTGAACAAGCCTCGGCAATACTAGATGGCCGCCCCCTCGAAGAACGCCTGGAAATATTGATGTCTCTGCCGGCCGGGAGGCAACGACTCGATCTTATATTGATGTCAGCTAAGCCTGCCGAACTAGTTCAGGCTATGCCACCCGAAGATTTCATTTTGACAGTCAAGGCCATCGGGGAAGTTGATTCGCTGGCACTTTTCGAAATGTCGACCGATCAACAAACTACCTACATGAGTGATCTTGAAACCTGGGTCCAAAACGGTCTTGATCTCGGTAGACTTGCATTTATTAACGAACTTCTTTTTCAGTGCGACGACAAGCGGTTGCTGCGCTGGATTCGCTCGCTCGATTTCGAGGTACTCGTACTTACTTTTGAAAGAACGGTTCTGCCTGTCGAGAAAGAGGCCAGAGATACACTACCAGAGCGATTGGCCAACCGAATATTCACTCCCGACGGCTATCACTATCTGTTGGCTAGGCTTGGCACCGATATCGACCTGGTCAAGAAATTCATCAACTTCATTTACGCCAACGATCAACCAATGTTCATGGCTGTCATGGGAAACCTTGGCACACTACCTTTAGCTGAAATTGAAGAACTCGCCCTAAAATGGCGAAACGGCAGGCTTGCCGATCGTGGATGGCCCGACCTGGACGAAGCCAACGAAGTCTACCAGCCGCATAGTGCCAAAGACGTCGATACCTCCGGTCAGCTGCCCTATGGCCCTGATAATCCGCCGAGATACCCACTCGAACGACATTACGGTGGCAAGCTATTGTCTGCCGGATTGATGAATCTCGAGGATCCATCCAGGGTTGCGGGACAACTTGCCAATCTGATTAACCGGGTCATAGTGGCTGACGGCATGTTGCCGACCGAGATCGAATCAATGGAACTAGCTGCAACCCGGGTCAAAGGTCGGATTGAAATCGGGCTGGCTGTGCTGGGGGCCCGAGATGGAAACTCAGCGGCTGGAATTTTATCCAAGATTGCCTTGCTGACAATCTTTCAAGTGGCCCAGACAGAAATTCTCAAAAGAACAAACCGAGCCTGTCAGCTTACCGACTTGTCGGCCGCCGATCTTATTGGAATGCTTGAATCCGGGTTAGCGGAAGTGCTGTCGGCTCTGATGGCCAGGCGTCAGAAAGTCCATCAGCGGGGTGCGCTTGTGTCCCGTGAGTTCAATGAGTTAGCCGATCTAAGCCTGGTCGACGGTGAGCTCGATCTAATCGAGGCCTCGCTGACCCTGGCAAATGCCCTCGGCCTTACCACAGACAAGCTACCAGTCAAGTTCCCAGCCGGCTGGGTGCCGGATACCCTCGAAGGTCTTTCGCTGAACACCTGGCTGACAACCGCCTTCGCTCGCGAACGCTTGAAAATTGAAAACTACCACACGCCCTTGCCCTTTGAAGAGTTGGGCGTTCTGTTCGAATCCCTTCCTGGCGAACAGCCGTCCACAAGGGAACTTCTGCTTAACTGGGCGAAATCATATATCGACCAGGATATTCCCGGTCTTGCTCGGCTAGCCCAAGACCTGGCTGACATGCTTTATGAGCTACGCACAAAGGACCCTGGCGCACTCGATCCGCGATTTATAGAAGGTTTATGGCTGCAGACCAGGTAATCAGCGGCTAAGGAATCAGGTGTCGGACGCGGTAGTTGCCATTATCCACGATATACAGGGACCCATCCTTGGCAATAGTAATTGTCTGAGGACCGTTGAAGAGCGCATCATCAACTGGCCCGTCATAGTACCCCTGCTGGCCTTTCTTGCCACTGACAGTAGAAACGACTCCGTCTACAATCTTGCGAATACTATGGTTGCCGGTATCAGCCACCCAGACGGTACCATCCAGGGCAACTGCCACACTGTTGGGCATTTTGAACCTGGCCTGGGAGGCCTTGCCGTCTTTGAAACCGGCCTTGTCCTTGCCGCCGGCGCAAACACCTGCAAAAGTCGATACCTTGCCGTCTTTAAGCAGACGGATGCAGTTATTCTTGGCATCGGCAATATAGATACTTCCATCTTTGGCTACAGCAATCCCAGCCGGCTCGTTGAACTCGGCCTTCAGGGCTGGACCATTGGAGCTACCGAAAACAACATAGCCTTCTTCGTCTTCGTGGCCTCCCTTGCCAGCGATTGTCTCAACCTTGCGGTCGCCTTTGCCAATCCGCTTGATTTTCGAGTTGAGCATATCGGCTACTAGCAAGTTGCCGTCCTTGTCGAAGTCAATGTCGATCGGACACCAGAAGCGCGCCGCTTCCCAACTCCCGTCCTGGTCGAGTCCGGTGTGATCGGCCTCACCGCTACATAGGCCGGCGTATCTCGACACCTGTCCATCCGGAGCCAGTTTGCGGATACAATTGTTCTTGCACTCGGTAATATACAAATTGCCGTTACTGTCCATCACCATACCGCGAGGTTTGTCCAGGCGTGCCAGAGTTCCCTTGCGATCATCGTTGCCTGGCTTATTCGATCCGGCAATTCGCTTGATTTTTCTGGTGCTGGCATCCATGCGATAGATGCGATGTTCATCAGCAATATAGATGTCCCCGTTGGGCACTGCCTCGACGCCAGCAGTCATGGTGGACATGAATTTTACAATCGGATCTTGCTTTCCACCCATAACCGTGCCGACACATCCTTTGAGACCTTCGTTTATTTCATCGTTGCAATTATTGTCTTTAGAATCGCATACTTCGGATGCATCCGGCTTGACCATCGGGTCACTGTCATCGCAGTCGATTGGCGGGTCGCAGCCGTCGCCAGCCTTGACGCCATCACCGTCCTTGTCTTCACACTTACCGGACTTTTTGCGCTCATACTTGGCTCGCGCAATTTTAGCTTTCTTAACCGTCATGCACTTTCCGATTTCGGCATCGGGTGGTTCTTTGTAACAGGCGGCGACTCCTTTAATCTTGCCTTTGCAATCGATGTCTTTTTTGCACTCGCCTTCTTTTAGCGAAGAGCAGCCAGATAGTACAAAAACAAATAGAATCGGAACAACTGAAAACCATAACAACTTTTTCATGAAATTTCTCCTATCGATCGAGTCAGCCGTACTATTTCGATCATTTTGGAACAATCCAGCGCACGCGATTGGCTACAGTATCGACAACGAAAAGACTTCCGTCCGGACCCAAATCCAGATCGGTCGGTGTGCTGAAACGAGCCTGGTCGATGGGACCGTCAACATATTTGTCCTCACCCGGCTTGCCGTACAAAGTCTTGACTTTGCCCGCCGGGGTTACCAACCTGATCACTGAATTACCAGTGTCGGCAACAATCAAGTTGCCCTTGGGATCGAACTGCATACCGTGGGGATAAGAGAATTTTGCTTTTGCACCGGTACCGTCGGCAAACCCGCCAATCCCAAGCAATGTATCCGATTCACCTGCCAGAGTGCTTACCTCACCATGTTCACCTTTTTTGGGATCGATCCTTCGAATTCGGCAATTAAACGATTCAGACACGTAAATGATCCCGTTCGGGTCGACTAAAACTGCCTGCGGATCGTTGAAGCGCGCCTGCTCGGCCGGCCCGTCCAGGAATCCAATCTGGCCTTCACCTTCCTCGATTTCGACCGGCCCGACGCCGGCAATCGTTACAACCTCACCAGTCGGAGATACTCGTCTAATTCGAGCATTTTCGCGGTCAACCACAATCAAAGATCCGTCTGTGGTCAGGGCTACATCGGCTGGACAATAAAAGCGGGCATGGTCCTTGCTGCCATCGGCGAATTCGTTCGTGTGTTTGGTCAGGTTTGAACAAAACCCGGCATAAGTTGTGGCCGAGCCTGTCGCCGTCACCTTTCTTATGCAATTATTCTTGCAATCGGCAACAAAAACTCCTCCATCGCCACTGTGAATCAACCCGGTCGGATAGGAAAAGCGCGCGTTGTCCTTCTCGCCATCGATGAAGTTTGACAAATGACTTCCGGCCATTATTTCGGCCCGTCCGTTGAGATGTATCTTCCAGACGTGGTTATTATCGGTCACCAAGACGAATCCGGCCGGGTCGTACACAATCGAGCGCGGATTTACCAGACGATGCTCAGCCTGGTTGCCCCAGGTCGCTCCACCAAACAGCGTCCTGACGCAGTTTTTTTGGTCTTCGTTGACCATTCCATCGCAATCATTGTCAATCGCATCGCAAACTTCTGTCTTGCCGGGGGCCATGTTGGGGTCGTCATCATTACAGTCTTGTAATTCGCCCTTGGGGCAGCCTTTGCCGGCCCGAGCTCCGTCCCCGTCGTTGTCCTTGCAAATCTTTGGTTTTTTAGCCTCTTCGCGATCTTCCTTCAGTTTCTTCAGCGCCTTCATGGTTATGCACTTGCTCTCGAAACAAACTTCGGCCCCCTCACAATGAGAGTCCTTTTCACAGGTGCCTTTCTCTCGTGAAGTACAAGAGAATATCAACCCCGGGAGCGCTGCCATAAAAATCCACTTAGCCAGGCGATTCATCGACAGGAATCCTCTCGATCAAGTTGGATATGCGGCCAACATAGGCTAGGGATGCAAATGTGTCAACTTATAATCTTGCCCAAAAGCCCGTCTGTCTTGTAGTCTAGGCACGTCGTTAATACTCAGATCGGATTATGGCATGGGCCGCAAAATAGCAATTTTAGTTGGCTTCATAATTGTTGCAGCGGGAACGTTCTTGGCTCTCGAGATGTTCATGAAAGCTCCCCAAGATACACAGAAAGTCGAGCCGATCCCGCCTCCTTTGGAGAACCGGCCGGACAAAAAACCCGAAGAACAGCCGCCGATTGCCGAACCACCCCCGGACGAGGTACCCGATCTTAAAACAATTGAGTTCGACAAACCAAGAAAACTAACGAAATCAGGTAAGAAAACCATCAACATCGAACCCAAAGAAGATGAACCCGCAAAAGACAAACCAGAAAAACTGACGGCCGTTTTCACCGTCAAGGACACCGTCCCCCCGCTTCTATCAATCCTGTCGCCGGTCGATCGCTTCTATACGATGAAGTCAAAATTAAAACTGACCGTCCGCTCTGAAGCCGGTGCCCGGGTTGAACTCAACGGTCAACCGTTTACTGAAAAATCTCCGGGCTATTTCAATTACGAGACTGAACTTACCGACGGGCTCAACCGATTTGTCGTGGCCGCCTATGACGCGGTCGGCAACCGGGCCGAGGCTGCCGTGCGAGTCACCTATGTTGCCCCGTCGCGCATTCGCAAGAAAAAGGACCGCTTCGAAGCTTTACTGAAACAACTCGATGAAGTGCGCAGCGCAGCTTTTGACATCGATAGAACCATCTCCGAATTGTTGAAACAGATTGAATATGCCGCGGATGCCGAACGAGTGCCTCAGTTGAGCGCCGAACTGCGCACAATCCGCCACAACCGCACCCAGTTGCAAATGGAAATCGAACAGGGAATCAAAGAGATTGATTCTTGGCTTTCACGCTCTGAGTAATATTGCAGCTACTTCTTTTTGAGATGTAATTCGTCCAACTGCCGATCGGCTACCGGCGAGGGAGCCCCGCTCATCAGGCACTGCCCGGTGGTCGACTTGGGAAAAGGTATAACATCTCGGATTGATTCCGAGCCAGTCAATAGCATAACCAGGCGATCGAGACCCAGAGCAGCTCCGCCATGCGGCGGGGCGCCAAGTTTCAATGCCTTGAGCAAGAAGCCGAACTTTGCCTGAGCATCTTCATCGCTGATGCCCAGTACTTTGAAAACCCGAGCTTGAGTGTCCGAGTCGTGAATACGAATAGAACCTCCGCCAATCTCGACTCCATTGAGTACCAGGTCGTAGGCTTGGGCGCGACATTCGTGGGGCGCCGATTCCAGCCGGTCAAGATCGTCAGGATGCGGCAAGGTAAATGAGTGCGCAGACCTCCCAGAATCGTGTGCACTTTGGATTGCTTACCAATCTGCATCAAAAGGTAGCTCCCGGTTTCAGCCCCGGCTACCTGATTGATTTCAGTGCGCATGCCAGGCTCGATTCTTTTCGCCAGCGGAGTCTGGCTCCAGGAACCATCCTCGCTGATTTTTGCCCGGGCAAGCCCCAGGCCGCCCATTTCTTTGACCTTGGCTTCGAGATTCTCGGCGTCTTTCCTGCTCAGTTGGGCATCCGGTCCGAGACACAGACACTTGACTACCTGCCCGTCCTCAACTGCTGACTTCATCATTCCCAGACCACCGCCTCCATGTTTTTTTACTATTTCGGTCAGATCAATCAGTTCGAGCCCATAACGGGTATCGGGCTTATCCGAGCCAAACCGCTGCATGGCCTCGGAATATGACATCATCGGAAAAGGCGGCTCCAGCTTGACTGTCAGGGCTTCATCGAACACCTCGACCATAAGATCTTCGACTATTTTAAATATGTCCGACGGAGCTACGAAGCTCATCTCCATATCTATCTGGGTGAACTCTGGCTGACGATCTCCGCGCAAATCTTCATCCCTGAAACAACGCACGACCTGAAAATAACGGTCATAACCGGCGATCATGAACAACTGCTTGAAAATCTGAGGCGACTCCGCCAAGGCGTAGAAATTGCCGGCGTTTTGACGACTGGGTACCAAGAAGTTCCTTGCTCCGCCAGGCGTGTTCTTTATCATCATCGGGGTTTCGAGTTCCAGCAACCCCTGGTTTGAAAGGCAGTTGCGTACTCGTTGGGTAATCGCGTGGCGCTTGATCAGTCTTTTGGTCATCTCTGGCCTACGCAGATCAAGATAGCGATAGGTCAAGCGGATATCCTCGCCGGCATCAACCTGGTCGGCTATAAGAAACGGCGGGGTCTCTGACTTGTTCAATATTTCCAATTCGAGTCCGACTACTTCTATCTCGCCGGTCGCCATACGTAAATTGACGTTATCACCTCGGGATCTGACTTTACCCTTGATGCCAACTACCCACTCCGGTCGGATTTGACCAGCTTTTGAAAAAACCTCAGCGGAGTCAGCCGGATCGAAAATAACTTGGGTGACTCCCCAACGATCGCGCAGATCGACGAAGATACATCCGCCTAGATCTCTCCGAGAAGCGACCCACCCGAACAATATAACTTGCTTGTCGGCGTCCTGGCCGCTGAGTTCACCGCAGTTATGCGTCCGCCGGTTTTCTAAGAATAAAGAAGCCAACTGGTATTCTCCATAGAAATTTTGAGGATTATACAAATTCGAGCATTTCCAGCTCTTCCAGGATATACATCACTTGATAGACTGCCCTTTCGAATTCCTGCCGTTCGGAACCTCCCATTGTCAGAAGATCCCTGAATGTTCTCTCACCGTCCACTGAATCTGCCACACGTTGCTCACGAGCCGACAGCCCAAGTTTGTCAGACTTCAAGTAATGATTCGGAATTCTCCTGGCCGTTTTATCCAGTCTCGGACGAAACTTGGTTTTAAGCAGGTCAATCGACGTGTATTTACGTACTCCTTCGGCAATCAGAGCGTAGTTGCCTATTTGTAAAGGAACAACTTCACCCTGATATGTCTGGCCCGAGAAAAAACGATAGGTCCCGTCGATCCAGGAAAACACTTCGAGTATTTTCTCTTTGACTTGTTTTTGAAGGTGTCCGAACAAGTCGTGGCCCTGCATAAACCCCAGCCCGATCAGAGTGTCACCTAAGCGACCTGAAAACCCTTTCATGACCCGGACTGCTTGATCGCGTTGTTGCTCGGTGACGGCTTCGACCGAAATCAGGTATTCGCCCAGGCGCTCGCTGGGTATATTGGACTTCACAAACTCGGGCATTCCCTTGCGAATATATATCTCTTTCTTGATACTCTGACGGGTCAATACCAACCGGCCGGTCTCTTCGGCAATAGCCACCCGGTAAAAAAGCTTGGGAAAACTGACTTCAGCGATCAAGCCTTGATAGCTGGCCACAGCATCGGGGTCAGATTCTTCGGCAGTCGGAAGTTTCGATATATGTACCGCCAGTTCGGGAACCTCTCTGACTGGCTTCCACTTGCCACCCTCACGCAACACCTCTGAAAATTGAGATACTTCACCGTTGCTGAGCATTCCACTCAACTTCTCCATATCAATCGGCCCAATCGGAACCTTCTGGCCTGTTTTGCGAACCCAATATGAAGGCGGTTTAAGCCGCGTTTTCTCAATTTCTTGCGTCTTGGTTCTCTGATTCTCTTCATCAATCAGATCGGCAAACAAGTGCTTCACATAACCTTCCAGGTGTGAAGACGTTACTTTTACTCCGTTATCGAACAAAAAATCATCCAGGGCGTCTTTGAACTCCCTGGCCGAGCGGAAACGATCATCCGGATTCTTCTGTAGAGCCCGATCGAGAATGGCTACCAGATCCGGGTTTATTTCTGGAATCTGCTTACGTATATCGGGGATCTTGGTATCCCTGATTTGCAACAAGATGTCTAACTCTGTTCCACCGGTGAACATCCGGCGAGCGGATAGAGTCTCCCACAGGGTTATCCCGGCAGTAAAAATGTCGGAGCGATGATCT
Source organism: Deltaproteobacteria bacterium (assembly GCA_019307065.1). GTDB lineage: Bacteria > Myxococcota > B64-G9 > B64-G9 > B64-G9 > JAFDKH01. The sequence continues at coordinate 13,923 of JAFDKH010000177.1, forward strand.
AGAGGCCGGTCAGCTACTTGTTCGGGTGACAAGTAGCCCATTTTTCCTTTCAGCCCCCCAGCCGATGTTTTGGTGCCGCGGTCGGCCGCTCGCGCAATACCAAAGTCGGCTACTTTTACCTGACCTTCGTATGATAAAAGAATATTGGCTGGGTTGAAATCACGATGAATGATGTCAAGCGCCTTATTATCGGGGCCGACTGCTCGGTGAGCGTGTTCGAGTCCATTGAGGGCTTCGGAAAGCACGTAGCATACCAACTCAATCGGCAAGAGCCGCTTGGCCTTTCGCAGGCGGGTGAGCACGGTAACCAGATCAACTCCTCTTACAAACTCCATGGCGATGAAATAACGACCCTCTAAGCGACCCAAGTCGTAAATCTGGATAATATTGGCGTGTTGTAGCCCGGCGCAGATCTTGGCTTCATCGATCAACATTTCGATGAATTCGCGGTTATCAGAATATGAGGGCAAGATTCGTTTGATAACGATTGTCTTTTCAAACCCGGAAACCCCGTACGATTTAGCCCTGAAGATTTCCGCCATACCACCCTGAGCGATCAGCTCGACCAGCTGATACTTACCAAAGGCCTCCGGAAATCTGCCTTTCTCTTTTATCGCCATAGACTGGCTCCGTAGCCCAGCTTTGGATTAATCGTCCATTTGGACAGTTCCAACCAAATCGCCGACGGACGTACAACCGATCTCCGCCATATACTCTTTCAAACCGTCAAGAATCTCAAGTGCGGCGCCAGGATTTCGAAAGGTAGCAGAACCCACTTGGATAGCACAAGCCCCAGCCCTAAAAAATTCTACGGCATCGGGCCATTTAACAATCCCGCCACAGCCTACAACCGGAATATCAACAACCTGGCAAACTTCAAAAACAGCCCGAACGGCCACCGGTCGAATGGCCGGCCCGGAAAGACCGCCAATACCGTTGCCCAAAAGCGGTTTGCCGGTCCGGTAGTCGAGCGCCAAGCCCTTGAGTGTGTTGATCAAGGTCAGCCCGTTGATCCCGGTTTCGGCAACTCGAGCAGCTATCTCGGCAATATCGGTCACATTCGGCGTCAGTTTGACCAAAACCGGTTTGTTGGTCTGCTGACGGACAACCCTGGAAACTTCTGCGGCTGCCTGCGCGTCTGACCCAAAGGCAATCCCACCTGCAGAAACATTTGGACAGGAGATATTGACTTCCAGGGCATCGACTCCCTCAGCAGCGTCGAGCCGGGCAGTTATCTCGGCATAATCTCTGATTGTCGACCCGATAATGTTTACGATTACGGCCGGCCTTGCCTTGTGCAACCAGGGCAGTTTGTCACTAATGAAGATTTCAATGCCCGGGTTTTCGAGACCCACCGAGTTGAGCATGCCCGCGGGTGTTTCGGCCGTGCGCGGGGCCGGATTGCCTTTGCGAGGTTCCAAGGAGGTGCCCTTGGTCACAATAGCACCCAGGGCATCGATATCCATGAGATCGGCGTATTCCTGGCCAAAACCGAAAGTCCCCGAAGCCACCATGACCGGGTTGGCCAGTTGCAAACTGCCAATGCTTACTCGCATGTCGGGGGCCTGGGAAACTGTTGAGTTCATGTTCCGAAAACCTCATTTGCGGAAAATACCGGCCCCTCTTTACATACCCTCTGGCCGCTTCCATCGCTAAGAAAATGAGTGCAGCCCAGACAGGCGCCCACTCCACATGCCATTTTAGATTCTAATGAAACTTCCAAGTTGAGCACGTTTTTCGAACATATTTCCGCCAATGCTTGAAGCATCTTCCACGGTCCGCAAGCAGCCAGATAGGCCTGTTTGCGAGTTTCAGCCGCTATGTCCGCCAACCTGGATTCCAAAAGCATGGCAGCGTTACCGCGAACTCCTCGTGAACCGTCATCAGTGGCAATCTTGATCTTTACACCCAGTGATTCGAGGTCTGCAGTTGGAATTAGCTGTTCCCGGGACCCTGCTCCATAAAGCAATATAACCTTTTTCCCATTTTTTAAACTTTGTCGGGCAAGGTAATTCAGTGGGGCAATTCCCAGGCCGCCTCCAATAATGATTACCGGATCAGCCGCGGCCGGCACATTGAAGCCTGTTCCCAGGGGACCCAGAACGGACAGGCGATTGCCGGGTTCGAGTCTGGCAAGATTTTGTGTGCCGCGTCCAACTATACCAATCAGCAGTTGGATGGTCGTTTTCTGATCGCATTCGTGAACTGAAAATGGCCGGTTCAAAAATGGGTCGTGCGTATCGGCATTATGCGATCCAACCATTACGAATTGTCCAGGCTGGACCTGGCCTGCTATCTCAGCAGCTTTTAAGCCGATTGACACAGTCGCATAAGCAACTCGCTCAACAGATACAACTTCGGCTTCGATAAAATGTTTTCTCATTGGCTAGTTTCCCGAATCCGCAATTCTAATTTTCCTGGCTCGGGCTATTTTCTTTGTCATGACAATCGCATCCTCTTTTTCCTTGCGATAGTAACCCGGTCGGCACCCGACAACCTTAAACCCTTGGGTTAGATACATTTTTTTAGCCGCCAGATTCGATGCGCGCACTTCAAGGCTTACCAAACCACCTCCATTTTTGGCAAAATCATCGAGCCCACTCCGTATTAGCATAGTTCCGATCCCGTGTCTGCGATGATCGGGAACGACTGCGAGATTCAGCAGGTGAAGATCCCCAGGCAGCATCCAGAATATAACGAACCCCTTGACTTGCTCGATTCCCCCCTGCTTTCTTTGTGAACCAACTAGTCGAAAATGCGACCAGGGGTGCCGAAGCTCGCTCAAAAACGCACTCGCTGGCCATGGATCTCTGAAACATGTACGTTCGATGCATAGAACCCGATCGATGTATTTTTCTTCCATGGAGATAATCAGGTCGGTCATGGCTTATTCGCTCACACTTGAACTGGCTTTAAAGTCCACCAGTATCTTCACTTGACTTCGTTTCCTGAGCTCCCAGACCCAGCGTGCCAGGGATTTCTCTCTACGCTGAGTCATCAGTTTTAGCCGAATTGCTTCGGCTACCAACTCCAGGGGCTTGCCTCCAAGCTGTAAGCGATGCTGCTCATAGTATTTTCTTACTTTAGCGTCGGTCAATTTGGGCATCGATCTGAGTTTTTTCTCCTTCAGTATTTCAACCTTCCAGTGCCGAGCAAGCACTTCTGAAATTGCTTCCTCGGTCAGATCATGCTGGTACAAAAACCGGATATAGTTCTCCTGGTCACCAAATCTTTGTCGAAAACCGCTCAGGAGTTGCTGACGTTCTTCCGCGGTTACCGAGGGAACACTCATTCTGAGCGCCTCATCGAGCAAGACTCGCTGGTTTATTAGTAGCTCCAGTACCTTTCCCAGGAACTCAGGTGTTAGCTGGCGGCTTAAACCCGATTGGCCGTGTCGCTCAACCAGGATTAGGACGCCCTCCTGGAGGACGTCGCTTCTGGTAATCACATGTCTGTTTACTGAGGCTACGACTTCATCCACAAGAATTCTTTGGCCCGCCTGACTCATGCTTGCAGTCAGACAGACAATTACAAAAACACCTAGAGACTTTATTTGCATTAATTTCAACTATTGCCACCTCTCGTCAAACTTGCAGTATTTTACACAACTTGCAACAGGATAAAAAAGGATTTAAAATATTTAGTAGATCTACTACTCTGGTGAGGAATCACCCGAATCTGGAAGGCTCATGTCCCCTGTCTCGCGTATTGGTTTCGTTGGTTGTCCAACCCAAGAGGGTTTTTCATCATTAATCAAAGCTGGTCACGAAGTTGAACTTGTCGACCTCGACAACTTCCATCCTCAAGCTGAGCGCTGGTCAGCCCGACTCTTGCCGGCCAACGTCTGTGCCATAATCAAGCGCATAGTGGACAACGCCTTGTCTCTTGATCTGGATGTTATTCTTTTTGATGAGGGTTACGGCAAATGTGATCATGCCCGGGCGGCAGCGGCTGTCTGCCAGGAACATCTTGATATACCAGTTGTGCGTACTCGCAACGACAATCTAACCGGCCATGGAACTGAGATTTGTGACAGTCGACTACCCGTGATCGAGAAGGCCGAGCGAATACTCGACAACCTGATCAAGCCCGAGCCATTTGAGGCGGTCAGGCTTGTCAAACCGCCCGCTGCTCTCTGGGGCGTACCTGCGTCTGACTTCGAGTTATACAAGTTGTTTCCCGACGGCACTCGCTTACTGGGCTGGTTCCGTTGCCTTGAAAACCTCACTCCAGCCGATACGGCGCTCGAACTCGAGGTTGATCCGAATGTTCCGACAGTGTTTTTCGCCCAGACTTTCTGCCATAAAAATATATTGGCCAAAGAACTAGCTAGAAAATACTCCGGCTTGTATGTAGATATGGATGGCGCGATCACGGCTTCAGCAAAGGCGAAGATCGAGACTTTCCTGCGTTTCTATGTCAGTTCAGACAGGTAACTCAACCAAGGACGCGTTGTTCGATCCACTCGAGTATTTCGTCGCGGCCCAGGCGGCTCTTGCTCGAAGCCGCAATTCCGGCCGCTGAACAGTTGAATAGACGGTTTAGCTCTTTTGTGCGTTTAGCCAATTGGGATTTCTTTATTTTATCAGCTTTCGTCCAGATC
>JAFDKH010000178.1 GCA_019307065.1 Deltaproteobacteria bacterium
CCAGGCTGAGCGCCCCCAGCCAGTCACGGCAACTATCGCCCACGCAAGAAACCGTCGATCGCAAGGAGGCAATCGCTTCGACGAGGTTTGTTTGTCGATTGGTGTATCCATCGGTAAGCTCGATCGCCCTTCCCCCGAATTGGATCATGGAAAACTCGTGGCGTGAAGAAACCGCGAAGCGGTTGATGATGCCTTCCACTGCAGTGGAACGATATCCCTCCATGTCCAACCCGGCCATGCCCGGCGATGAATCTACGATGAACATGATCTTGACCGGGTAATCCCTGTCTGCCGGATTGTCCGAGCAAACCGTTCCAGCCAGGGTCACCCGATCGGGCCGGTCAGCAGGTTTTGACCCGTAGTCGCTACAGGCGTTCATCCATGCCGTCAGAGCACAAACCACTCCCGCGATGAGTCCCATGTTTCTCATCTTCGCCTCCTGGTCGAAATTTTAGATTCGAATTGACTCCTTCCCTATCCTTGCGGTGGTTCGAGCAAGAAACATGCCACCGGTCACAAGCACAAAACGCACCCGCAATCGTCTATATTCTTGAAGAGTGGTTGGTTGGTCCCCGACTAATCACGAAATTTTTTCCAACTTGTAACAGTTTCGCTTCAGGTTGCGAGGGCGGTGCCATTTGGTGCCCTCGCTGGATTTACTAAGGGGGTCAAGCGACCTGGTGTCTAAGGTACCTGCGCGTACTGCTAAAACCGCGGATGGCGGGGGGAAGTTGAGCGGCGCGGTCGACTACCTGGCAAGCGATTTCCTTCAGCGCATCGAACACGCCCTCGCCCCTGGTGGCCACGGTGGGAAACTCTGGCAGTCCCCATTCGTTGAGAACCGCCGTCAGCCGGTTGAGGGGTGTCGCGTGGGGAAGATCCCTTTTGTTGTACTGGAAAACCATCGGCATGTGCTGCGGGTCGATGCCCAGCCGGCCCAGGTTCTTGTATAGCTCATGCAGGCTTTCGAAGTTGGATTCCAGGCGATTGAGGTGTGAATCGGCCACGAACACGATCCCGTCGGCTTCTTTCAGCAGCAATCGCCGGGTGTCTTCGAAGGGTCGTTGACCGGGCACGCTGTAGAGCAGCAAGCTGGTTGGGCGCCCGCTGATCCGAGCCAGACGCAGCGGCAAGTAGTCGAAGTACAAAGCCCGCTTTGTCTGCGAGGCCAACTGCACCACCCTGCCGCGGGCGCGCCGCCGACTGCGGCTAAAGATGTGCTCCAGGCTGACAGTCTTGCCGCTCAGCCCGGGACCGTAATAAATGATCTTGCATTCGATCTCGTTACCGAAAGGTTTGTAGGCGGTCATGGTCAAGTCCTCGTTTTTATTTAGTTCCACCGTCTGAGTTCAATTATTATGACTACTAGACGGCAAAAAACCTCTTATTTATTGTTTCCCAACAACCAAGCAACAACCGTGCCCAATATCTCAAAATTGCAATCCCTTGATATGACGTTGTTTTCTCTTCGAAAGGCAGGTGTTGTTTTCCGGCTCATTGTCGCTTTGGTTGTCGGATTATATCCCTTGGGCTACAACAGGCGCGTGGATTGGGATCTTAGGCGGATATGGATCAAATGTGGGCCCTTTTTGTAGTTCTCTTTATATTACAAGGTGTTAATTGGTAACCTGTCCCCGCTTGTCCATTCATATTGACTTACCTGCAACAGCATCCGACAATACAAAGGCATTCAAAGTCGCGGGGGCGTTACCACAATGACTACAAGACTCATCATTGTCGATGATGATCACAACCTGCTAAAAATACTTGAGCGTAAGTTCACTACCAAGGACTTCGAAGTTGACACCGCCAGGGATATCGGTGAGGCAAAAGATCTTATTTTAAAGAGCGCTTATTCGGTCGCCATCTTGGATCTGGGATTTACGCATCTAGATTTCACCAGCGGACTTGAGATGGTGAAGTACGTTCGAGAAAAGAGCCCGGATACAAAAATCATCGTGTACACCGCCAACGACAGTCCCCAGGTGAAAGCGCTTGCACGTAGTAACGGAGCAGACCTGTATGTTTTAAAACCAGTTCCGCTCGAAGTACTTTTGAATTTTGTAATCAGGCTTTTGCCAGAATAACTGCGGTAATTTATCTTCTCGTTTTCCTGCGCCGGATGACGACAAATCCGAGGGCGAGGCAGGGAAGCCAGAGCCCGCTCGGCGGTTTGCTGGAACAGCCGCAGTCGCCGCTGGCCGAGCCGCCGTTGCTTGAATCTCCCGCATCGGTCTGAGCGTCGGCCCCGCCGCCATCGCCTGTGCTACCGTCGCCGCCATCCTCCGGACCGCCGTCTACCGGGCCGCCGTCGGCTTCCTCGACCACCTGGACAGTCAAGATCCCGACCGGGGCCTGCAGGGTGGATACCCCTACCCGGTAAGTCATCTGCACCTCGAGTACGTACTCGCCATAGTCGGGGAACTCGATTTCGGTCCAGCGGTTGCCCTGGTTGGGCGGATCACCCGGGCGGGGAACCAGGGCGCCGATGGAACCAATCGTCCAGCTGACACCCGCCGCCTGTTCGGTCCCGCCCGGTTCGAAAGCAACCAGGGTCGTGGTGGCCGGTAGCACCTGGGTCAGGACGGCGTCCAGGGCGGTACCGGCGCCGAAGTTGCTGAAACCGGCCTGGTAGTTGCCGCGGGCCGGCAGGGTTTCGGACGCCAGGACGGCCTCGCCCAGGACAGCCAGGCTGATCTCGGGCTGGCCCGAGGTGGTCACGCAGTCGGCCTCGAAGAGGGCGTTGAGAAACAACCTGGTTCCCTGGCTGGACCAGCTGGTTTGGATCGGAACAGTCGTGTCATATTTGTGCCCGCCCAGGTAGCTGACCTTGCCCGATTCGCAGACCACCGGTCCGCCTAAAAAAGGATCGGTGATTTCACACTCGCCGTCGAGATAGCCGGTCATCCAGACGTCCTCTTCGCCCGGGCCGTTGGGACCGGTGATGAAGGTAACGTCGAGATCGTTCTTGTAGACGGTGCCCAGATACTCGCTCAGGTTGAAGGCCGGTTCGCTGCCGCCCTCGGTGGCGAAGAAGCCGTCCAACTGGTTGTAGGGAACCTCGGGGTGCAGGATCTGCAGCGTGTCTGAGTTGGGCTGATCGGCGATCAGGAACCCGGCGCCGAGTTCTTTTTCGTTCTTGGACAGGCAACAGTCGCGGGCACCTTCGTCGCAGCCGCCGGTGATGCACTCGAAATCACCGTCGCTGCAGTCGCCGTCGGGGCAATCGGGCGGGTGGCCGGTGGTTGTCAGGAAGTGGCCGTTGCGCGCTTCGTCGTCGAGATAGGGCCAGGCCGGATTGGGCACCGTGTTCTCGTAGGCGTTGACGGCCTGGCACTCGGCGAAGAAGTGCACCGGGTAGGCCAGGAACTGGCGCACCTCGGCCACTACCTCGTGCCCGTGATAGGTGAACACCTCGCCGTTGCATTCGGCCTGAGTATCCGGACAGTCGCCGCCGTCACACTCGACCATCTCCCGGTCTTTGACGTTCCAGTGCATGCTCATGATCTGGCAGTAAGCGGGCACGCCGTCGCTGGTGAACAGGGCGCCGTCCTTGTGATCATAGCTGGGATTGTCGCAGGTCCCCATGTCGCCCATGATGCTGACCACCGTCAGCATGTCCGGGTTGTCGGTGCCCGGACCGCAGTTGTCGGCCCCGCACTTGGCGGCCGGAAACTCGTTGCCGTTGGACTGGGGAATACCCGCCGCGCGCAGGTAACTAGTGGCGATGTCCTCGTTGCCGTCTGAAAAGACGGCGATGGTCGGCGCCGCGACCATTTTCTTCCTGACATAGCCGGTAAAGGCGCCGGTCGTTGAGTGCACGCTGACCACCTGGAACACAGTCCGTTCCGCCCAGGGGTTGGCCGCCCAGCTGGCCGGATCGTTCCAGACGTCGATGATCGCCACGGCCGCGTCCCGGTCGGCCACGTCGATTACGAACGGCCCGCCGCGATATCCGTGCAGGCTGATCGTGTCACCCGGGTCGAGTTGCCCCTCCCCGTCCCAGAGGACTTCAGCCCCGACGTAGAAGTCCGGGCTACCGGTCGGGTACGGGCACTTGATGTCCGAACCCTCCTCGTGACAGTCCCAGGCGCACTCGTCGACGGCATCGTCGCAGCTGGCGTGGTGCCAGGTCTTTTCGAGATCGATAATCCAGTAAATGGTGACGCCCTGGCGCAGCAACTGGAACAGCAGGCCGTAGGCCTGGAACATGCCGGTGTCCTGATAGGCGAGGTCCATGGGAATAATCAGGCTGCCCGCCTCGAATGTTTGCTCCTCTCCGGCCAGAACAGACGGCGCGGATAGCATCAGGATTCCCACCAAGATAATAGAAATCGATTTCATAAGGCCGACCTCCAAAAATAAAATTGATAGTTTAATTATAGCTTCATCGACGTTGTTGTGGCAATGGCCGCTGAAATTGATCCTTGACATTGCAACGATGACAGAGTACCCAACAACCTCGTATGACGAAGTGTATATGCTCTCATTGAAAAGTGGATTTCAAAAGCTTAGAGACACAGGCCATGTCGTCGCGAAACACTCATAATTGCAGTTTATTATTGATCTTTTTCGGATCGTTGCTCGTATTTACAGCCGGGTGCAACGGTAGTACTCACGAGTCTCCCAGGACCACCCAAGCGGCCATCATCGAGATACGACTTCCAGAGCAACACGGCTCGCCCCAGCGGCCTGCCATAGAATTCAAACACGATATGCATGTGAAAGAACTCGAGCAAGAAGGCTGCCAAGCCTGCCATCGTGTTGATCCCGACGGCAAGCAGTCCCCACGCTTGAATATTTCGATCGGTCTGGATGACTGGGAAGACTTTATGAACTCGTATCATGGCATCTGCAGCGGCTGCCATGAAAAACGCCGTGCAGAAAAAATGGCGACGGGCCCGGACCCCGAAGCCTGCGGTGATTGCCATGTTCGCCAGCCACAAGCTGTTTCGATGCGGATCGAGATGAAGTTCAATTACTCACTTCACTACCGACATATACTAGCCGAGAAGGAAAAGTGCGAAAATTGTCATCACATTTATAACGAAAAGCTTAAGCAGCTTGAAAACAAGAGAGATACCGAGAGCGCCTGTAAAGACTGTCATAAAGAAAAGGACCAAGGAAATATTTTGTCGTGGCGCAACGCTGCTCACACCGACTGCATCAGCTGCCACCTCGCCAAAACTGCCAAGAAGCAAAAGACTGGACCAACGGCCTGCATCGGCTGTCATGATCTTCAGAGCCGAAAAAAGATTAAAAAGTTACCCGAGATACCGCGCTTGAAACGTAATCAGCCCGACAAAATTTGGGTGCAGACTTCCGGTACGAAATCAAACCTGGTTGCCTTCGATCATGAAGCTCATGAGCGGCTGACTTCCTCCTGCTCAAGCTGTCACCACGACACGCTCAAGCCTTGCGGCGAGTGCCATACTCTTACCGGAAGCGAAAAGGGCGCTGGAGTCACGCTCGAGCAGGCCCATCACTCACCTACATCTGAGTATAGCTGCGTCGGATGCCATTTAAAAGTAACTACAAAGAGTGAATGCTCGGACTGTCACCATGCAATGCGAAAGCCTCCGGGCAAACAAGCCTGCCTCACGTGCCATAACGGCCCACCGCCCGAGTCCGCCCCCGAGAAACCTCCCGAGCAGCTCTTTACCCCGGTACAGTTGGGCGGGCTGCCGGAGCCTTCCAAAGATGTCTTTCCTGAGAAGTTAGTTATCAAGATCGAGGGCAGAGAAAATTATCAGCCCACCCAATTTCCGCATCTGAAGATTACCAAAAAACTATATGAGCAAGCTGTCATGAGTAAGTTGGCCAACCGGTTCCACGGCCGCGTCGAAACTCTTTGTGCCGGTTGTCACCATTACAGCCCCCTGGGGATCAAGCAGCCACCCTGCAAATCTTGTCACGGCGTCATGCCGGATCCACTTAAGGACAAACCGGCTTCCCTGGCTGCCTACCATGTCCAGTGTATTTTCTGTCACCAGCAGATAGGCCACAAGGCCCAGGGCTGCACCGACTGTCACAAGAAAGCCTTATAGAAACCGAAATAAAGATCAGACATAAGATCTTCATTACCCGACCAATCACAGGCACTTGAACAGTTCATGAAATCGCTGAGCGAGTAGACATTGGGCCCATCGGCATCGCTTTCAACGCCTTCAAGATGGGAATCTGAAAATGGCCTGTACAAAACTGCGTATTTTTTATATGATTTTAACGAGATCCAAAGTGGGGGTTAGACAGGCGCTGCTTTGGTGACAGAATGGGTTCTAACAGCTCAGGCAGTGAGTGCAAGATTCACCTGCCCTTTAACTCGGTCGACGACTTCGTAAAAGAACTCGAAGAAAACGAGGCTGAAAAGGGGTTTTTCGTAAAGTCAATAAGTACTTTGGTAGTCGGCCAGCAGGTCTCGATTGTTGCAAGCATCAAAGGAACAAAGAACCCCGTGTTTCTAGAGGGTATGGTGCTAGAGCAACCACTCCGGCTCGCCGGCCAGATGTCACCGTCTGATGTTTTTATTGGCTTAGTCGAACATGACAGAACCCGCCTGGATTCAATCTTCAAATACCTGAAAACAGAAAGCAAAATCGAACACCGGGCCCATCCCAGGTATCCTATCTCAATGCCATCGGCTTACTACGCATCAATGGGCGCATTTTCGTCGCAGGTAAAAAACCTCTCAGTCGGAGGAGCTTTCATCAAGTGCGATGGGCCGCTGTTTTCCATCGGTACCCACTCGTCGCTCCAGATTTTTGTCGAGGGTGATCGGGTCAAGGGCCTGACGCTCAAGACTAAAGTGGCCTGGATTGACAACTCCGAGGACGCCAAAGGCATGGGTTTGGCCTTTATCGCCAAACAACCGCAACTTGAAACCATCAAATTTCTTGTCGAAAAATACGAGCGCGAACTAAGAAAAAGAAAACCCGCAAGATAAAAACAATTAAACTTACCTGATATTTTCGACTTCCCCGCTTATTTGGATTGTGCTACCTGAGCTGGTTAATGTAGGCTATGGGAAGCATGCCAAAAACTTCCTCGAAATCCAAACAACTGCAAGTGACCGTCAATGGCCAAGCCAAAAAACTGCCGCCGGGCACTTCGATTGCTGCTTTGCTCGGGCAAATCAACGTGCCCGAGACCGGTTCGGCCGTCGAACTGGACGGTGAAATCGTTTCAAAATCTCAATATGAAAACACTCAACTCAAAAACGGTCAGCGGGTCGAAATAGTCCGGCTGGTCGGAGGCGGCTGATGTGACTGATCTAAACGATGATCCTCTGACTATCGCGGGAGTCGAATTCCACTCACGCCTGTTGGTGGGCACCGGCAAGTTCCCTTCTAATCAGAGTATGGCTGCAGCCCTGGAGGCATCCGGCACCCAACTGGTGACCGCTGCATTAAGACGAGTCGACCTCAACGATCCGTCCGATTCGCTGTTAGCCGCCATAGATCAAGAGAGATATCGCTTGCTGCCCAACACTTCGGGCGCTCGGGATGCAAAAGAAGCCGTTCGTTTGGCCCGCCTGGCGCGCGCCGCCAGCGACAACAACTGGGTCAAACTCGAAGTCACTCCCGAGCCCAATCACCTTTTGCCCGATCCAATTGAAACCCTGGCAGCCGCCGAGCAGCTGGTCAAAGATGGTTTCGTGGTCTTGCCCTACATCAATGCCGATCCGGTTCTGGCCCGCCGTCTGGAACAAGTCGGATGTGCGACTGTCATGCCGCTAGCCGCCCCGATCGGCACCGGGCGGGGCCTCAAAACCCGCGATCAAATAGGGCTAATAATCGAGCAGGCGGCAGTTCCGGTAGTTGTCGACGCCGGCCTCGGACTGCCCTCGCATGCCGCCGAGGCAATGGAACTCGGGGCCGACGCGGTCTTAGCCAACACTGCCCTGGCTATTGCCGCAGACCCGGTCAGGATGGCCAGGGCATTTTGCTTAGGCGTCGAAGCCGGCCGGCAAGCTTTTCTAGCCGGATCGGCCGGCGAAAGCCTCAACTCGAGCGCTTCGTCGCCGCTGACCGGCTTGCTGGATGATTTGAAGTGACAAAAAGTTTTTCACAGATTCTGTCCAAACTATGCCCGGCCGATCTCGAGCGTGAGATCAAGACCGTCACGCCCGACCAGGTGGGTAGCCTGCTTCAACGAGATCGCATTCGTCCGCAGGATGTCCCGCTCCTTTTCTCACCTGCGGCGGCCGAATTTCTCGAACAAATGTCGGTTCGCTCGGCCGAGGTAACTCGCCGACGTTTCGGCCGCACAATTTCCATCTACGCGCCGCTCTATCTGTCGAACCATTGTATCAACAGCTGCACCTATTGCGGCTTTGCTAAAGAACGTGACATTCCCCGGCGGAGTTTGTCTATCGAGCAGGCCTGCCAGCAGGCCGAACACCTGATCGAGCAAGGGGTTCGTCAGCTTCTGCTGGTAACCGGTGAGGCTAAGCATATCTACGGGCTCGACGATTTGTGCCGGTTGGCCGAGAAATTGCGGCCGCGGCTGGCCGGGCTTTCGATCGAAGTGTTTCCCTGTCAACAAGACGAATACCAGCGCTTGATCGACAGCGGAGTCGACGGCCTGGTGCTCTACCAGGAAACCTACGATGCAAAAAGCTACGCACAGCTTCACCCGCACGGGCCAAAACGCGATTTCAACAAACGACTGGCCGCAATAGAAGCCGGCGGGCGGGTCGGATTTCGCACGCTGGGTATCGGTTCGCTGCTGGGTTTGACTCCATCCAGCCTGGAGATCTGTTTTCTGGCCTGGCATTGTGAATTCCTGACCAGGCAGTTCCCCGAGTCACGGCTGGCAGTCAGCTTTCCACGTCTTCGGCCGGTCAGCGGGGGGGCGAAGCTAAAACACCCGCTCAGCGATCGCCAGCTGGCTCAGTACGTTGTCGGTATGCGCTTGTTGTTCCCAGACGCCGAATTGGTAATCTCGACTCGCGAGTCGGCCGGCTTGCGCGATCGGCTGCTACATTTCGGAGTAACCCGCATCAGCGCCGGATCGAGAACCAGTCCGGGTGCCTATGGTCAAGAAATTCAGACAGAAGAAGGCCAGTTCGAGACCGATGATTGTCGTTCGGTCGACGAGGTCAGCCAGGCAATCCGCTTAGCGGGTTACGACCCGGTCTTCAAAGATTTCGATCCAGCCTTTATGTGCAGTCGAGAGAGTCAATGAACACAAATCGCAAGGAGAGAGCCTTGGCCCTTGAACGGGCCGACCTGTATCCGGTCACCAGTCAAGATTACACCAAGGGTCACACTACCTTAGAGATCGTCGCAGCGGTTGTGGCGGCCGGCTGCAAAATAGTCCAACTTCGCGAAAAGAAGTTATCCAAGCGGGCCTATTATGAATTGGCCCGACAAGTCAGAGAGATCACTTCCGGTATTCTAATGATCTGTAATGATCATCTGGATGTCGCTCTGGCCGTCGGGGCCGACGGGGTTCACCTGGGCACCGACGACTTGCCAGTAGACCAGGCCCGAAAACTGGCACCCGAATTGATCATCGGCGCCAGTTCGCACAGCCGGCCTGAAGCCCTGGCGTGCCAGGCCGCCGGAGCCGACTATGTCAACATCGGTCCGATCTTTGCGACCAAAACCAAAGAAGAAGCCAGCCTATTTGTGGGGCCCGCAGCGATTACAGAGATTTCACCCGAGCTCGATATTCCTTTCACCGTCATGGGTGGAATCAAATCCGATAACATCGGGCAGGTCTTGACGGCCGGGGCAAAAATAGTCGCTGTCGTAACGGCGGTCACCCAGGCCCCCGATCCCCGCTTGGCAGCCGGGCGGCTACGTGAGATAATCTTAGCTGCCAGGCCCTAAAAAGTTGTTATTCTTCTTCGACTTCTGAATTAATTACCGTCAGATTTAGTCAGCCGAGATCCGTTTGGGACAGATCGTGCGTTTATGCCAAAACAAGTCCCCTGCAGGTCTAATTGAAAATAATGATAGAGAAAGAATATCTGTGATTTCAATCACATCTTCCAGCCTAAATATCACCAAGTCTATAGCAACACTCTAATGACACCCACTCCGATCCAGGAGGCCACGATGCAGAAGTTGATGAAAAAAGCCACAAGCATCCAAAATATTTCAAGAATTTTTCTAATTTTATGCGTTGCCTTGTTCGGTCTTACCTGTGGAATAGAACAATCGGATATTGGTCAGACATCTGACAAATCAGCCCTATCCATTTCAAAGGATAATGTATCTTTCTTACCGGTCTACACGTTCTACAAGGGAGATAATCGAATTGCAATAGATACTGATCTGGCAAGCTTCTCGCGTGATTACTTGCTTGCCCATCGGTCTGATTTCGATTTGAAAGAATTTGACGGCTTCGAAGTCAAAACTGTCGCCGATCGAAAAGGGGGCCACTCCCACGTGCGCTTGATTCAGACTTATCAAGACATCCCGGTTTTCGGCGGCGAGTTGATCGTGCACCGAAAAGATTCCGAGATCACTTTGATTAACGGAAACCTGGTGATCGGGATCAACCTGGACACGAAGCCGGCTATTCTTGCTGAAGATGCCGTCGAAATCGGTCAGGCCTGGTTCGATACCCAAATCGCCTTCGAGGCTTTTGGCCAAAACTTTATCTTCGAGCGCGAGCAAAACCAGTTGGTCATTTTCAGGACCATCGATAACCGAGCTCATCTGGCCTATCAGGTTATTTTCTTCAACGAATTACAGCACGGAGTAAATCCCGGCCTGTGGAATGTCTTTGTTGATGCCAAGATGGGCGATGTGCTGCTCGGATACAACGCGATTGATTCGCTTTCCCAAGCCTCCGGCCCCGGCGGTACTCCGGAGCACGCCCAAGCATGGGTACAGGAACTCGATGTCGAAGACAGCGGGACTCCCGGGGTGTACATGATGGACACCGTTCGCCTGCGGACCACAAACATGAATAACGGGATCTCCGGCCAGGGCACGATTGTTACCGGTCCTTTGGACCCAATCGGCGACGCGCCGATCAACGATGCCCACGGCTATACCGAAATTGCTCTGGAGATGTTCACTCAAATGGGCCACCCCAACAGCATCGATGATGCCGGCTTCAAGCTGATATCGCGTGTCCACTATGATACCGACTACGATAACGCTTTTTGGGACGGCACTCAGATGACCTATGGCGACGGGGCCGTCAACTTCTACCCTCTCTCGGGCGCCCTCGATGTAGTCGCGCATGAAATCAGCCACGCTTTCAACGAATTCCATTCGGGTCTGGCTTATATGAATCAGCCGG
>JAFDKH010000179.1 GCA_019307065.1 Deltaproteobacteria bacterium
ATCGGAGAGTGATTTTTCGTATAGACCGGCCTCGGTCCACTCGTCAGCCACCTGGGCCGGAAAATCGATGATCCGCTCTTCTATTACTTCGCCGTCTTCCCTACGTATTATTGATTCGCTGACACTGAACTGATCGAGCTGTAAGTCGGTAACCGGCTGGCCGGCCTCGTCCTCGACGGTCAACTCGGCAAAGAAGTGGTACTGCAAAAAGTCGCGGCCTAAATAAGACTGCTGGCGCAGCACCAGGCGGTTGTAATGATATTCGCTGGTCGGTTCCAAGACACCCAGATCGACCGGATCTTCATCGGGTGCTTCGAAGCTGCTTTGATGAAAGGTTATTCCGTGCTTGGTGACCGACAGGTCGTGCAAGCCGGTTTCGATCTCGGCCTCGAAGGAACCATCGGCAGCCGTCCGGGTTTCGACCGGATCGCTGTTGATCACTACCATAGCATTCGGCACCGGTACCCCGTCGCTATCAACCACCTGTCCGCTGACCGTGGTCATGACAATTATACCGGCGTCCTGACCGGCATCGGTACCGGCATCCGTCCCGGCATCCGTCCCGGCATCGGTCGGAGTGCTACCGCCGCCGCATCCGGCCAGGGCCATGATTGATATCAAGTACAAGTTGAAAATAAATTTGTGCATATACCACCTCCGGAGGATCTGTTCTTTTGCTGCTAGATTGTTGATACTAGGTTATTTAATGGGTCGGGCGCAAGAGCTTCAAGCCGGATTAGTCCCAGGAAATATCGACAACGTCTTCGGTCGCAATGACGGCCAGGTTCTGACCCAGGTAAGTCAGCTTGTAGTTGATCCCGCCTTGTATTTCTGGCGCAAGCTCGACGCCGCGGATGTCGCCCAGAGCTTGCTCGAAGAACACCATGAATCGCTTGGGGCCTTCATGATGACCGCAACTCAGCCCATATCTAAAATAATTTTCGACGCTGCGTACATCGGCCCCGCTGGTGAAGACGGCCTTGGATATGTCACCCAAGCCGTAAGGGGTCAGGCAAGCCATGCCCGGAGGACAGGTGAACGAAAGAATATAGTAGTATTCAAACTCGATGACATCGCCGTTGGCTGCCTCAGCAGTGACTTTAGCCTGGGCTTGATCGGCTCTGGCCTGGCAAGTGTTGTGATCAGCAGTCAGAAAATCTGCGACATCGATCTGTTGGCTCGCTAAGGGCATTACGATGTGAAAACTAAAAGACGCGTTGAAATCCTCGGCGCCCAGGCCGTAGTCTTGTGAGTAGGAAAAAATCAGCCATTCAGTACCGTTGCCCCCTTGGCGTATGGCCCGTAAAGTGCCCGGACCGCGGGATTCGGCCGGCAAGCCTTCCGGGGATATTTCCACCCGCTCGATCAGATCCAGTTCGAGGCTTTCTTGGTTCTCGGGCCAGTTAATCGAGGCCTCCTTTATAAAGATACGAATCTTGCCCTCGAAGTTTTCATAGGGGGCACTCTTCGAGCCCAGGGCGTTCCACTGACAAAAACTCAGCCCGGCCGGGATGTTGATTACCCAGCCGTCGAAGTCCCCGTTCTGGCCGCCGTCGTCCGAGCCGTTTGCGCCGTCGTCCGAGCCGTTTGCGCCGTCGTCGTCAGAGCCATTTGTGCCGTCACCGTCGGATGGTCCCGCATCCTGGCCGCCATTCGATGACGAGCAGCCGCTTACGACCATTATCGCGCCTAACAATAGTGCCAGACAGATCTTTGAACTATTTATCCTGCTTGTTCGACGCATAGCGCCCTCCCTTGCTTGTTAGTCAAGTCTAGATGAGACGACTAGACTACGCAATCCATATACTGTACAAAACACGCATGCCTGAAGAAAAAGAACCTGTCCCAAAATACGTTCGGATTTTAATCGGCGCTATCTTCGGCGGCTGCCTCGGCCTGGCGATTGCCATCTTCTTGCCGGCAGGCGACTCGGGGCCCGACTTCGAGTTTGTGCGCCAAACCGAGCACCTCGAGATCCACACTAACTTAGAGTCCAAACCGCTCGATCACTACGAGCGTTTTTTCGAAGGTTTCATAAAGGTCTTTTCCGAGCGCTACTTCGAGGTTAACCAGAAGCGCCGGCTGAAGATGTATTTAATCAGCGATCAAGACAACTACCGCGAATTCGTCAAAAAGAACTTTCCTTCATTCACCACGCCCTTCGGCTTCTTCTCGGCCAGAAAAAACATGATCGTAATCAATCTCAGCCGCGGGCTGGGCACGGCCACCCACGAGCTGGTCCACCATTTCAGACATGTCGCCTTCGTGCGCCGGCCGCCGACCTGGGTCGACGAGGGCTTCGCCTCGTTTTTCGAAAAGTTCATAGGCTATCTGGACGACCAGGGTGAGTTGCACATTTACCTGGGTTACTTTTCCAACTGGCGATTTCCAGACACCCAGTCACGAGTGGCCTCGATTGGTCTAAAGACACTTGCCACATTCAATTCGAATGACCAGGGTGTGGCCCGCACGGTCATGCTTTTTTTGCACCGCAAGAACCTGCTGGTCAAGTTCATCCGCCGCGCCAAAGACGGCTGCCGCTCGGACTGCTTTAGCGAACTGAGCGAAATCTACGGAACCGACCTGGCTACTTTCGAGCGCGACTGGAAAACCTGGATCGCCGCCCAAACCGACCAGCGCGATATCATGATGGTTCCGCTGGCTTTCATTTCGAACCAGGAATCCTGGGACTCCTGGCTGGAATCGACCAAAGACCGCTACACCTGGAGCGAAGAACAAAAACGCTATGTGCCAAAACAAAGGGTCGGATCATGAGTAAGTATTTTGTCATTGCCTGGATCTGTATAGCGCCTTTTGCCTTTGCGGCCCAGACGCCTAACCACTACGTCTTCCCGGGCGGCATCGTCGACGTCAAAAGAAACTTAATCTATGTAACCTCCAGCGGAAAATCCTTCCCGCCCCCACACGCGGTGTCGTATTTAGTCGACGGTCGCGGGGACTGGTATCATGCGCATGAGTCTACTCCGGCCATCAGCGCTCTGCGCCTGACTAGCGGGAAAAAAGTCTGGACGTCAAAAAACATCCTGGTACCCATGCACCTGTACAAGAATAAATTGGTCGCTTACGCACCTTGCAAAAACAAGGTTTGTTTTGCCGTCCTGGATGTCCGTAGCGGCAAGATCCTAAAGCGTTTCGAAACTGATCTCAGGGTCAGCAAACCCAAGGACCAGGGCTGCTGGGCAAGTTCTCACACCAATTCTAAATGGTGGGGCAACGCCAAAAATTTCTATTACAACTACCACCGCTCGTCCTGCCCGAAACGCCGGCCACAGGGCATACGCCTGACCGGTGAACAGGTTGCCCAGCGAATGGCCGAATGTAGCCGATACGATCGGGCGCTGAAGATCGATCTGAACACCCTCAAGCTGGCCGAATCCGATCAAACCAAGGCCGGCTCTCCACACGAGACCGGCACCCTGGTTCGCCAGGATCTGGGCAACATGATCGTCAAGGTCGACACCAAATGCATTAAGGGCGCCTATCAATGCCGGGAGCGCAAAGTCATCCTCAAGCACTTCAAGCCCGACGGCCAGACCTTGATCAAAGAGAAGGTCCTGATCGAAAAGGTAAAGAACGAAACCACTCGCCTGTCGGCGGATGGCAAACACGTATTTATTCCTATCCGGACTTCCAATGACACAAAGGATCTGCGAATCTTCAATTCGCGCAGCGGAAAAGAGCTGCGCAAAAAACCCTACAAGATACCCGAGAAGTACAGCTTCACCGCCCACCTGCTGGTGGGCGGCACGCTGATCGGCACCGCCGGCTACGGCAACCTCGGACTGCGCCTGCGCGATCTCAAACGCCTCTGGCACATAAGCGCCCCGCTGCAGGTCCCACGCCCGCGCTGCCAACCGATACCCTGACTTTCTTTTTCTCTCTTCCGTCACAAATTTTGCTAAGATCGTCATTATCATTTCAAGGAGACAGACGTGCCCGAAGTATCAAGAACAATCTTTCTTGGTTTATTACTGCTGGGTCTGAATTCGCTGGGCTGCAGCGCGGGTAAAATCTCCGCCTAGTCGCTACCTTTGGCGCACAGGCAGGTAGCGTGGCCCAGTTTGTTATTGTGGCCGCAAGAGGGTGACGGGCTCCTGGCCTGCGCCTTTTGCCGGCACAACTGCCGGCAGTCGATCCTGACCTTCAACCCGTCACGGCACAGGTGCAGGTAATCACCCATGCAGTGGTATCCCCGGTCAGCACACTTAGGCCGGCATAAGTCCGTATAGAGATACTGGACGAATACCTCGCAGCCGGACTCCAGTTCGTTGCACAGTAAGTCAAAGCAGTCGTCCGGCAGGACATATACGTTGTATTGGTCCAGGCATCTTATTGGGCTTATGAACTTGCCGCAAATCGTAAGCTTGTCACAGATCCGATCGAGATTCGTGTTTCTTTTATGTTCGGCTGCGGCAATTCGAAGCGGGAGAATTACGAAGAGATCGACCAGAAGATGATCTCTGCAGCCGGCGAGAACCGTCAGGGCGAGCAGCAGACAGATAGTCTTGGTACGCAATTTCATCGGCGTTCACGCTCTTTCTCTGCAGGCAGCAGGTCCCGTTCCGGTACCGTTTGCCTTTATCTGCCGATCAAGCAATAGCCATTCCTCGCGTTGTTCGCGAGCTTGGACACAGCGGAGGGTGCCGGGGACTCCGGAGGCGCCACTCAACGCGAATAAACATGCAGGTATTAAAAGGGCGTAGCCGAATCCCTGCGCGAGTTCTCTGTCCGGGAAACAGATGAATCCATTACATCTATCAGACATGGTAGATGCCGCGACCAGTATGCCGATCGAGATAGGCAGTAACGCAGCAGCGATGACGCTGTCTGCGGTAAATCCGTCCAGGTTGCAGTTGAGCGGCTTAGCTGGAACCCAATTAGATGGAACGTCTTTCCTGAAGGTCCAGTAGCATCCGCTCTGGCTGACAAGAATGAAAGCGAGTATTGCCACAAGAAATGTTTTTTTAGAGATTACCATTTTGATTCTCTCCCCTGCCGCCACTCGTCCTACCCGACCAGAAAAAGTAATTTCACCATCCATATCCGAAGCACAACCTGAATCGGGGCAGTATCTGCGGATCTGGCGTCCGCCCCCCAATATTGCCCACGAACTTCATGTAGCCCACACCACCGCCCAGGCTGAGCATGAAACCCGATTCCCACGCCCAGGTGTAGCCGATTTCCATCCCGGCCAAGATGCCCCCGCCTGACACCGTTTCACCGGTGGATTCGCGCGAACCTGTCGCCCAAGCGAAGGACACCAGCGGGTAAATGTAAACCCCGGCCAGTTTATTTCCGGTGACCAGGATGCGCGGGCCTAACTCCAATCCGCCGCCGTAGACTTTTGCGTCATCAAACAGGTAGGCGGCGAACATCGGTGTGACACTCAATCCGATGTGGTCGCCGATAGCGACCTGGATCTCGATCGATACGTTGAAGATGCCAGTTGCAAGGCCCAGAGCAGATCCGATTGGGTCGAACATGACACCCGCCATGGGAGCCGGCTCTTCCTCGTCGGCCCGGACCGGGCCGGCGATGACAATCGCGAGAATCAGCGTGACAAGAATTCTTTTCATTTTCCCGGTACCTCCTGAAGAAGGTTCAACTGCCCTTTCTATTCGCCTCGCCTTGCAGCCACCTAAATGCACAAGCAACCAAAGCCAGTAAAAACCACCAACTGGAACCGGCCAGGCCGCCCGGGCCGCAGCCGATCATCTGCTCCAAGTAGTCACCCGAGGGTTCAATGCGGGCTATATCAAACCAGCCCTGGCTACCGCAGCGATCCTCTTGCCGCATGCACTCGGGGTTCAGTGTCATCCAGTCATCCAGTACACCGGCGACCTTGGCATTGCCGTTTGTACGGAAGTCTTCGAGCACAGCTCGAAGGAAATCGGCCGAGGCCCGCCGGGTTGCCGCCGTCAGCGGCGCCATATCGTCGCTGTAGCATTCGTCCATGTTGTCCGAGTGCGCCAGGCCGTCACGAGACTCGTCATAGCCCGGCCGGACGACGTCGATGAAGTTCATCACGGTCACGATCTTCATCAGACCGTCGTCTTCGGAGCGGATGGTGTGCGAGAAAGAATCTTGCAGAGTGTGCAGCGCGCGACCGATCAGGAACCACGAGACGTGTACCGGCATCTCGACCTTGCCGTAGTAGTCTATGTAGATCCCGACTCCAATGATCTGTCTGCCCGGCGTGAGATCCAACTGCCGGGCCGCATCGGCAACCAGACCGAGGATCTGCGCCCGGGTCCCGGCGATGGCACTCAGGTCGCCCTCGAGATAGTCATCGCCTTCTCCCCTAAGACAGTGGGCGTACTGTGCCTCGTCGCTGCGGTCAGCCTGGAACCAGCGCTTGGCCTCCATATCGGTGAATGAGTGCCCGCCGGTGTCGGTGATACGGTTTCCAAGAATCAGGCTGAACAGCACGAATCGCTGACGATCGTCGAGCCTGGCCGGGTCGTAGCCGCTGGTATCGATAAGGTCGTCGGCCAGCCGCTGCCAACATGATCCTTCCGGCAGCGGGACGTCGCCGAAGTCGACCCGTGCGAGAGTCTCAAAGAATGCCGTGGCAGTCATCTCCTCGTGACAGGGATCGGTCAAGCCGTTGGCCACGTGGAAGGCAAGTGCCCGATTGGCGAAGGCTACTACGATGAGTAGCGTGATTGCAGTGCTCGACGTTTTCATCAGAAGACCGCCTCGAGATAGAGGTTCGTCCGATAGATAACCCGGAACAGGGGAATTCCCTTGAGCGACGGCGCTACGATTGAAAAGGTGATCGGGTCGAAACCGATCGCGAGATGATCATGTACATGGAAGCGAAAACCTGCCGGACGGATATCCAGGAAAAAGCCTACCGAACCGGCTCGATCTAGCGGGGTGCCTGCGAGCAGGATGGACGGGCCAATGGCCAAGCTGGACCGGATCAGCCCATTGGCGTAGATGTATTCGCCGCCAACCCCGACATTGAGCGCGCCCAGGTCCAACTCGTTCTCAAACTCCATGGCATGCCACATGTTATGCTCGAGCTGAGCGAAAACACCCCAGCCAGACCAGCGGTAACCGCCCCGCAAGCTATAAGAGACCGTGCCAGAGAAAAGCGATTTGCCGAACAGATCGCTGAGTAACGAGGCGTTGCCCTCCAGGCTAACAAAGGCCTGGTTCGCAGCCCGCACAGCTGCCGGAACCTCGCCGGTCACAAACAGCTCGGCGCCGGCCGGTCGGGAAATGGCAGCTGAAAAACACAGCAGACCCCAGGCAACCGTCGACGCGAGGAGTGGTGTCTTTTGGCTGGCACTCGGCCGGCGCGTTCCCGGGCTTCCTTTCCTGACGGGTTTATTCATCTGCTCCCCCTTTCGCCGCTTGAGTTGAAGTCGTTGAAAGATTCAATAGCAACCTGTGTGCCAAAGTTATAAAGGCTGTGAAAAACTGAACTTAGTAATGGACCGGGATGAAACCGAGGGTGGGCCGGCGGTAACCAGTTGCCGGCTGCGCAACTTGTTGCCGGGGCCTGTTGCCGGGTGTTTTCTTAAATGGCTTCTGTCGGGCTGGTAGGACTCAAAGCCTTCTCGCCCGCATGGTGCTTGTCCCACCATGACTTGGCGCGCTCTTCGGTCCAGGCCTCAGTCAGGGGAACGGCGGACAACTGGCGCGCGAGATCGCGGACACTCTGGGGCCGTTTGGCGGGATTTTTGTTCAGACAGTTGTGGATGATGTCTTCGAGCGTGACCGGGACTGCGAGCTTAGCGCGAACTCCCAGCCGGATCGGCTCGGAGTCCACATGATCCTCGATCATGTCTTCAACCGAATCACGTTCGAACACAAGCTGGCCCGCTATCAACCAATAGGCCACGCAGCCCAGGGCATAGATATCCGCCCGGGCATCGGGTTTCTTATCGCCCAGGATGATTTCGGGCGGCAGGTAGGCTGGCGTCCCACGCACAATGTCGCTTCCAGCCCGCTGCTCTTCCGGATAGGGTGCTTCGGTCGCCTTCTTGACCAGGCCGAAGTCGAGCACTTTGATGAAATCGAACCGGTTGCCCTTGCGACAGACGAACAGGTTAGCCGGCTTGATATCACAGTGCACCAGGCCCCGGGCGTGAGCCTCGATTAGTGATTCGCAGATCTGCAGCAGGAAGAAAACGGCCCGCTCGGGACAGACGGGACCCTGCCGATCGACAAGTTTCTCGAGATCCATGCCATCCAGCAACTCCATGACGTAGTACAACGACCCGTCGTCGGTTGCGCCGTAATCGTACAGATGAATGGTGTGCGCCGAATCAAGCAGGGCCGTCGCCTGGGCCTCCTGTTTGAATTTCTGCAATACCGTACCCGCGTTCCGGGTAGCCTGGGAACCCAGCATTTCCGGCCGGATAAGTTTGATGGCCGCCGGCCGCGCCAACATGTGATGTTCGGCGCGCCAGACCTCTCCCATGCCGCCTTTTCCGATCAGCTCGACGAGCTTGTAGCTGCCCAACTGCCTCGCCCGCGCAACGGCTTGGCCCAAGCGAAACACGATTCCGGATATATAGATGGCAACCATCACCGACAGGATTGTCGGAACGAACATGCTGACCCATATATTCAAGGGCGGCATTGGCAGGCCGCAGGCGACGTTGATCAGCAGACCGAGCGGATCCATCAGGGCGGTAATGAAGGCCGAGACGGCTATACGGACCATGCTGCCGCCCGGCACGAGGACCGCGTAAATGATCAGGAACACGGCCACGCAGGAGAACCCGCGGAACTCGGAATAAGCCTCCCAAGACTCCATACGGTGCGCAACCGCGAGCCCCAGAGCGAAGAGTACCTCGTAGGCGAGACCGATTGTACTAATCGTGGTGACTTTGATTCCTTTAATGCAGGTTAATATAAACACCGCCAGCGAAATCAGGACCGAGTAAGTGATGGCGGCTATCGATATGATCCTGGAGTCGAAGGCCTCGATAAACGCCTCGTCGGCCTGGAAGAAGAACAGAAAACCGCTCAAAAGCACCAGGGCGCCCAGCACAGCCAGCAGGCGCAGGCGTCGGGGAATCGCCCGAAGCAGATGTAGCGGCACGCTACCCTTGAACCAGTGTTTTTCCCCGCTCAGTTCGGGCTGTGGGAACGCCTGGTGACTCTTCGAAATATTACTCATAATTGGTATCTCTATTGAAAGTGTATTGAACCAATTGGGTATTGACAAGCAATTGCGATAGTGGGAAATCACTTGGTGGGGGTTATCCATGGTCAAGAAGATCAATAAGGGCGGCACCAAGAAAACAGCCGAACTCTCCGACGAAGCCCTGGCCAGGATCAGGACCCGAGCCAAGAACGATCAGGTTTCGCTTCTAGTCTTTTCACTCGACGGCGCCCGGGTGGTACCTTTGTCCGAGGGTCAGATTCTGGTAATTGGCCGGTCCGCTTCCGCCGATGTGACTGTCCGGGATAATTCGCTATCGAACCAGCACGCCAGCATCGAGTTGTCGAACGGCGAGGTCTGGGTTGAAGACCTGCAGTCCACCAATGGCACCCGGGTCGCCGGTGAAAAGATCGATCGGGCCAAAGCGGAGGCAGGCACCGAGATCGCCTTCGGTGCGGTGACGGCCTCGATTCACCTGCTCACGCCCGCCCAGGGCCGACAGTTGGGCCTCGAGAGTCACGATCGCTTCCAGGCCGAGCTGGAAATGGAAGTCGGCCGGGCGCGTCTGTTCGGCCGGGCCGTAGCGCTGCTCATGATTCGGGCTGAAAAGGGCAAGCGCCATTCTTTGGCCGATTGGCTACCCGGGCTAAAGCAGCGACTCAGACCGTTCGATCGGATGGCGCTCTATAGCCAGAACACTGTCGAGATTCTCCTGCCCGAGGCAAGCATCGATCAGGCCAGTGAGCTGTGTTCCAAAAACCGCAAAGACGGGCACGCTCTTGTGTGCGGCCTGGGCAGCTTCCCCAAGCATGCCTCGTCGGCCGGGGAGCTGCTCGAGGTGACTCGCACTGCCCTGGAGCAGACGAGTGCCGGCGAAGCACTTTATTGCGCACAGCTTTTAGTCTCGAGCGATCGCGAGCCCGAGTTTGCATCCAGAGGCTTAGAGCCGGTGATTCGCTCGGCGGCAATCAAGGCCGTCTACAAGACCGCCAAGAAAGTCGCCTCCTCAGCCATCCCGGTCCTGATCCAGGGTGAGACGGGCACGGGCAAGGAGATCGTGGCCCGCGTTATTCACACACAGGGCAAGCGCCAGAAGAAGCCTTTCATCTGCATCAATTGCGGCAGCATTCCCGTCCAGTTGGTCGAGAGTACCCTGTTCGGCCACGAAAAAGGGGCCTTCACCGGAGCCGATCATCGCTCTCCGGGTGTGTTCGAATCGGCCAACGGCGGCACCGTCCTGCTCGACGAAGTCGGCGAGCTGCCGCCGCCTGCCCAGGCATCCTTGCTGAGGGTCCTTGAAACCAAGCGCTTCACTCGGGTCGGCTCCAGCAAGGAAATCGAAGTAGACGTGCGTATCCTGGCAGCCACTCACCGTGACCTTGAGGCCATGTGCCGCTCGGGGGAATTCCGGGAGGATCTCTTCTACCGGCTCAACGGCATGACGATCGACGTTCCGCCGCTTCGTGAGCGGACGGACGAGATCGAGGCCTTGAGCGAGCATTTCATCCAGCAGGCCAACAAGGCCAACGATTGCAGTGTGCGCGGGATAGACGACGAGGCCCGGCAGCTGTTGCTTCGTTATCACTGGCCGGGCAACGTACGCGAGCTTAGAAACGCAATTGAGCGCGCGGTAGTCATCTCCAACGGCCGGGTCATCTCGGTCGACGACCTGCCCGAGCCGGTACGCGGCCTGGCCAAGACCGAACATTACCAAGACCCCGAATCGGGCGCGGACGATCAGGATTTCGAGGTCAACTTGCGGGCCGAGACGCAGCGCCTGGAGACCCGCCTGGTCCTCAAGGCTCTAAAAAAAACCGGCGGTGACCGCGCAAAGGCTGCCAAGATCCTGGGGCTGCCCGTCCGCAGCCTGTCACATAAGATGCAGGTGCTGGGCATCAAGCGGCCGGCTTACGACAAGTCCGACTGAACATCATTTAAAATGCGTTACTTTGCCGGTGAGACGCAGGCAAACATGGTGGTTGGGCTGTGGATCAGTTTCCGCCTTGATGGGTACTGAGTCTGAGTTTCTAAACGTCCATTTACGCGATTCTCGGCAATCACTTGCCCAAGTGGCAAGCGCTTGCGAAAAATCAACTGACCCGCTCGACGTC
>JAFDKH010000366.1 GCA_019307065.1 Deltaproteobacteria bacterium
ATGGGGGCGCTTCAATGAAGGAAATAGTCTGTCCCTCAGCTGATAGAATTCTCGCATCCAGCTCTTTCAGTATTCTTACAAAAACGTTCATGTAAACGGGGTCGAACCTGTGCTTCCAGTCGCTGCTCATCAACTTGAGAGCATCATCGGAGCCGCGCCCGAATTGATGAGTTAGAGATTCATAGCAGTCAACGATGGCAGTAATTCTCGTATAGACTGCCAAATCAACAACCGGCTCAACCATGACGGCCGTTCCGTCGAGACTCTTTAGCGGCTTGCCAAACGGTACCTGATGCTCAAACGAAACGACGATGTTGTGCATATTGCTTAGATCCAAATGCCGGGCCTGTAGAAGTCGTTTGACCGTCAAAAACGGAACCCTGCTCATCTTTTTGGATTCTTCCTCAGTCCAGCCTTCTTTTTTTGTCAGTAAAAGAGGATCAATATCGACTTTGCCAATGTCGTGAAATAGTGCAGCCGTACCAAGCTGGCGTAACATTTCTTTGTTCAAGCCGAGTTCAATGCCGAATACGACGGACATGACCGTCACATTGGCACAGTGAAACGGCAACGAATCTTCGTCTATTTCAGCAGTAGTCAAACCGAGAAAATGCTGCTTGTAATCAAAACAAACATCTACCAGATCCTGGATAAGCTGTTTTGACCTGATCATTGGGATCTCTTGACCAAGGCCGTGCAGCCCATCCAGGTATATCTGCATGAAATGAACAAGCCGGGCGTATACGATCAGTGCATATCGTTTTCGATCCAGCTTGGCGTCTATAATTTTGCTCGTATCCTCTTGATGCTCGAGGATCTCACGAACTATTTTATAAGATCGAATCTTGAAAAACTTCAGCTCTCGCGATGAAACCCCACTTTCGGATGCGGCCTCCTGGTTCTCATTGCCGAATATGTAAATGAAATTCTGGAGTTCTTGAATGTTGACTGACTTATCGAGTGCGAAACCACCCACATCACAGCGTTCAAACTCTTCGTTCAGGTAGCGTATGGTCTCGACATATTTGGTTTCGATTCTCAACAGCATGTCGTTCAGGTAGAACGAGCTTCCGGCGCTTTGCAAATTAAGTTTGCCGTCGATCGCAATAATTGTATTGATACAATCTCTTACTTTTTCCAGTGGCTTTTCAAATATAGTATTCTCAGGACCATAGAGTTTGACATTCCGAACCAGCATATGCAGTGAACCGACCAGGGCAATACCGAGTTCTTGAAGCTTCGATTCGTAAGACCTTCCCTTTTCGAGCTTGTCAGTCTCGAATTTCACTCCATCTGTTTTTTTGATTTTGTTCGACAATTCATCCCTCTTTTTTATTGTCAGTCAGGCGCTCTTTCATTCTCCGGCAACCGCGCTCGGCTGCGGCGCTTACTTCTTTGTCCTTGAAACCGGCGCTGTCAATGCCCAGTAAGAACTCGAAGGCCACCGAAGAACCTGAGTTGACAATGCCGTTGATAATATTTTTCTTCATCTCCCGCATAGTCTTCTTACCGAACAAGCTCGAAGAAGCCAATTGCTCGTTGAAAAAATCAAAGGCCTGTTGCTGGCCGGTCTTAGCCAAGCCGGTAAAGACAGCCACTTGTTCTCGATCGGGCTTTTCTAAAGGCCTGTTGCTGGCCGGTCTTAGCCAAGCCGGTAAAGACAGCCACTTGTTCTCGATCGGGCTTTTCTCTAAAGTCAGGACTCTTGGCGAGCGGTAGAAGGTAACCGAAGGCGGTCTTTGGATCGAGATCAGGCAACACCATGGCAGCCGTCATCCTGACCTGGGCGTCTTTGTCTTGTAGAGCTTTGGTCAGATACCCACAGGCGGTCGGATCGCGGCTGGCACCTATTGATTTCAAGGCCTGCATACGTAAAGCCAGATTTGGATGCGACAAAAGCGATGCTACGTGCTTCAATTTGTCGGGCGGATTGATTTTGTCGAGTATGTATAGCATGTCGCGAACCAGGTTGGCCTTATTGCTGGAAAGTCTCGAGACGAACAGATCAATATCGTCTTTGCCATGGGCAGCCAATATGTCGCACAACAACTCACGGGCTTCTTTTCTAGTGATTCCTTCCAGGGCCTGTAGAATAGGCACTGGTGCTGGCTGTCGTAAATGGGTCAGATAACGCTCGACCTTTTGATAAGTGTCCTGGTCGGTTGTTCTGTCTAGAATTTCAGCCATTTTCACGATGGTATCGTCATCGCACATCCTTTGAACCAGGTCAGCAAATGTCTTGTGGACCCAGGGCGCGCTTGCCTCAGGAATCTGTCTGTTTTCCAGGGCCCGGAAGTCACCGAATATTTTATCTACTCCAAAAAAGTCTTCCTGCAATAGAAAGCTATCGATCAACTGCAAGAACGAGTCATGCAGGATCTGGCCCAGTTCTTCATCGAGCTCCTCCTCGAAAAGCCTGAGCAGAATATCAAGCACTCGCAGGCGCAAACCGGTTTGCTCATATTTCGTAACAATCTGCTGGATGTTAGTCTTGAGTTCTTCTCTGGCAGCTTTGCCATTGGTCTTCAGGCTTGCAGATTGGTGGATATTGTCAAACTCGAGTTCGAGATCTTCTAGAGAAATTCTTGCAAATTTGTAATTGTCCGAAGTCAGCGAAGTCAAACGTTGATACAGAAAAGCGATAACCTTATCTATCTCGAGTCTGCTTTCCTCTTCACTCTCATCACCGAATGAATAGGATTCGACTTTGATATAGTCGATGTGTTTGAAATCCTTTTCCCACATCAGACTGATCAGGTCGTCCTGCAGAATGTTACCCGGCTTGACATTCGTCAGGCTGACCAGCACAAAATCCAGAAGCTCTTTGGATGACATGCCCTTGCGAAACAGCAGTAAGCGTACCCCTTCCCGGTAGAACTTGAAGGCCAGGTTGTGATCGGTGACTTCTTCTTCGAAGATCGTTTCTTTGAGAAACTTCAAAGACGTCTGCTCGACGGTCATGGTCACTTCATCGTACTGCTCGAAATATTTGCTCAGGGCCTCGTAGGCCGGCTTCAAAAACTCTTCATAGTTTTGGACTGCATGCCGATGGAGACCAATCGTCTTGATTGACTTTTTAAGCTGATTGAAGAACTCCTTGACGGCTGCAATCTGGGCGAGATCATCGGCTACTGGAGGACTTTCCTCGGCTGGCTTATCCGGCTGGCTAGCACCCGAGTCGGGTATTTCTTTCTGCACCACAGACTTCTTCTCCATATCCAGGAAATCGGGGACACAGGTTTTGTAGCACAGAAACGGCTATTTAGTGAACTTTTCTTGTGACTCTGCTGTTTTTCAAAAAGACCGTCAATAAGCACGAACACAGAATCAAGCTGCCCCCGCCTAGGGTATACATCTCGGGAAGTTCACCCAAACATAGCGCAGCCAGCACAGCTGCACCGACCGGCTCGAGATATGTGATCACCGAGACATTCTGCGCCGGCAGCTTCTTTAAGGCTTTGACAAAAAGTAAGACTGCGAAGCCTTGATAAAAAATACCGAGAACTACAAAGATCAAGGCGTCATTCAATTGCACATCCGGGCTCTTATAAATGACATATGGAAACAGTAAAAGCACACACATGATCATCGATCCGAAGACTATTTCTATTGATTCAAAATGCGCGTGAGCTTTCTTGGTCAAGATTATTCCCAAGGCATAGCCGACTGCTGAAAGAGCAGCCAGCCCGACACCCGTCAGGTTGTCGTTCGAAAGATCAAGGCCGACCGGCCACAACAAGACCAACAAACCGGCCAGGGCAATTAGTACTGAAAGCCAGATCTTCTTTTGGGTTTTCTCTCCAAGAATCAGCGGCGCAGCTATAACCACCAATGCCGGAGCCAAGTAGTGTACGAAAACGGCGTTGGCGATTGTTGTCAGTTGATAAGCTAAAAAATATGACACATTGTTCAAAACTGCACAGAACCCAAGCAAAGCCAGTATCCAATAGCCCCGCTTATTAAAAAATTGAATTAATCGGCCTCGGCGCGCCAACTCGAGACCAATAAGTATAGAGGCTATCAAGGCGGCGAAGAAAAAGATGACGTCACCCGAGAGGCTCGAAAGCCGCACCAGGATGCCCATCGAACTCCAGATCAGGACCGGTATGACAACCAGGAGATAGTTTATCTGATGCATCCGCTATGAGACTTTGTATTAAAGGGTGATTTGCTGGGCCGGCTATACCTTCAACAGGAGTATTTCAGCTCCTGTTCCAATAACCGCCATTAGCAATGCTCCCCCAAGAGCCCAGCCGAAGTTTTTGACCTTTAGTCGATCGGTTAAGGCGCCGGTCATCTTGAGCAGGATGGCGTTTACCACCCAGCGGGTCAGGAAGGCCAGCAGGAAACCGATCCCCAAAGTCCCGATTCCGATCACAACGAATATCAACCAGCCGATAGCCCAGTTTAGTATCCCAAAAATAGCCGAGGCGATAATAGCACCCACGAATCCTTTTAATTTAATGCCCGGCAAGATAACCGCAGTCAGCCAAATCGCAAACGACATAATCAGCCAGGTTATAAGCATCGTTTTCATAATCGCAACCTTTCAAGCACCATTGACAGTTGCCGCTAAAATCACATACTTTTCGGTGAACTTCAAACAAAGTGAGGAAAACGCCATGCTAAAACTGAGTGGCTCGTTTGTCGTCCTTTTTATGATATTGGCTTCGAATGCTTACTCCCAGCCATTAACCTTTGACGAAACCGGCATCCAGACCATCCGCCAAAATGGATTCGAGAAAGTCGAATCTAAGCGCCGCTACGGTCGAGGCATTGAAAAACTCCAATTCTACCCGGTCGGCTTTTCAAAAAAAGGCGCCTTTGCCTATATGATCTACACCGATGAAGACGTGATCGGCCTTTGGAAGTTAGTGATCACCGATCTGGTGCATGACAAACAACTCGCCCTGGTAAGTCAGGAAGATCCGGAATACACAACAAACCTCAAACAGTTCATTTCAA
>JAFDKH010000180.1 GCA_019307065.1 Deltaproteobacteria bacterium
GCGACCACCGGAACCTGCCTGGGCGTTTGTCGGCGTGCCCGGCCGTGGAGTGTGTTCGATGGCTACATCCCCAGGGCGTACGACTTTGCCGACATGCAGTCTTCCACCCAGACCGGTAGTGCCGACGATCTAATACCAATCGATTCGTTTCCGTTCCGGGATGGGCGCAGCACGACTGGGGCGCCTAGTGACGTGTTCGACTTTTATGCCACAGCCTTACAGACCGACGAGTCGGGGCCCGAGTTGATCTATGTATTCCATGTTGTCTCCGGCGGTACGCTTACCGCCAGAGTGGCAGATGCCGTCGGTGTCGACATCGATATTCACATGTTGTCGTCCCTCGAGGCGAGCGCTTGCCTTTCGCGCGATGACTGGCAGATTAGCCACGAAATCACCAGCCCGGGTACTTACTACCTTGTGGCCGACACTTTCGTGGGCGGCACGGGGACCGAATATACCGGGGCCTACCTGCTGACCGCGGATTTCGACGGCGAGTTGGGCAAGCCCGACGTCGACGAACCCGAGTCGAGCGGTTGCGGCTGTGGTTTTGCCGGCAGTCATCGATCAGGATTGTTACTGATTGTAACTGCTATGTGGGTCGTGAGGCGCCGGCGAATTTAGCGGTGCTAAAACGAAACCGGGAGGTAGATCAAATGAAATGGGCGACAAGATTAGGGAATTCCAGGGACGGAGGTAGGCACTATCCTTATTTTTCAGCTAGTTGAGTGGTAACCTGTCCCCATTGATTCATTGATTTGCATTGATTCATATTCCTGGGCTGTATCCTTTAATAAGCCAATATTCGCACCCATGACACCGGGGACGATTCCAGGGACGGAGGTAGGCACTATCCTTATTTTTCAACTAGTTGAATGGTAACCCGTTCCCATTGATTCATTATGTGCATTTTGACCAGGGCTTGGTTAATCCAATGCTGTGATATATATTCATAAACATGAACAGTTTCGGCGGTACCTTCATCCTGATAAGTTGCATGGTTCTGTGTAGCGCATGTACCCAAGATTCAAATTGCACAAGCGATCGGGATTGCGAGCCCGGCTACTTTTGCCTCTCCGGGCAATGTGAGCTGCGCGCACAGTCTGATGCCGGCACCGACGCGGGTATCGATGCGGGTACCGACGCAGGCACCGATGCAGGGACCGATGCAGGCACCGACGCGGGGACCGATGCAGGCACCGACGCGGGAACCGATGCGGGAACCGATGCGGGAACCGATGCGGGGACCGATGCGGGAACCGACGCGGGAACCGATGCGGGAACCGACGCAGGTACCGACGCGGGTGACCAGGCAGGTGACAGCGACACGGACACATGCCTGGATCCGGATCAAGATGGTTACGGAATTGGTGCAGCCTGCCTCGGTCTCGATTGTGCCCCCCAGGACTCGGCCCGCCACCCCGGGGCCGCAGAGGAATGCAACGGTCTGGATGATGACTGCGACGACTTGATCGATGAAGACGGCGTTTGCCCCCAAGCCAATCCTTATCTGTGGGTCTTCGTTTTTGCCGGACAATCCAACATGGTCGGCCTGGGGATCAACGCCGAATTGGGTGCGGCTGACGGAAGCTTGGTGCCGAACGCCCACGTTTTTTGCGATCAGACGGTGCACCCCAACGCCAATTGCCTGGCTTGGCACCAGTTGGGCCCGGGTTACGGAGTGATGGCCGACCGCTTCGGGCCGGAACTGTCGTTTGGGCGCCGGCTGCACGAACATTGGCCCAATCGTTCGATCGCCATCCTCAAGGTGGCCGAGGGCGCCTCCGCCCTGGCTGACCGTTGGGCGGCCGGGTCGGGAGATCTTTACCAACTTCTCGTCCAACAAGTGACTACGCAGATGAATGACTTGCACATCGTCTGGAGCCCACAGATCGCCGGCTTCGTCTGGATGCAGGGCGAATCGGACGCCTGTTCGTCCAGCCAGGCCAACGCTTACTACTTTAACCTGCGCGATTTCATTAATGACCTGCGCGCCGATCTGGGCTTGGACCTGATGCCGATCACGGCCGGGCTTATCGCGGATATACCCATGTGGCCCGAGGCCGACAAGGTTCGCGACGCAACCAGCCTTTTAGCTGACTACCTGGGCCCGATGCAGGTGGTCGAGACCAACGACCTGCCCCGGCATGCTGACGATCAAGCCCACTACAACACGCTTGGCCAACTGGAGTTGGGTCGGCGCTTCGCCGAAAGTGTGCAGGTCGGCCTGGCTGACGTGGACTGGGTCTTCCCGGACGACTTTTCTTCGGCCCAGGGAGGCGGTTTTTGGCGCTACGAAACCTGCACGGGTAACAACTGCAGCTTGCTGACCTGGGATTACTTCGGTGGTAGATGGAAAAACACTGCCGAGACGGTTCTAATTGAAGATGGCTGGCTACAGCCCGCAAGCCTTCAAACGGCAGAGATTTCCTGGTGGGCCCCGGCTGACGGACAGATCGAGATCACTGCTTCGGCCGGCCTGGCGGCTGCCGGCGGTGATGGCACCCGCGTCACCATCACCCGCGATGATCGAATCCTCTTGGGCCCAGTCGCGATTACGACCACGGCCAACACCGAGCTGCACTTGATCTTGGGTGTCCAACAAGGCCACAAGCTGAGGTTCATCACCGACTCCGGCCCGGCCGCCAACGCCGACGCGGACATCACCAATTGGCAGATATCAATTCAGATGCTGTCTATCGACGGTGACTGAGGGCACTTAAGGTATGACGACCTGCTTTGTTTTTATCGTCGCTGAAGCATCTCTTCGATTGCCGCCAGGCGGTCTTCGAGAATTTCGAGTTGGCACTTCAAATCGACGTTCTCCCTGCTGAGCTCTTCCATCTCGGATCTCGAAGCAGTCTTGCCGGTACTCAAAGTACCAACGTCTAAGCTGATTGTGTTCTTGCCCGGATCTTTTTTGCAATAGACCACATCGATGTAAGGCGGCCAGCTGTCGGCCGTAGCGGAAGGGAAGGCCTCAATGTCCAGGCTGTGCAAGTGCGAACCGTCATCCGACGACTGGACTGCGGCGAGGTTGAGGGAGTGGGTGTGACCCCCGGCCGAGTTTGTGTCGGAAACATATCGGTCAGTGGGATTGGTGGAGGCGGAGTCGAATGCAGCGATATTGACATTATGCGTGTGACCCTGGTTGAAGCCAACTGTCGACTTCGTCCCGGCCGTCCCGTATTCGTAGCCGTGGGTGTGGTTGTTGCTCTGCACACCGGAGCCAGTGGTTGGAGGATTGACGGTGTGGCTGTGGCCGATGCCCCGGGTGGTGTAATTGACGCCGTGGCTATGTGAGCCTGCCGACGAAGTGTCAGCCGCGGAGGGATCTACGCTGTGGTTGTGAATACCGCCGGAAGAAGAGTCAGTCGAAGCCGGATCGACCGAGTGATCGTGAGTGTCGCTGCCCCCGGTTGCTCCGTAAGCGGCCGAGCCGCGCAACACCTGGCCGTCGAAGGCGGCTACCCTGGTCCAGCCGGCCGGGCAGGCGCCGTCGAATATGGCGATCAGGCCGTTCGGGACGCCCGCTCCGCTGCCGCTGTACTCGGCGTAGGCGGCGAAAGGCGTGCTGCCCAAGTAGATCCGAGACATCTCCTGATCGCCCTGGACCTGGATGCCCAGCCAGAGATCATCGTTGTCTCGAAATAAGGCCAGGTTCAACGACGTGATGCTGCCGAGATAGGCCGCGAACAGTCCGTTTTGAACCGCGATAGTTTGCGATTCGGACCATAGCGCAACACCGCCGCTCTCGAGGTCGTATATTGCGAAGACGACGGTCACGTTGCCGTTCAGCGGCAGTCCGTTGGAGTCGGCCAGAACACCTTGGAGGGGGATCTTGGCCGGCGCGGCCGCGCTCGCTACCGAGCCTTGGGCCAATACAACGAGTAAGGACAGACAGACGACTAACGATTTGCTCATATCTATTTCTCCTTCTCCGTCAGCGGAGAATTCTCACAGATCCGGGACCGAGCCGTACGGTATGGCCTGGGCTCTGGCCGGTACCGATCGGGTTTTGCGGGGCGATGAAGATCTCCAGCCGGTAATTCGCGGACGTTCGCCGCGCGCCCCCGGAGGTGGCCCACTTTCCGCAATCGCCGGCGGCCGGCGTGCTTGTCTCGCAGCCGTCGGCTTCGAAACCGTTGCAGTCGGCCCAGGGTGAGACACACGAATCGATTTGGCAGACTCCCTCCGAACAGGAAGTGGCGGCGTTGTCCCGGGTGCAGTCGACGCCCGCGCAAGGGTCGCCGGTGCAGCTGGCGTTTTCGCAAGTGTCGGGACAATCAATGTAGGCAGGGCTGTAATCACAGCTTCCGTCGACGCAGATTCCTGAATCGGGATAGTCAACCAGGGTATTGCCATCACAGGTGTCATCCGGTGGTTGATCGCATACCAGGTCGGTTCCGATGCAGACGCCCGCGCTACAGGTGTCGTTAGTGGTGCACGGTTGGCCGTCGGTGCAGAGGTTACCGAACTCCGACCAGCCGGTGATCTGCTGGGCCGGATCGAAAAGGCAGATGAAATCTATCCCGCCACAATCCACCGTCTGGCACTGGTTGAACTGAGTACATGCCTCCGGGCAATTTACCTGCAGGCATTCACCATCACTACAGCGGTGCTCGGGAGGGCAGCGCACTCCGACGCAGTTCCAGTTTACGCAACGGTCTTCGTAGCAGACTTCGTCGTCGGCGCAATTTTGTGCCTGGCAATTTTCGTCAAAACATATTCCATAGGCGCAGCGCTGGCCCGGGTCGCAGACGACCCCGACGCAGTCGGCCGGTATGCATTGACCCTGGTAGCAGACCTCTCCGAAGTCCGAGCAGTCCTCGCTGCTGCAGTCGAGCGGATAGCACCAACCGTTGGCGCAGCCATATCCTTCAGGACATTCGACGTCCAGGCAGGCGCGCCGCTGACATACCCCGTCGACACAAACCTCTACATCCACGAAACAGCCGACCAGTTCACAGTTGGCCGGAAAACAGTAGCCGCCCGCGCAAAGTTGCCCGTCCGGGCAATCGACTCCCACGCAGGAGCGCTCGACGCAATCATCCTCGACACATACATATCCATATCCCGGACAATTCTTGGTATCGCAATCGATCGGATAACAATTGCCGGCCGCACAGCGCTGACCAGGCGGACAGTCGACTTCCACACAACTGGTCGGGAGACATTCTTCGTCGACGCAGACTTCACCCAGCCCGGGGCAATTGCGCGTGACGCAGTCCTTCGGGTAGCAGTTCCCTTTGGCGCATTCCTCGTGATCCCGACAGTCGACCCCGAAACAGGCCAGCTCGGCGCAGAAGCCTTCGTAGCATACGAAACTATCGGGACATTCGCGGTCGGGGCAATCGTGGGGCAAGCACTCGCCGTCGATTATTTCCCCTGCGGGACAGTTGTTGGCAGGTTCAGATGAGCAACTGGAGAAGAACAGGCTGAGCAGAACAAGACATATATTCTTTCGATAGCTTTTCATGCTGCCCCTGTTGTTGGCTGTTGACTCGATATTAGTCGTAAGGCTGTGTTTTTGGCAATGAGTTAGTGGTAGCAATGGAGCTTGTTTTTTCTTGGCTAGGCCGAGTATCCTTAGCTGATGCATAACAACGGCAAAATCTTGTGGCTTTGCGGCCTGCTTTGTTTATGGTTGTTAGGTCTTTGCTCCTGCGTCTTCGAGCCCGGCCCCGGCTCCGATGCGTACTGCGGCTGTGAAGACGACGGCAGGTGTCTGCTCGATGGCTGCGTTTGCCTGGCCGGAAAGTTTTGTGTGCCCGCGACCGAAGAGATTGAACCGGGTCGCTGCTGTCCCAGGTGCGAGCGAGATATGGACTGTAATGATCTCAATCTGTGCACCGACGACTCCTGTGTCGAGTATAGCTGCAGCAACGAATATAACAATTTGGCCTGCAACGACTCCGATCCTTGCACGATGGATGATAGCTGTCGGGCGGGCATTTGTACCGGCGACTCGCTTGACTTCGACGGAGACTCGTTCATCTCGATGGAATGCGAGGGAAACGATTGCGACGACAATGATGCCGACGTCAATCCAGCTGCTATCGAGGGACCGGTTGGCTCCCCGACTTGTTCGGACCTGATCGATAATGACTGCGATGAGCTGTTGGACGGTTCAGATCCGAATTGTTCTGGTAATCAATTGCTCCAGATTTACCGTTCAGTCGGCCCCGGAAATTCTCTGCCGCTGGCCACCGGCTTGGGAAACAGTCTGACCATCTTGGGCAACCTAGCAAAGGTTGACGCCCTGCTGCCTGCAAATATCGGCCTGGGTGACGCAATTTTGTACGATTCGGACGGCAGCGGGTCCTTAGACGAGATTTGTTTTATTCACAAAAGGCTCTCTTCAACCCAATACGATGTCAAGGCCGCATCCGGTGTTCAAGCTGCACCGGTTACAGGCACCCAGCACTGGTCGATTTTTCGGGCTTACACCAGTCTGGCCAATGCTGAAGCCGGTAACGAAAACGAGGGCATTGCTGAACCTCTGCGCGACTTTGATACATGGGTCGGGGGCAAAAACCTCACTTTTGCAGGCCTCAACCAGGCTTGGAACATTGCCTGTTATGCCGACAACCCGGATGTGACGGCAGTTACAATAGACGGCTGGTCTACCGGGCCTGAGAACTACCTGAGAATATTCACTCCGGTCGGCCCGGCTGAGGTCGGAGTCAGCCAGAGACACGCAGGCCTCTGGAGTACAACAGCCTACAGGCTGGAAGTAGACAATCAGCTTGCTTTGTATAACTTAGAAGACTTCGTCAGGCTAGAAGGTCTCCAGATCAAGAATATATCGACCAGAGCCGGTTCTGACAGGGGCGGAATTTTGAGCGAACCAAGTACATCTTTCAATGAGGTATGGATTTCAGCCAACATTGTAAAGGCAGAATACAATAATATGACGGATAGCGGCTATGGGATAATTGGCGGTCCTGTCGCCGATAGCGGGCTGACAAAGATCTTCAACAACATAGTCTATGATTTCGACCAGAGCTACGATAACGTCGGTATTTGCTGCAGTGGCGGGATTTGTTATATCTATAATAATACGGTTTACAACTGCTGTACCGGCTTTACCCGGACCTCGTATGCCGAAAGCTGGACGCATAAAAACAATATTTCGTATTGCTATGCAGTAGACCCAAACTTCATGGATTATGAATACGTAATAGATGCGTTAGTGGTCTCAGAGAATAACTTGTCTACGGATAACACTTCGCCGGATGCAGAGTTTCGCAATAAATCGGTGATCTTTTTGGATGTTGGCAATGGCAACTTCCATTTAGATGGAATGGATAACTCGGCCAGGAATAAAGGAGTCAACCTGTCGGGGGATGCCGATCTGCCGTTCTCGACTGACATCGATGGTGACCACCGCTCGGGTGACTGGGATATCGGGGCGGATGAGTTCTAAGGAATCCAGGGGTCAGATCGTAGCCTGTCCCCATTATTTATGAAATTTGAGGTTGACGCCGGCCGGAGGCGGGTATAGGGTCTGCCGTCCGTTATGTGGGGAGAAGTACAAGGAAAATGAAGTGAAAAGAAACGAAAAACTCAGAAATATCGCCATCATCGCCCATGTCGACCACGGTAAAACCACCCTGGTAGACAACATGTTCAAGCAGTGCGGCCTGTTTCGTTCCGATCAAGTTGTGGCCGATCGTCTGATGGACACCATGGATCTCGAAAAAGAACGCGGCATCACTATCGAAGCCAAAAACTGCTCGGTGAATTGGAAAGGCGTCAAGATTAATATCATCGACACTCCTGGGCACGCCGATTTTGGAGGGGAGGTCGAACGCGCCTTGTCAATGGCCAATGGCGCTATTCTTTTGGTCGATGCTTCCGAGGGGCCGTTGCCGCAAACCCGGTTTGTGCTCAGAAAAGCACTGGAAGCCAAGCTTTCGATTATAGTCGTCATCAACAAGATTGACCGCAAAGACGCCCGCCCTTATGAAGTACTCGATGAAATATACAACCTCTTTATCGATCTCGATGCTGATGAAGATCAACTCGATTTTCCGCTGCTGTATGCCGTCGGCCGGGACGGAATCGCCCAGACAAACATGAATGAGCAAGGACAAAATCTTAATCCCTTGCTGGATTCCATCCTTAAAGAAATTCCTGCGCCTGATTACGATCCCGAGCAGCCTTTTCAGATGTTGGTATCCGACCTGGGCTACTCGGACTACGTCGGGCGCCTGGCGATTGGCAAAGTGGCTCATGGTTCAGCTCAGCACAACAATAACTTGATCTGTATCGGAAAAGACCAAGTAGCGCGGCCGCTCAAGATATCAATGATCCAGCTTTACGAAGGCCTGGCTTGTAAACAAACCTCGACAATCAACCCCGGTGATATTGTGGTATTAGCCGGGATAGAAAACGTCGAGATCGGCGATACGATCTGTAGCCGGGAAAACCCCAAGGCCCTGCCGCGCATAGCCGTCGACGAGCCGACTGTCTCGATGCGCTTTTCTATAAATACTTCGCCGTTTTCCGGCGAGGAAGGCAAGTACGTCCAATCGAGAAAAATCCAAGAACGATTGACCAAGGAAACTCTGCTGAACGTATCGATCAAGATCGAATTGTCGCCTGACCAAGAGAGTTTCATAGTCAAAGGCCGCGGCGAGTTTCAGATAGCCATCTTGATCGAGACCATGCGTCGCGAAGGGTTTGAATTGTGCGTTGGCCGGCCTGAAGTGATTGTTAAAGAAATAGACGGCAAGTTAATGGAGCCGATTGAACACCTGGTGATCGACTGTGAAGACGTGCATCAGGGGATAGTTATCGAGAAAATACTTTCGCGCAAAGCCAAGATGGAAAACATAGTCAACACCGGCAGCGGCCGGGTGCGGCTCGAGCTGTCGATCCCCTCTAGGTCGCTAATTGGTTACCGCGACGAATTTCTGACCGACACCAAGGGAACCGGGTTGATGAATTCGTACTTTGAAGGCTACCAGGAACACCGCGGGGCCTTCGCTTCACGTAGCACCGGTTCGATCGTGGCTGACCGAAAGGGACGGGCAGTCGCCTATGGTCTGTTTCATTTAGAACCGCGCGGCGAATTATTTATCAAGCCCACCGATCTCGTCTATGAAGGCATGATAGTCGGGGAACGCAATGTGTCTGTCGACCTCAACGTCAACCCCTGCAAAGAAAAGAAACAAACCAACATCCGGGCCGCCGCCAGAGATGAGAACATAGTTCTGACCCCAACCCGGCCGATGACCCTCGAACGCGCAATCCATTTCATCAACGAAGACGAGATGGTCGAAGTCACCCCCCTGTCAATCCGACTCAGAAAAACATTTCTGAACGCCCACAAACGCCACGTTCTCGATGGCAAGAAGAAAGCCAGGAGAGAGAAAAATGGGGGCTGAGACCCTCCAACACCCTTCGTTGATCCTGGTCTTATAAAAAATGGGCAAAAGTGGCGTAACATTGGACAGTTTAGCTATGATCACCAATTAATCCGTCATTGCGGAAAAGACTAAAACAGGTCTATAATAGTTTGTCGATGGTTTAAGTGTAGTTCAAATCCGACTAATTTCGTCGTTGTATAAGCCATTGATTGGGTTGTCGAACCCTTGTTAAACCGGGGGCTCCTCAGGAGGTGACATCCATGATGCGAAATCCAGGAATAAGATTTTTTGCTTGCATGATCGGGCTTGCCTGCCTGGCGAGTTTCTTCGGATGCAATTCGGCGGGAGAGCCCGGTGAGCTCTGCCAAGACTCGTGTCAAATCGGTGAAACAATGTGCGGCACCTCGGACTTGCTGGTCATCTGCGAAGGTCCCAACTCGATGGGTTGTTTCTTCTGGGGTTCCGTCGAACCCTGCGGAGAAAACCAAACCTGTACCGAGGGTGTCTGCGGCTGCGTCAACCCTTGTCAGATCGGCGATAGCATTTGCGATCCGGGCGGCGGGCAGCAAAATTGCGAAGGCCCGGAT
The DNA here is from genome assembly GCA_019307065.1 of Deltaproteobacteria bacterium. GTDB lineage: Bacteria > Myxococcota > B64-G9 > B64-G9 > B64-G9 > JAFDKH01. The sequence goes on from JAFDKH010000180.1 coordinate 9,962, forward strand.
GTCAATGATTGCCTTTTCTGGGGCGCGCCCGTGTTGTGCACCGCCGGCCAGACATGTACCGGCGGTTCGTGTGCCTGCGAAAGCCCGTGTGAAGTGGACGATACTGTCTGCGATCAATCCAACCGGCTGATGGTCTGCGAAGGTCCTTCGATAGAAGGCTGCTATTTCTGGAATGTGGACGATTCCTGTGACGGGGATAAGACATGCCTAGACGGGGACTGTGTCTGCAAGAACCTTTGCAGCAGCGGCGACAACATGTGTTACGAGGGTGTCGGAAAGGTAGCCTGTGAGGGCCCTGATCTCAACGGGTGTTTTGGATGGGGTGACATGGTTGCCTGCGATGAGGGCAACATGTGCAGCACGGAGTTGAACGAGTGCGTCAAGGTAACCCCGCCCGAGTGCGAAGATGTCAATGAGTGCGACTACGAGGGCCAGAAAATCTGCATGGCGATCGACAAATACCGCGGATGTCATTATGCGGATGGGGGGTGCCTCGTCTGGGACTGCGGCACCTGACCGTCCACCTGGCACACGTGCCCGGGCGGCACGTCATGCGTTGATTATCCCGCCGGTAGTGTTTGCGAATAACTTAGAAGTCTATTGCTCCACCCTTAAAAGCCAGATGTCGGCCGTGACGTGTGCCTCGGTGAAGAATATTTCGCTGTTGTCCTTAGAGATCGTATGTCCTGTGAAATAGACACCCTCGGGTAGTTGGAGAAGCTCCTTTTGTCGCTTGGTTTCATTGTCAATCAGCACGAGGTTTCGCTCATTATGAAGAAGCAGTCTGTTACTGTCACTAAACCATAATGGAGTCCAGCTATCGTCGGTGATCTTCTCGATTGTCTTGTCTTCGAACGAGTAGGTACACGACGCAGACTTTCCGGCCGTACCACTAGTAGAACCAGCCAGCAAGCGCCCGTCGGGCGACCATGAGGTTGGGAAGAGGACGCCAGATGGAGTACTTGAACCCGGGAGTTTGGTCAAGTTCGTAACCGGTTCTCCATCGGGAATATAGAAAGCAAAAATCCCTTTATCGAATATCACTACGGCCATTTTTTTTCCGTCTGGCGACCAGGTGTGAAACCCAACATCACCCTTTGTGTCGGTGAGCTGCCTTTTTCCTGTACCGTCCGTGTTGATCTGCCAAATCTCATAGCTGCCACCGCAGTTTGAATAGAAGGCCACCCTTTTTCCGTCGGG
>JAFDKH010000034.1 GCA_019307065.1 Deltaproteobacteria bacterium
TTCGGCAACTACCGGCTTGTCCTCGGGCTTGTCTTCGGCAACTACCGGCTTGTCCTCGGGCTTGTCTTCGGCAACTACCGGCTTGTCCTCGGGCTTGTCTTCGGCAACTACCGGTTTATCCTCGGGCTTGTCTTCGGCAACTTCCGACTCGGGCTCGGGCTCGGGCGTCTTAGTTTCTGGGTCTTTGGTCACAGGCTCCTCATTGACAACAATAATGATTCCATTGCCATGCGCGGATTTGCGTTAACCTTCAACTCGCCCCGAGTTCGCCGGATGCGCTCGATCCAGCGCACCAGTCGCCGTGGAGACGTTGAAGCCGCTTGCTGATCGATCCAGCCGAGTTTATCCAGGTTGATAAGTTGTTGCTGCCCGCCTCCCACGGCCGCCACCAGCACATCGCGACACCATAGCTCAAGCATCTGAAGAGCTTCGAGTAAAGTCAGCCGGTTTTGCCCGTGCTCGCCTGCCAGCGACAGCAGATCTTCCAAGTCGAGTTTGTCCAACTCGGACAGGCTGCCAATCAGCTTATCGCGCATCTCGAGCACGTCGCTCTCGGCCAGAAACAACGCCCGTCCAAGGCTGCCCTGGGCCATGGCAGCCAGTACACCCGCTCGATCGGCATCGAGCCCGAGTCTTTGCTGCAGCACACCCGTAATCTGATCGCGGGAAATCGAACCAAAATCCAGGTTCTGACAGCGTGAGCGAACCGTGCTCAGTAAGGCGCTGGGTCGATCGGTCAGTAAAATAATTACCGAATCAGAGCTGGGCTCTTCGAGTGTCTTTAGAAAACGGTTCTGGCTGTTTATGTTCATTTTATGGGCGTCGACCACGATGACTACTTTGTAACGCCCCAGATAAGGCCGATGCCTGAATAAATCGGCAAGTTCATCCAGCTGGGCATTGCGAATCTGAGCAGAAGGCGCCCGTTTTTTCTCCGGCTCTAAAAGATTACGTGAAACCAATTCTTCTTCAGAGGCCACCAGGCGCACATCCGGATGGCCGCCTTTTGAAATCTTTATACAACTTGTACACTTACCGCAGGGGACATCGTCGTCGGCTTCGCAATTTAAAGCCTGGGCAAAGGCGAATGCCACCATTTCCTTGCCGACCCCATCCGGGCCGGAAAACATGTAGGCATGCGCCACCCGGCCGACCAGGCGAGCCTGGTCAAGTTGGCCGATCTGTCTAACGTGGCCCAATATAGACTCATAAGTCGACATGCAGATCCCTCGCTTCGGGCGGTCATTGTGGGCCAAAGGGCCTTAGAAGTCAAAAGCTTAATGAACGATTAAGGCAAACCTGGAAGGTTGGGTTGCATACCCCCAGGCCACAAGATAGACTGCGCTTAGTGATCCGAAAAATGTCCAGTTACCGGCGCCCGGCCATCAAGTCGGGCAGCCTAATTACCTTAGAAGCCGAGCGGGCTGTTGCCTTAGGCCAACTCGCCCAAGCCCAACTTGCAGCCGGTTTTGTTTATGCCGCGGCAGATGTCCTGTTGCGCGCAATTGTTCTGGATGCCAAGAATCCCGCCTTGAGATTCAGTCTGGGTGAGGCCCTTTATAAAGCCGGCCAGCTGAATCGGGCCATGATCTGGCTGCAACCGCTGACAGACTCCGGTATGGCAAAAGCCAATCTACTGCGCGGCCGGATTCTGGCCGACCTGGGCAGTAACTCAAGAGCCATTCAAGCCTTCAATCTGGCCCTGGAAAGCGAACCCGGCCTCGACGAGGCCCGCCTGCATCTCGGGGCGGTATTGATAAAACTCGGCCACCACACAATAGCCATCGACGAACTCGGTCGGGTGCTTAGCAATGATCCTAAAAACGGGCAGGGGCTTACCCTGCGAGCGGCCGCCCTGGCCGAATCGGGCAAGCCTGATCAGGCCATCGAGGATCTGGCCAATATCAATCCTGACGAACAGACGGCCGAACATGTTTTACTCAGAGCACGCATAGAGCTGATAGTCGGTTCGCCAGATGCTAAAGTCGATCGGATATTCACAACTGGCATCGAACAATTCCCGACAGACCTGCGAGTTCGGATGGCTTTCGGCCGCACCCTGGCGGCCAGACGCGGAAACGATCCCTCAGCCAGCAGCCGGGCGATTAAGCTACTTCATGATTTGGTAGACTCAGTCGAGGCGGCCGACAACCCCAGAGTAGAAGCCGATGCTTTGTTCCTGTTGGCCGAGCTGTACGCCGAGGGTACTGACAGTCAAGATCAAGCCGAAGCCTTCTATCATCGCGGCCTGGCCTTGCAGCCTGATGATCCCGGCGGCCTGGCCGGTCTGGGTGGCCTGCTGCTCGAACAAGGCCGTCCGGCGCATGCCATGCCCTGGCTGCTCAATTCGATCGTGACCGATCCCCAAGGCCCGCGCACGATAGAATACCTGGCCAGAACTATGTGCGCCATCCCCGACGATGAAGCTGTCGCGCGCTGGTTGGGTTTGATTACGGCCGCCCTGCCCCATCAAGCACCTACCGTTCTGGCTCAACTTTTGCGTTTTGTTCAGGAAGCCGGGCGAACCGAAGCCTACCAGGAAGTCCGTCGCGAGGGTCACCGCATGAAAAATCTGGTGGCAGTCGTGGCCAGTCGTTTTTCAACAAGCGAAAATAAAGCAATGCGCGATCAATTCGATCAACTCTATCAGGACTGGTCGGACTTTCTGACGAGAATTCAGCAACCGACTCCGGCCCCCAGCATGCTGGCTGCGCTCGAGCTCGTTCGAAATGCGATTGCCGAAGCAACCGAAGCCTCAGACCAGATTACCCTGGTCAAGCCTCCCGGCCTGCCGCTGATCAGGGGCGACCGTCAAGGTTTGACCGATGCTCTGACAAACGTTATCCGCAACGCCGTACAAGCCGCCCCGCCCGAAAAACCCGTCAGAGTAGTCTTGCGCTGTCGAAAAGAAGATCCCTGGCTGGAAATCGCCGTAAGCGACGAAGGCCCGGGCATTGGATTGGAAGATCGCCGCCGGATTTTCGAGCCTGGCTATTCAACCCGGGAAGGCGGTAGCGGGCTGGGCCTGGCTATTGCCCGGCGGGTCATTCTAACCCACGGCGGCCGGATATCTATTTCCAGCGCACCCGGCGGGCCGACTACCTTCACCATTCGCCTGCCAATCGCCGCCTCGATCGTCCCGCAGCAGATGCTGACGAACCCTGAAGTCACTTTCGATAGCCCGGCCCTGCGGCCTACTCGGCCGAACAAGGACGTAAGCAATGTCTGCTAAAGTATTTGTCGTCGATGATCAGCCCGAGGTCATTGAGCTATTGACAGAATTGCTAAAAGAGCACGGAAAACAAGCCAGGGGCTTCGCGGATGGAGACCAGGCCCTGGCAGCCCTGAAAAAAAACGACAAGAATGTCGTCCTGATGGTGCTGGATATCGATCTGGGACCCAATCGACGCAACGGGATCGAAATCCTTAAAGACTTGCGCGTCAGCCACCCCAACCTGCCGGTAGTCATCTTGACCGGCAAGGGAACCGTTGACGACGCAGTCATGGCTATGCGTCTGGGCGCAACCGATTTTATCGAAAAAGACCCGCGCCTGGGCGATCGGCTCAGCCTGCATATGAAAAAGCTCGATCGTTTGCTGGCCGTGCTGGATGACAACAAAAGACTCAAAAAACAAAATGCTCTTTTACGCGAGCGATTCGATCTTCAGATGGAAATGATCGGAAAAGACGGCGGGCTTGCGCCGATTATGCAGCAAATTACGGCCCTGGCCAAGATCCCCCGCCCGGTCCTGATCATTGGTGAGCGCGGCACCGGCAAAGAGCTGGTTGCCGCGGCCTTGCATGCCATGGCCCTAAGCCGCAAGGGGGCCTTCATCACTATCAACTGCGCCGCTTTACCTGAAACTTTGGCGGAGGCCGAGTTGTTCGGTCATGAAAAAGGGGCCTATACCGACGCGAGCAGCTCGAAGCCAGGCAAATTCGAACTGGCCGACGGGGGCACCTTGTTTCTGGATGAAATCGGCAACATGCCGCTCAGCATCCAGCAGAAGATCCTCAGAGTTATCGAGTATCAGACTTTCGAACGTGTGCGCGGCAACAAAGAGATCCATGTCGATGTTCGGGTAACCGCTGCCACTAACGCAGATCTCGACAAGGAGATGAAAGCCGGTCGTTTCCGCTCCGATCTCTACGACCGCCTGGCCTTCGACACGATTCGCGTGCCACCTTTGAGAGAACGCCGCCAGGACATCCCCGAGCTGTGCCGCTTTTTCGTCGAACGCTTCAAATGCGAGGTGGCCGGTGTCCAATGCAACCATATTTCACAAGCCGCCCTGGCCAGCTTGTCTTCACGCAGCTTCCCGGGCAACGTACGCGAGTTGAAAAACCTTATCGAGCGCGCGGCCTATCGCTGCCAGTCCGACACTATCGGGGTAAAAGATCTGCAAAGCGCAACCCACACCTCAGAGCCAGATCTGCCTGCCGGCGGGACTTTGCGAGAACGCGTGGCCAGCTTCGAAAAACAGATATTGGAGCAAGCTTTGAAAATTGCCGGCAACAATATGTCTACGGCGGCAAAAGAACTTGGCTTGGGTTATGATCAGATGCGGCGCTTGGTAAAAAAACACTCACTAGAACATTAGAATCTCAAAGGAAACTATGGAATCCCAAGCCGGTAAAATCCTGATTGTCGATGATGACGAATTCTTCCTGGCCATGATGGAAGACATGCTCAGGGGGCAAGGCTATGAAATCACCGCGGTCCCCGATGGGGTGGCGGCAATCACCACCGCCGAATCCGATCCGCCCGATTTGATTCTGTTAGACATCATCATGCCGCGCATGGACGGGCTTGAAGTCCTTCAAGTTCTGAAGCAAAGCCCGGTCACTTCAGAAGTTCCGATTTTGCTAATGACCATCGAACGAAACGAAGAAGTGCTGTTGTCCGGGCTCAGGCGCGGCGCCGATGATGTTCTCTTCAAGCCAATCTCGTCTGAAGAGTTGTTGGCCCGCTGTGAACTGGCTTTGAAGCGCAAGAAGAAAATAGACGGTCTCAACGACATAATTCGCCGGCACCTCGACCCGAATGTGGCTTATCAAGTTCTCAAGCAACCGACCGGGACTTTGCAACTCAGCCGCACTCATCTGGCGGTCTTGTTCACTGATTTACGCGAGTTTACCCGGGTGGCCGAATCGATTTCGCCCGAACAAACCGCCAACTTGCTCAACTCTCTTTTCGAAGAGCTGGTGCGCTGTGTACTGCGTTACGGCGGCACCCTGGATAAGTTTCTGGGCGACGGATTAATGGCCCTGTTCGGCGCACCGATCGGCTATCCCGACAACGAAACCCGGGCTGTTTGCGCCGCACTGGACATGGTCGAATACCTGGCGAAGGTTGAGAAAAACCTGCACCCGACGACCGGTCAGGTAATCGACATGGGTATCGGCATTTCAGCCGGCGAGGTCGTGGTCGGTCCGCTGGGTTCGCAGATGCGCTCGAACTATACCGCCATCGGCGATCCGGTCAACGTGGCCGCCCGCCTGACTGCCCTGGCCAAGGGCCGCGAGATCATCATCTCGAAAACTGCGGCTGATCTATTGGACGAGCGGGTGCAGATCAAAAAGCTGCCGGCGGCCCAGCTCAAGGGAAAACGTCAGCCGCTCGAGATTTTCAGTGTTGTTCCCGGACAGAAATTGGAAGTAGTTTTTAAGCGAAAGACTTAGAACCCGCTCCCGCGGTTGTGCAATCCCAGCTTATAGGGCAGCATACCGGCCAGCACTTGACTGTAGGTTTTCTTTACCTGCCGATAAGTTTTGCGGCTGAACTTTGGTTGCTGGCCGATGTTGTGGCGCAGCTTGAACTCCGTGTATTCAATCATAGCCGGCACAACCTTAGCTATCAGGTGTTGCCTGGGTGACATCGGACCGGTTTCCTCGACCAGTTTTTTATACAGCTCGGTCAGCCAGTCGGCCACTCCGGGGCTTACGTATTTCCGGCTGCCCAGCAACAAGACCATTGCTCTATGGACAATATCTTTGCAGCGCCGGGCCTTGGCCCGAACCCGCGGAGCTTCGTGATCGCTGAGGTTGAGATAACCTTGCAACAAGTCATCGACCAGACGGTAGACCGAGGGACCCAGGCGCTCGAACTCCCTGTGGTAGAGGCTGCGCTGAATCCGGGACATCTCTTCAGGGCCGATATGCGGATGATTGAAGGTCAGGCTGAAACCGTCATGCTTGGAGTGGTCACTGAAAGCTACCGGGTCCAGACGGCCTTCGGCCTTATAGCGCTCGTACAAGGGAGTCCCGTGGGCCGGGCCGTAGATCAAGAATTGGCACATCGTCGGTCGCAAGCTCATCAACTCCTCGAACTCCTCCTCGATAATCTCCGGAGTCTGGTAGTCGAAGCCAATGATCATCGAAGCCAGCACGCTGATACCGTGCTCGTGCAATTCGCCGAAGAGCTCGCGAAAGGATTTGCCTTTCATTTTCGAGTAGCCGGCCCGCTTGCCTTCGTAGCCGACCCAGACCCAGTCGATGCCCATTTCTACCAGTTCACTGGCGGTGAACTGTGACAGGGCTCTCACGGAAGAGAAAATGCTCAAGGACAAAGGCGGCATATCGGATTTCCGAATGGCCTCTAAAAACCCTCGGCCGCGGGCCTTGTTCAAAAGGAAATCTTCGTCGTTGATCCAGAAGTCGGCCATATCGGGATATATCAATCGCAGACGTTCGATAGCGCGCAAGATGGCAGGCCCGTCGGGCAAGAGGCGGATATGTTTACGTTTGAAAAAAGCCGATGTGGCGCAGAAATCACATCCGTTGGGACAACCCAGCCCGGCGAATACATAGCCTACCCGGCCCAGGATCGGCAACGAGAACAGGGTCTGTTTCTGCGTGATAACCGGTTGAATATAGGGCGCATCGACATGTTCCCCGAGCAATTCACGCATAAATTTAACGCCCTCACCTCGGCAGATGTAATCCGCATAAGGAGCCAATTCATCTCCCAGGGCTACCCCGTAGCCTCCAGGATAATCTTGGAAGACGGCGCGTGTTTGCGGATGGCTTCTATCATGGGAACCATTTTGTGATAGGTGGAAGACACGAAGGCTATCCCGATGTAGTCGTAGCCCTGTTCGATCTCCGATATGAACTGCGCCATGGTCGGGTAGTGCAAAGTGGTGGTCGGGGTTTTCAGGTTTTCGGCGATGAAATCTATGCCCCATTGAGTAGTCGTGGCTCGCGTACGGAAAGCTCCCTGGGCCCATAAAAGCTGGAAGCTACCCTCAAACGAAGTCCCGGGACCGTCACCATATTCTGTGCCGAAAGGTTGACATACACTGCTGAGAAGAAGTTTCTTGGAGCTGGAATTTTTCATCTGCCCTCGCTATTGGAGTAGTACAGCAACTCTCTCGAGAGAATTACGGTTCCTTGGCTGTTTGAAAAAACGTCAGTTAGCTAACAACTTGCTAATGGCAGATTCGACAGTCTAGAACTCATCGTCTCTCTTTTCGATGAGGTCCGTGACTGTATCAGCTGCTACCGGGGTTGGAAAGTCTTTTGTTTGGGGGCCTGATTGAGCTTGAATATCGGCATACTACGTGCTATGGCGATTACCACCAGCTAGTAACGGAAGAAGGAATTCAAGCATATGACTAAGCGAGGGCGCTAATGGGAGGCATTCGGATCATAAAAAAGAACCCTCTTTTCACTCCAGAAATAGACAAGCTCATTATTGAGGGTTTTTTAGGGAACCAGAGAGCCATTTTTTTCGAACTTCGCCAGGAGGGATTCAGCCGCCTGGAAGTTGTGCATCGCGCTGCAAAACTGGGTCTGACCAAACAGTTCATCCAGCAGTGTAATGAAAACGGCGTTATCTTGACGATTCGTGAGTGTTTAGGCTGCAACAAATCTTTTGTGTCGACCGGCGTGCATAACCGGCTCTGCCGTGGTTGCCAGACCAGAGGCTGAAAATATCTAAGCCGATTGCAGCCTAGCCGTAATTCTTCCAAATCATCAGCATATTTCTTGTTTTGATAGCTTTTATTTTCCTTTACTTTTCCGCCATTCGTGCTACGTATTACGATTATGTGTTACGTATGTATAAGTCCTGCATCTTTTACCAACAGGTTGAAATTGCTGCCCTTCGCTCTTCTCTTGGCTTTTCAAGGTTTTGTGTACGCTACGGAAAATGGGCCGGTAGAAGAGGAACCCGAAGAGATTACCATAACGGCCGAGCGCCCCCAAACGGCTTCTTCCGATCAGACAATCCGCGACAAGGATCTCAAATACTTCCCCCGCCGAACCGCTTCCGATCTGATGCGCCTTGTCCCCGGTTTGCACATTACCCAGCATACCGGCGGCGCCAAGGCCCACCAGATTTTCCTGCGCGGCTTCGACGCCGAGCACGGCCAGGACATCCTGGCCACCATCGACGGCATCCCAATCAACGAAGTTTCTCACGTTCACGGACAAGGCTACCTGGACTTGCACTTCTTGATCCCGGAGGTGGTCAGTCAAATCCGAATACTCAAGGGCCCCTACGATAGTCGCCTGGGCAATTTCGCTACGGCCGGTTCGATCAACTTCACCAGCCTGGCTAGCAAACCCTACAGATCGTCTTTTAGAACCGGCTTGGGAATGTTCGGCACCTATTCCGGGATGGCCGATCTGTCCCTGGGGTCTTCAGACCGGGCGTTCTACCTGGCTTTGCAAGGCAATCGAACCGATGGTTTCACCGATCCGGGGCAACTCGAAGCATTCAGAGCGTTTTTGCGGGTGCATGTTAAAGAGCAATCGGGCCAGACGCTTGACGCTCTTTATGCCGGATATCGCGCCCGTTCCCGAGCAGCCGATATCCTGCCGGCCAGCCTGATCGAGACCGGATTGATCGGTCGCTTCGAAGCTCTAGACGACTCCAACCGGGTGGACGTCGATCGTCATCTGGTGGGTTTGACGTTCCAGGGCCCGCTCGGCCAGGGCAGATTCATGCTGCGCGGCTACTACAACTTCAAAGACACCCGCATCTTCTCAAACTATACTTTCTATTACTTCAACCAGCGCTACGGCGATCAACTCGAACAATCCGATTTCCGTCACTACGGCGGCCTCGAAGCAGCCTATTCGTTTCTGTCTTCGATTAATGACCAAATCAGCTTGGCCCAGGAATACGGAATTCAGTACCGCAGCGACGCCATTTTTCAAACCCAGGCCAACACCGTCAAGAGAGTTCGCTTCAACGTGATGAATAACTACCGCATCGGAGAACACAACCTGGGCATCTACACCCATCAGCAACTGCTTTTGGGCGAGCGCTGGATTCTGGTCGGGGGCCTGCGCTATGACTTGAATGCCGCCTGGGTCTCCGGCACCCAGGATGTCAAAGAACTCGATATCTACACAAACCAGGTGGTCATCCGAAATAATCTGGCGCGGGATTCGGTGAGCGCTGCGCATGCAATCTCTCCGAAACTTTCGGCCGTGTGTAGCTTGTCGGACGAATGGCAGATTTTTCTCAACTTCGGGCGCGGCTTTGTTACCCGACAGGCCCGGGACCAGGCCAATAAAGAAGAGCTATTCGCCTACGCGGTCAACAGCTTAGAGATTAGCACACGCTGGTCGGGCTGGAACAAGCGCTTATCGATCGGCTTGGGCGTCTGGTGGATGCACAAGGACAGCGAGCTCGTCTTCGACTCCGAGTTCGGGGGAAGCGTTGCGCGCGGGCCAAGCCATAGAGTCGGACTGGAGCTCGAGCTTCGCTACCAGCCGATTTCCTGGGTCTGGTTATCAACTGATTTTTTCTTCATTCACGGACGCCTGGATTCAGAATCGGGCTGGCAGCCCATTCCGAATGCGCCTTCGCTTATGATGACCAACATAGCTTCCCTGCGGCATCCCGGCGGATACAATGCAACCATCCGGGGCCGCCTGCTTGGTCCGCGCCGACATGACGGCGGCCTCGAATCGGCGGCCTATTACGTTCTCGATTTGATTCTGGCCTATGAAACCAGTCGTTTCGAGATCGCTTTCGAAATAGAAAACTTACTTGACAGCAACTGGTACGATTCTATTTTCGCCTACCCAAGCAGGCCCGAGCCCAGCGGACCAATCGACAACGGGCGGCAGGTCACACCGGGATCACCTTTCGCATTACGAGTCACACTTACCTATAAAATTTGAACCAGGTCTGGAGGACAATGATGAAGATTTTCAAAACGAGCGCGCTTGCAATCCTGCTAGTCAGCCTGGCTGCCTGCGGCGGCACAGCTGATCCAAAAACCGGAACCCTGAAACTGATGGCCAACGGGGAAGACTTCGTCCGTGAAGGTTTCATCTCGGAAGACGGCTGGTCGATTAGCTTCGAGGCGGTCTACCTGAACGTCGAGAGCCCGACCGCCTATCAGGTCGTCGAAGAATCCCAAAACGCTTTGACCATCAGGCACGGCGGTCATCCCCATGAATACATCCCCGAAGGGTCGGCTCATGTCGCCTTGCTCGGTGAGTATTTCCTTTCGCTCAAGCAAGAGGCTTTCGAGGTCGGCCGGGACGAAAACGCCCCGATCGGCAACTACAACCGGCTGGCCTTCAATGTGAAAAAAGCAACAACCGCTAGTCAGGGGCTGTTAGCCGCATATGAAGGCTATTCAATCGTGCTGGCGGGAACCGCCACGAAAGACAGCGATACAATAGACTTCTTGATAAAATTCGATGAAGAGATGAGCTACTCCGATTGCGGTCCCAATGAATATGCCGGTGTACTGGCCGAAGACGGTCAGGCAATGGCCGAGATGACGTTTCACTTCGATCATGTCTTCGGAGATTTCGACGAGGGAGATCCGGATCCTGAGGATGAAAATACGATCAACTACCTGGCGATAGGTTTCGGACCGTTCGCCGAACTGGCCCAGGCAACCACCCTCGATATTGACCAGGCCCAGTTGGGTGAGCTATTGACCGGGGCCGTTTATCTGCAATTAATCGACGCTGTCAGGACCTTGGGCCACAGCGGCGAAGCTCACTGCCACTACGAATAATACCGCCACAAGCGGCGCATATCGCCGGCTGGCCAAGTTGCTGGCCGAGATGTAAAGTCATTATATTTCAGATTGTTACGCTCAAAGTCTGTCCAGGCACGATATCTGCAAATGATCTATCAGACAATAACGAACCCTAAAAAAAGGAGAGGGTCATGGGAGTTTTATCAAGAATCAACGATATCGTGCGGTCCAATCTCAACGAATTGGTCAGCAAGGCCGAGAACCCGGAGAAGCTTCTCAATCAGGCTATCCTGGACATGGAAAAACACCTGCGCAAGGCAAAAACTCAGGTGGTCGACACCATCGCAGCCGAGAAAACCATGGAAAAGAAGCGTCTTTCGGTGCTCGACTCGGCTGCCCGCTGGGAGCGCCGGGCCGGTATGGCACTCAAGGCCGCTGACGAAGATCTGGCGCGCCTGGCCATTATTCGCCGGAACGAATTCGTGGACCACGCCAATAGCCTTGAAGAACAAGTCAAGGTTCAGCGGGAATATGTCGGAGCCTTGAAACAAGGCCTGGTCTCTTTAGAAGAACGCTATCGGGACGCTAAACACCGTCGTCAGGCGCTGGTCGCCCGCGCGCGGGCCGCCAAGGTTCGCAAGAAAACCGCCAAAACCATGGGTTCTGACAAAGTCCCGGGTACTGTGGCCGAATCGCGTGCCTTCGATACCTTCGACCGCATGGAAGACAAAGTCTTGGCGATCGAGGCTCAAGTTGAGGCCTATGCCGAGTTGGCAGCCCCCGAGGCCGGCGCAACAAATGAAGCTGCCTTAGACGCCCGCTTCGCGGCCATGGAGAATGATAAAGACCTCGAACAACAGTTGGATAAACTCAAAAAACAGGTCGCCGGCAAGGGTAAGGCAGCCTCGTGAAGCGCTAAAACCCGTTGACATAACGGGTATATCGGCCGTATCGTCGGTTCATCCGGGCAGGCTGGACCGAGTGGCGGCAGGGAGTGCAAGGATATGGGTATCCTCGAACGAACCAAGCATGTCATCCGGGCGGATCTGAATGATCTGCTGAAAAAGGCCAAGAACCCAGCATTGGTTCTAGACGCCTACCTGGACGACCTGGAAGTGGTAATGGCCGAGGCAATCAGTATCCGCGACGCCGAAGAAGCCGAACGCGGCATATATGCAGCCCGGCTCCGGGATTTGAAAGCTGTCATGAAAAGTCTCGAACAGAAAGCTGTGACATGCCTGAAAAGAGGCGATGAGGAATTGGCTCGTACGGCCCTGGAACGTAAGCTGGATATCAAAGATGACGTTGACGAACTCAAACAAGAGCTCGAACAGCGGGCCGCCAGCCTGGATATCTTGAAAGAAAGCGTCCGGACGCTGAAAGTCCGCATTGGCGAAGTCAACCGTCGTCGCCGGGAACTGCGCTTCAGGCGCCAGATTGTTCAGGCCCGCAGCGAACTTCAGGAGAGCATGAGCCGGCTGGGGTACAATCACGACGAATCGATTATCAGCCAGGCCCACGACGATCTGACCGACCTAGAGGGCCGACTAGAGGCCGAAGAGACCTGGAGTAAAGAAAGCGTCGATGATCGGGTCCTGCGCCTCGAAGTGGCCGCGCGCAGGCGCCAACGAGAGCAAGCCATTGACAGTGAAATTGTTTTTTTACGCCGTCAGATGAAGAAAAGGAAAAAGGGCTGATGCTCGATCTGGTACACGAAGAAGAAATCGTAACCCAGACTTCCGGGATGGCGTTTGAACAACTCCTCCAAACGGTTGACGCGGTCAGTCCGGCCAACTTGTCTGATGTATACGACCAGGCTACCGACCGCTACATGGTCCTGGCCGGCAAGGGAACCAGAACCCGTGAAGAAAACCTTGAGCTGGATCGGCTCGACTCCTCCTTGCGGATGGTATTGGGCGAATCCGGCTTACTGACTTTCGCCGCCCGATTGATCATGGTAATCGACAGCGCGCGCTTAGGAGTCCTGGCCTTTAAAACGACCAGCTCGAGCGTAAAAGACTTGAACGAGGCCCGGCTGACCCTGGGTTTGGCAGCCGCAACCTGCCGCGAGAACTTCAAACGCACTCCGATTCCGGTCAATTCTAAAGAGATTTCCGAACTATTCGCGCGCGCCAGCTCGATAGCTGCGACGCTTTCAGGAATCCGCAGCTCGACACCTTTTTGGCGCCGGCTGTTTGGCTTTGAGCAGGTGGCCGGGCAAACTGTGGCCAGGCTGCTCGATCAACTGGACAGATCCAACTCAGGCAACGAAGCCTGGTTGAGTGCGCAGAAATTTTTGAATCCGAAGAAAATCAGTTCAGGTGAACGCATTGAACGCGTGAACCTGTGTTACCAACTCTCCGGATTAGCGGCCTGCTATCGCATCCTGCTCGATGCGGGCGAGGGTTTTAGCAATGCCGCTGAACTGGTCAAGGGAGGCTTGGGTGCTTAATAACTTTAATGGCCAAATAACACGGCCACTGGGGGTCTGATCGCCATGTTGACCTTCTATTTCATTTGCGTACTGGTAGGTTTGATCTTTGCAGTCCTGTCCTTCATCTTCTCGGGCGGTTTCGAAGCCAACGTTGATATCGCCGCTGACGTCGGGGCCGATGCCGGCGGGGATTTCGGTCACGATGTCACCGGCGGTGACGTCGGCGTGGGCGATGTGCACTTTCCGCTCTTCAGCCCGGTTGTCTTGGCCTGTTTCGTGACAGCTTTCGGCGGGGGCGGGATCATCGGCTTGAAGATGTTCCCCTTCATGCCAATCCTGAGCCTGTTGTTCGCCATTGGTTCCGGTCTGCTGGTCGGCTTGCTGGTCGGGTTCATCGTCATGAAGATTTTCACAGCCTTACAGGTCAACGCCATAACCACAGCCAGGAGCCTGATCGGTTCGGTAGCCGAGGTCACCGAAATTATCGGGGCCGCGGGTGTCGGACAGATCTCCTTCTCCGGCAGGCAAGGCCGGGTTTCCGGGCCGGCCCGCAGCGAAGAAAACAAAGACATCGGGCGGCACGCCATGGTAACTATTACCCGGGTAGTCGGCGGGCTGTATTATGTGCGCGAACACGTCGACGAGAAGCTGCGCAACGTACCCGAGGCCAAAGAAGACAAGACTTCAAAAAAAGATAAAAAATAGATACGAGTAGTCAATTATTATTGCGATAGATTTTCAGCCAGCTTTAAGGAGGGATAGAAATGCCAGAAAGTATTGACCAACTATTGGTTTGGGTGGTGGTAGGCGTAGTCTTAGTATTTTTCCTCTTGATCGTCGTCATCCTTAAGCGCTATCAGAAGGTCGGGCCCAACGAAGCCATGATCATCTCGGGTGGCATGACCGGCGGAGTGCCCAAAGTCGTTCAGGGCGGCGGTGCCTTCGTCTGGCCGATCATTCAAAAGGCCGAGATTCTCAGCCTCGAAGTAATCACGATCGATGTACGCACACCCGAGGTCTACACCGAGCAAGGCGTTCCGGTTATTGTCGACGGTATCGCCCAGATCAAGGTCCACGCCACTGATGAGGGTATCCGCACGGCCGGCGAGCAATTCCTCGGCCGCGGCCGCAACGAGATCATGAACGTCGCCAAGCAGACTCTCGAAGGCCACTTGCGCGCTATCCTGGGTCAGATGATAGTCGAGGACATCTACAAGAACCGCGATCTTTTCTCCACCAAGGTCCAAGAGACTTCAGCCACCGACTTCGCCAAGATGGGGCTGGAAATCATCTCGTTCACCTTGCGCGACATCAAGGACAATGAGGGCTACCTGGATGCCCTGGGTAAGCCGCGCCTGGCCCAGGTCAAGCGCGACGCCATAGTCGCCCAGGCCGAAGCCGACCGCGACGCCGTGATCAAGAGCTCGCAGGCCAAGAAGGCCGGAGAAACCGAGCGTTTCATTCAGGAAACCCAGATCGCCGAGGCCAACCGGGATTACAACGTCAAGGTCGCCGAGTACCAGGTCACGGTCAACGATAAAAAAGCCGAGGCCGACCTGGCCTATGACTTGAGCAAGTACCGCAAGGCCCAGGCCGTCAAGAAGGAAGAAGTTCAGATCGTGGTGGTCGAAAAAGAACAGCAAGTCATCGTCCAGGAGCGGGAGATCGCCCGTAAGGAAAAAGAACTGGACGCCATGGTCAACAAACCGGCCGACGCCCGGCGCTACGCCGTCCAGGTCCAGGCCGACGCCGAGAAATACAAGATCGAGGCCGAAGCCGTCGGTCGCGCCCAGGCCAACAAGGCCCAGGGTTTCGCCGAAGCCGAAGTCATCGAAGCCACCGGTAACGCCGATGCGGCCGCCACCAAGGCCCGCGGTCTGGCCAAGGCCGAAGTCATCCAGGCCCAGGGTCTGGCCGAGGCCCAGGCCATGGCCAAGAAAGCCGAGAGCTGGAAGCAATACAACGAGGCCGCCATCACCCAGATGTTCGTCGAGGTTCTGCCGGAACTGGCCAAGAATATCGCCGAGCCGCTCTCCAAGACAGAGAAGATCGTAATCGTCAACTCGGGCGGCGAGACGGCCGGGGCCTCCAAGATCACCGCTGACATCACCAACATTATCGCCCAGCTTCCGCCGGTGGTCGAAGCCCTGGCGGGCGTCAACCTGACCGACATGCTCAAAAAGGTCCCCGGACTTGGTGGAGGAAAAAAACCACCAGTCAAATCGAGCTGATAAAACAGGAGCGACACACGTGAAGCTATTACTGTCTGCTTTAGTAGCCAGCATTTGCCTGATGATATGCCCGGCTTGCGAACGGGGCGGCGATCAGTCCGCTCCGTTGGCAAGCGAACAAAAAGATCAGGTTGTCGCGGGCATGGCGGCCTTCAAAGAAGGCAGGTTGGACAAAGCAATCGAGCATTACCAGCTGGCTCTCAAAGACAAACCGCGCTCGGCCGTTGTTTACAATCTCTTGGGGATGGCTTATCGCTTTTCGTACAACAAAAAGCCCAGCCCGGAATTGAAAGACAAAGAGATTGCCGCCTTTGAAAAATCGATCGAAATCGATCCGAAATTCGCGGTCGCTTTGGTCAATTTGGGTTCAACCCATTATTACATGGGCGACAAAGTCAAGGCGGCCGAGCAGTTCAAGCAGACTTTGAAGATTATGCCCAATCATCCCCAGGCGGCCGAGTTGAAGAAAATGATTGCCGAGGCCGATAAAATTAAGCCCGAAGCAGACACCAAAGATAAAACAGAGTAGACCTCCCCTGGAGGAAATATGTCTCTTGTTGAAACTCTCAGAAAAAACGCCAAGTACATCAAGGCCAAGAGCGCAGCCGATCAAGCAAGAAAAGACGGCCGGCCGCGCTGCCTGGTAGTGACCGACAGCAGCCCGGAATTGACCGGCGTAATTGGCCCGGCCCTCGGTCTGCTGCCCGGCCAGGCCAGCATTATCAGGATCGCCGGCGCCTGGGGGGCCCGGGGCGGCGAAGAACTCTTCCGCTCGGTAGCCCTGGCCATTTATTTGCACAAATGCGAAGAAGTCTTCGTAGTCGGCCACGCCGGCAGCATTTACTGTCCCGTCGACCGCGGCTTGCTGCGCAGGAACATGACGGCTGCCGGTCTACTCGACAACTTGCCCGACAAGGGACAAGAGCTGCTCGGCAAAATCCGCGGTCCGGGCAGCCCCGAGATCGCTGTCAGCGATACCGTCAACTTGCTCAGGAAGTCGCTGGTGCCCAAAAATATTCCGGTACATGGCTGCATGCTTGACAGCCGCAGCGGCGCCCTGCGGGTAATCGACGAAGATGACACTATTATACTCGTCGGCCAGACTCAGCCGGAGGTCATTGTAGGAATTCCCGAAATCGAGGACATTCCCCTGCCGGAACTACCCGAGATCCAGTTACCGGAAATTCCCGAACTCGATCTCGACGCGCTGATTGCCCTGACAACCACACCCGAAAAACCGGCCGAACCTGGAACCTTCGAATATGGTTCCAATGCAGGCAGCATCGGCCCGGTCTCATTTGACGAAATGCAGGCCATGCCCGAATCCCAGGCCTTCCAATCCACATCGGCAGTCAGCACCCAGACTGCCAGAAGAACG
The DNA here is from genome assembly GCA_019307065.1 of Deltaproteobacteria bacterium. Lineage (GTDB taxonomy): Bacteria > Myxococcota > B64-G9 > B64-G9 > B64-G9 > JAFDKH01. Next base: position 17,002 of record JAFDKH010000034.1, read on the forward strand.
GTCGGTATGGGAATCGAAGTTCCCAAGATTCGCTTCGAGGTTCCCACGGGACCGGAGGTTCAGGGCATCGGAATCGCTCCGACCGAAATGCCGCCGCTGTTGCAGGCAGATTTTACCGACTTTGACTCGCTCGCGCCCAAGCAGGCCAAACCGGTCAAGCGGCGAATCAGGGCCCAGAAAACAGTTTCAGCCCAGGAAGACGTCTCGGCCAAACAAGACATCACGGCCCAGCGCCGAATCAGGGCTGATCAGCAAAAGAAGAGACGCCCGACTCCGGTAAGGTCAAAACCCGAACGGCCGGCTGTAACACCAATAGTCCGCAAGCCCCAAAAACCGCTGGGCGAACGCGAAATCGTATTTGCCTCAGACAGGCCAGCCAAGCAGCAAGAGTCCGAAATTCGCGTAGATGTCCATGGCGGCTATGTCAGCCATCGCGGCTCGGAGTTTCCGATTGATCCGCAACTCCAGCAGGCGCTGATTAAGATTCAACAATTCCTGGCAGCCGAGCTCAACCGTCAGGCGCGTACCAACATCATCAACCAGGTGCGCCGCGGGCTGGCCTCGGGACAGTCGGTAGGCGAACTGCTCAAATTCATGATCGGCCCGGTGCTCAAGTTGGGGAAGAAGCGCTACGCCGTTATCAACGAGCTGCTAAAAATCAAAGAAGAATTGCCCCGCCAGGCACCCGAGATTTCGGCCGCCATTTTGGAAGAAATCCTATCCAATCGCTGAAAAAGCGGCCCTATCCACCGTTCGGCACAATAGTAATTTCATAGCTACTAAGGTTGACAAGCGCTAATCGGCCAGAATAAACTTCTGACAAGTCGTTTATTAATATCAGGAATCGGATAATCGGGAGCGCACTATGATGCGACGGTTTATTACCATGTTTGTCGCTTGCGGCATTTTGTTTTTATGGAACCCGGCTGTGCCTGCCCAGGACGAAGCGGGGAAATCGAAAGAGCCTGAAAAGACAGAGAAAGCCGAACCGGCTGCCGAGAAGCCGGCTGTCGAGAAGCCAGCCGACGAGAAGCCGGCCGACGAGAAGCCGGCCGAGGAAACCGAGCCAGCTACAGACACACCGGCCGAAGGTGGCGAAGAAACCCCGGCTGAGACTGGTTTCGGCTATGGCCAAACCGATGAAGATCCCGAGGTAAAGTGGCCCTACCAGGAGCCGCTATTCGCCCTGAGCGCCAAACCTCAAAGTCGTGTGCAAATAGGAGTCGGCTTTGCCAATAACCCGGATCTGAATTCACTGGCCTTCACAATTGGCGGCTCGTTTGCTTTTTCTGACTTTGCCGTCTACCTCAAAATGCCCCTGGGTCTTTCAATGAACGACGAAGTGGGTAATGCGTTCACTTACGGCGATATCGAGTTCGGGGCCAAATATCTGATTACTCACGATGAAGAATCCAACAAACATCTGGCCGTCGGCCTGACTATCATTGCACCGCTCTCCCGGGCCGGCGAAGAAAAAGACCTGGCCGGAGTAGCGGCCGGCACAGTCGAAGACACCAGTAACTTCGGCAAGAGATACCTTTTGGCCCAGAAGCCGTTGCTCGACATGGGATTGATTCCGAAGTTGAATGTCGGCCTGGTTCCTTATGTAGCTTTTGGACAGAATATCGGCCGGGTCAGCCTGCAAACCGATTTTGGCTGTTTGATTCTGCTGATGGACAATGTTGACGAGCTAATTTACGGCACCGATCGTCGTTACGGATTTATCCTCTTTTACGATCTGGCAACTCCGGTGGCAATTACAAAAGAGCTTTCGATTGTGGTCGAGTTCAATGCGACCGTGGCCCTCGATGGTCTTTTAGGTACCGGTTTCGCTTTCACCATCGGCCCGCGCTACACCACCAGCGGCTTTTCGGCCGGGATAGGCATCCAGTTACCAATCGGGGTGGACAACAAGCCTCCCGACGACGACAAGATGGTCGGCCGCTTCGACTCGACTTTCTTAGCCAGACATCATATCGCCGCTATTTTAGACCTGTCTTACTCTTTCTGAACCAAAACCCGACCAGGGCGTGTGAGGGTAGATGGAAAAGCGTCTAGCCGACGGGTCAATTGAGTTGATTCAAGCCGATATCACCGGCCTGCAGGTGGATGCGATCGTAACGGCCGCAAATTCCGGCCTGCGCGGCGGCGGGGGTGTCGACGGCGCGGTTCACCGGGCGGCCGGTCCGCGCCTGCTCGAGGCCTGTCGCAGCATCGGCGGTTGTCAGACCGGCTCGGCCGTGGCAACTGACGCTTTTAATCTCGGGCAAAACGGGGTGAAATATGTCCTTCATGCCGTCGGCCCGGTTTGGCGCGGCGGCACTCAGTCTGAACCCAACCTGCTGCGCAATGCCTACGCCACCAGCCTGAAAATCGCCCGCGAAAAAAAATGCAGCTCGATAGCATTTCCGTCGATCAGCACCGGAGTCTACGGCTTCCCAATCGATAAAGCCGCGCCTTTAGCCCTTTTGACCTGCAAGGAATTTCTCGAATCCGAGCCCGGCGACCTTCTAAGAATCGTCTTCGCCCTGTTCGACCAGGCGACCCTGGAGACCTTTGAATCTGCCTTGAACAATCTGTAGCTTTGGTAAATCCGGGGACGGAGGTAGCCAGGCCCTCCGTAGCTTCAGCGAAGGAAGGGCACATTCCTTATATTTCAGCTAGTTGAATAGTACCCTGTCCCCGTGTTTCCCGTGTTTCCGTCATTCCCGAATGCCTTTGTCGGGAATCCAGTCTTCGCTACCTGGATTCCGGCTTAATGCAGGCCGGAATGACAACATCTAAATCATCTTAGGGATTAGATCCTACGAACACTTAGAAAAACCGCATTCACGGCAAAGCATACAACCTTCGATATGTTCGATAGTGCCCCCGCAGTCGGGACAGGAAAGCATTACTTTGGGCCGGGCGCTGACAGCCGATTGTTTGCCCTGTTGCTCGGCCGGCTCACTTCTTGAACTAGCAGCTATTTTACCCTTGGGCTGGGCTTCTTCATTCTTCTTGGCGTCGCGTTCTTTGATGATTTCGGTATAGTGCTTCAAGGCGCGCGACATGGCATCCGCGCACGACAGGATCATCTCGCCGTCTTTCCATACCGGCGAGGGACACCTTACTCCGGCCAGCTGTCGAATGATGTCCTCGGCATCTACTCCGGCCCTGAGCGTCAGCGAAATCAAGCGGCTGATGGCTTCGGCCTGCGAGGAAGCGCACCCGCCTGCCTTGCCCATGGCGGTAAACAGCTCGAAGATACCCTCATCATCTTCGTTGATGGTCACATAAAGATTGCCGCAACCGGTAGTCATTTTCTGGGTACTGCCCCTGACTACTTCGGGTCGTTCGCGGGGTTTGAGTTTGCCGGGTGCCCGAGTGGCAATCTCGCCTTGTTGACCCGAGCGGTTCACTTTTTCGATATTGAGAACCTGTTCATCGCGACTGCCGTCTCGATAAACCGTGACGCCCTTGCAGCCTAAGATGTAAGCCAGTCGGTAAACCTCAGCAACATCGGCTTCGGTGGCTTCTTTGGTCAGGTTGACAGTCTTGCTGACGGCATTGTCGGTGTACTTCTGAAAAGCTGCCTGGGTCCTGATATGCCACTCCGGCGAGACATCGTGGGCAGTCACGAACTTGCGGCGAATCGGTTCGGGAACTTCGGGAACATTGGACAAGGTGCCTTGCTCGGCTATTTTACGCATCAACTCTTTTGAATAAAAACCCTCTTGGCGAGCAACTTTGGCAAAGAGCGGGTTGACTTCGACCAGCTCGTCATTGTCCATGACATTCCGCACGAAGCTAATCGCAAACAACGGCTCGACGCCCGACGAACAACCGGCAATGATGCTGATGGTTCCGGTGGGAGCGATCGTGGTAACTGTTGCATTGCGCAGCGGCCGAATACCGGGATGGTCGTAGACACTACCTTTAAAGTTGGGAAACTCCCCCCTCACCTCGGCTAGGTTGGCGGAGGCGCTCCTGGCTTCGGTCTGAATGAAGCTCATGATTTCTTCGGCTTTCTTCAATGAAGCCTCGGAGTTATAAGGTACAGCCAGCTGAATCAGCAGGTCGGCGTAGCCCATGACACCCAGGCCGATTTTGCGATTGCCCTTTGTAACTCGCTCTATTTCCGGCAAGGGATAGCGATTGATCTCGATCACATTATCCAGGAAATGAATCGAATTATGAACGGTGGCCTTCAAGCGGTCCCAGTCCACGTGACCGTCTTTGGCCATTTTTGCAAGGTTTATAGAGCCTAAATTACATGACTCATACGGTAAGAGCGGCTGTTCTCCGCAGGGATTGGTGCTCTCGATCTCCCCGACGTGCGGAGTCGGGTTTTCCTTATTTAGACGGTCGATAAATATGATGCCCGGTTCGCCGTTGCGCCAGGCCAGGCTAACGATTGTATTGAACACCTTGCGAGCTTCCAAAGTCTTGACGACTTTGTTGGTATGCGGATTCACCAGATCGTAATTGGCGTTTTTCTCGACCGCACTCATGAAGCTTTCTGTAATGGCTACCGAGATGTTGAAATTGTTGAGTGACTTCTGCTCGGTTTTACAGGCGATGAAATCGAGGATATCCGGATGGTCGACTCGCAAGATACCCATATTGGCGCCGCGCCGAGTGCCGCCTTGCTTGATGGTTTCTGTGGCGGTATCGAAGACGCGCATGAAGCTGACCGGGCCACTCGAAACGCCTTGGGTTGAAAGCACGACATCATTTTTCGGCCGCACTCGCGAAAACGAGAACCCGGTCCCGCCGCCCGATTTGTGAATCATGGCGGTATTCTTAACCGCCTCAAAAATGCTCTCCATCGAATCGTCAACCGGCAAGACGAAACAAGCCGACAGTTGCCCCAGTTGTCTTCCGGCATTCATCAAGGTCGGTGAGTTGGGCATGAACTCCATCGATGTGATCATCTGGTAGAAACTGCGAGCGGTTTCTTCGGTGTCAGCTTGATCATCGAATTTTTTATCGGCCGAGGCAATCGTTCGAGCTACCCGCGCAAACATGTCTTTAGGCCGTTCGAGAATCTTTCCGTCAGTTGCGCGCCGCAGATAGCGTCGCTCCAGCACACGCACGGCATTTACCGAAATATTCAGCTCTTGCTCGAAGCCGTGCTTGACCAGTTGCTCGTCGACCAGAGATACGATGGCGCGCGGAGTGATCTGAGCCAGGTTCTTGCGTTTCAGCTCAGCCTCGACTTCCTGGCTGATTCGGCGAGCCGCATCCGGCTCTATCGAACGCTGCTGAACCAGGGCTTCAACAACCCGGTTGGAGTCCCAATTTGTGTCTTCATCAGCTGCCGCTTCTTCGAAAAGAGTAATAGGTAGCTGATGTCCAGTACTGTTAAGTATTTCCACTATTCTGCCCACCCTCTGTACCGGGCCAATCCCCGGAAAAGGAATAAAAACCACATCTTGTAGAGTGGCGCTCATTATGCCACCAGATGTTGTACTGTCAAGACCTTTTTGAGCAAATCTCAAATCACCTTCCATTTCGGGAAAGTGCCGTGACTCAACCGGTCAATCGAGTCTCGAGCCTCAAACAAGGCTGTTTTAAGGGCCTAAATTCGCATTTTTTTCCGACCTCGTACGATACTTGCACTATCCCAGTCCGGGATTGTATGATACTAAATACGGTCTTGTCAGGCCGGAGGATCCGATGACCCAACAAAAAATCGACCCAAAAAATGTGTATGTCTCGGGCACATCCAGCCTGGCACCCTCCCCAAAAGGCAAGGCTGAAAAGCTCAACGAAGAAGAATCTGAAAAGCGTATCAGCCAGGTCAAGGATTTTTTCGATCAGCTTTCCCGTGGAATCAAGACGATCCAGCTTTATCGGCACAACACCGCTCAGTATGGTGAGTATCTTGACCGCGCTTATCGGGCGCTCAAAGAAATACTTAAAAGATATGACAACCTTTCCGTGAAAGTCGATCAGCTCGGATTTAAATATTTCGACGAAACGGTCTACCAGGAAGACGCCACCGAGCAGAACATCGCCCACAAGTTTTACCGCGACGGCGTCCGGATTCTGATCTTCCGCGAGGGATTGAGAGCACCCGAGTTTCTCGACTTTATTCTGATCTGCCTGACTAACTTTAGCGTGGCCGAGTTCATTTACGATGACATGGTCAGCTTGATGTGGAAGCAAGAGTTCTCCCATGTCGAGTACGTCGTGGTTGAAACTTTCGCTGTCGGCACCGAGTCTCAGGAAGATGCCAAGGTCGAGGTAGACAAGATTGTCAACTACCTCTATGCGCGACTGACTTCGAACACCGATGACACTTTTTCGTTCGCCCGAATCTCATTAGAAGATCTCGAGATTGAACTCGACGATGTCGAGCAGGCCAAGGGTGTAGTAATCAAGGGCAACCCGGCGACTCCCGAGGAGAAGTCCCAGGTTTTACAGCAACTCGATGAAGAAGACGAAAACCGCGCCTTGCCGAAACTAGTTGTCATTCTTTTCAAGGTTGTCGAGGAAGAGCTCGATCAAGATCTCGGTCAGGCGATCGAGGAAGTCTTCATTCAGCTGCTCGACTCCTTCTTGATTCATGAAGACTTCCGCAGCATCAACCAGATGCTGCGCAAGTTCAAGGGCATGGCACGTAAGAATCTGCCGGCCGGAAATTTGGCTCGCATCCAGCAGATCGAGACCAAGTTCACGACTAAAATGGGAGAAGCCGAGCGGATCGGCCGCGTCGGAGAAATACTTGATTCTTCTGCAGAAATCAAGGAGCCCCAGGAGGTCTATCGCTATCTGACCCGGCTCGACGAACCGGCCATTTTGCCCTTGCTGCAGACTTTGGAAACCATGGAGCGTCAGGAAGCTCGCCGTTTGATTTGCGATACCCTGGCCGCTCTCGGTAAAGATCATCTGGACGTATTCGTTCGCCGACTAGAGAGCACCAAGGCCAACGTTATCCGCGATATGCTTTACATAATCGACAGACTGAACCCGGCCGAGAAGCTACAAATCATAGCCAAAGTTTTAGAGCACCCAAACCTGGCCCTGCGTTTAGAAGCCCTGAACACGATCGGTTCGGCGGGCGAAGAAAGTTGCTATCCATATGTGATCAAGGCCCTCAAAGATTCCGACACCCAGATGCGGATCATGGCTGCCAGATTGCTGTCCAACTTTGATATCCGCAAGGCCACCAAAACCCTGTTGATCTTGGTAGACGATCAAGGTTTCAGCAGGAAACCGGCCCAGGAACAGACGGCCATGTTTTCCGCCCTGGCTATGACCGATTCACCAGATGCCATGGATTTCTTTCGTGAGCATTTGCGCTCAACGAGCTTGCTCTCAAAAAAGAAACTAGTCGAACATAAACGCAATATCGTCAACGGGCTGGCTATCTCGGGTTCGATTGCGGCTTTCAAACTGCTCAAGGCCGAACTCGAAGCCGGCATTAAAGAAGAAGATGTCTTGGCCGCAGCCGAACGCGCTTGTGAAAAACTCAGACACAAACTTCTAGGCAATTAAATCCTGCGGCGGGAGAACTAAACAATGGCCGACGAGAAAATCAAATTTCAGTCGAAGCTGGCCGACAACCCGGAGCGTACCGAACTAGCGCGTTCCTACGAAGAGAAGCTGCAAACTCTGGGCCGCATTTTTATCGGCTCACTGTATATGCTGATCAGAAACGTTAAGCTCTATAAACCCGAGAATGACATTTTCGCCAAGCCACTAGAGCAGCTCAAAGACTGTATCAACACCATCGTCGCCATGGACGAAAGTCTAAGCCTGCAGGGCGCTGGTGAGTCTTTCTACCTCAACAACATGCTGGTCAAAATCGACATCAACTCGCTGGACAATGTGCGCTATCTGATGCTGGAGTTCGAGCGCCGCAATGTGGGCGGTTTCAATCTCAGCCAACCTATTTCCATCCCGGAACTGCAGAGCTTCATCTTCATCTTCAGTAAAGAGAGCACGGATAATGTCGGCGAGCGCGGGGTCTCAGACCGTAAACTCCAGGCCTTGAAACTACGCCGCTTTGAGAAGATTCAGGAGATCCTCAAAGATCAGGATATCTCAAAAAACCTCGACCGGGCTGTCGACCGTAAACGCTACGCTCTGACCGTTTACGCCCGGTCGATCTATTACATGCGCAAGTACCTGGCCGGGTTGCGCGGGGAAGGCCCAAAAATATCTCTCGGCAAAGCCGGTCGATTCATTCAAGACCTGGTTGATGTCTGTTATGGCCACCGCACTCAATTCCTCGGGTTGACGACGCTCAAGAGTGACGATGAATACCTCTGCTTTCACTCGGTCAATGTTGTCTTGCTGTCGATTGTTTTCGGCTCTGAATTGGGCCTTGGTAAAGCTCAACTGCGCGACTTGGGCATGACCGGTATGTTCCATGATATCGGCAAGATAGATGTCGATGATGAAATCATAGAAAAGCGCGGCAAGCTGGCTCCCGATGAAATGAAAGAAATGCGTAAAACACCGATCTATTCGGTGAAAAAGATCCTGCGCTCCAGATCGCTGAATGCCTTGACTGTTCAACGCATTATCACTGCCTTCGAGCACAAAACCGATTTCGGCACACCGGTCAAGGACCTCAAAGGCAACGTATCCTTCATCGTTCCGCGCTCAGATCTGGGAGTCTACTCGAAAATCATCGCTATAGCTGACTGTTACGACGCCTTGACCTCTCGGCGCCCTTTCAGAGAAGCCTATAGTTCGGATATCGCCCTGACCCTGATGTGGACAGAGCTGAAACACAAGTTCGATCCAGTTTATTTACGGGTATTCATGAACGTCATGAGGGTTTCTTCGGTGCGTGTCTTGTCGGACAAGGGCGAGAAGATCGTCATCTTCTAATTGCTGGTTCTAGACGCTTCTCAATTCACGAATGACAATTCGGGCAACTTCACCCGACAGGATCAGGGTCACGTGACCCTGGTATCGAATGATGAAATTGTCGCCCCGCGGAGACAGGGCACAGTTCCAGGGAATAACCAGGTTGTCGTGGGTACTGCAGATCCCGATCACGCGAACTTCTTGCAAAGTGGAACCCGAGTTCAGCTCTTCAAGAAAAGCGCTGCCGCGGCGCATCTGACGCAAAGATCGCCCGGGAGCCAGGCGGCAAAGGGCGCTCCCCAAGTGGGGAGTTCCAATTGTTATGATCGTGCGGATCCGGTCCAGGTAACCGCTGCGCTCGATCAGGTAGCGTGCGATCAGACCGCCCATACTGTGGCCTACCAGATCGACTTGTTTGGCTGAAGTCTCTTCGCAGAACTCCTCGATTTGTTCGCGATAATCAGCGGCTTGCGTCTGAAGCCCGGCAAAGTAATTTTTGGGCCGCAGTACCCGGACCGGAACTCCCAAGGCATGTTCTAAGCGGCTTCTCAAAAGAAGCATAGTTAACGGGCTTTCAAAAAAGCCGGTCAGGATAACCACTGGAACCCGCCCGGCCTGCAGCCTTCGCCGGGGGCCCCCAACCCTGACCCAGTAGAAAGGCAGTGTATATAAAACCCAGCTAGTTGATAGCCACTCGAGAAAAACAACTACGATCACACCGATCACCCGGGATGTAAAAGTATCGTGCGGTCCGCGAGAACCTCCCCCGGGGAAGACCCACCAGGACAGCAAGAAAGTCACACATACGACGGCAGCCGAGATGATGAGTGGTGACAGGATGACCAGAAGTAAGACCGTGCCCATTACAAATACTCTCCTTAATGATGCGCAGAATAGCTTAAGCCGGCCTGGATAGGCAAATCACTTTTCAACTGAACCACAATGACCGGGTTTGCTCAAAAAACTTTCTTGATACTGGCCGATATCCCGTGGCTGAAATCGTCGTCCGAGGAAAATCCAAAACAGTAGAAGATGTCGAACTGGAACAAATCCAGAATCAAGGCATGAAACCCCAGGCCGAAACTATCGGCCAGCTTGAACTCTTCGTTATTGTCGACGCGGTTCAAATCGCCAAAAACCGCCAGGTCGTGAAATATACTGAGCTTGAAAAGATCGCGTGCCAGGGATAGACGGAACTCGAGCGTCAGGCTGCCCACTTTATGAACGTAGTACTTATCGCCAAAGACACCCCGGATATAGCGGCCGCCGACCGGTTCTTCATCGTCAAAAAGAACATCTCCCCACAGGATTGTACCGCGCAGCTTGACCCACAGGTCGTGCCAGCCAAACCCAAAGACTTTGCGGTACTTCAGGCTGCTGATTACCAGACTTTGATCGCCTTCGACCCAGTAGTGACGTCCCTCCAGAATTAGTCGATGGCGTCGATCCTGGCGCAAATCCTTGATCTCGAGCACCATGTCGGCCTTGGCAACTACGAAAGGCCGCAAACGACTGCTGTCGGCAATTACAAAACCCGGACTGGCGACCTGGTCGATTCCAAATACCCAACGCTGACTGACGCCGCCGCCGACCGAAACCAGCATTCCTCTGGTAAACTCATAACCGATATTGAGCGAACCTTCGAGATCTTCACTGTAGTAAATCTCGGTATCCAGGTCCGGGCGCTGGCGGCTGACCAGATCTGTTTTCAACCATAGAAAGGGCCGCAAGCCGCTCCCCCATAGAGAAGGCGTAAAATACTTGGCCTCGGCCGCGGCCCGCGACAGGGCCAGGTACGGATCTCCGCTTTCAATTTTCTCGCGGATCTTGGCGCCTACTTTGGCCCCCACGCGCCATCGATCATCATCGAAGAGCAGGTTGCGTTCTTGAAACGAAGCCCCCAGGGCCGCGCCGTCGGGAAAATCATAGTCGAGATCCATTCCAAAGCCCGTATTCCAGTCGTCCGCATCCACCATGATATGTAATTCGTAGCGGGCCTTCTTGGGAAACAAGGCTTGTCCACCGATACCGCCGATCTCTTCAATTTGAGGTCCGCGGTGTTTGACCAACTCGGTTGTCACCAGCCGATAGGTAACTTGGTTAATGCCATAGCGCTTGCTGAGCCACTTGAGCTGCCTGACCAGATAAGGCCGGTTGAAAACATGATGGGGCAAGTTGATATTGAGTTTCAATTGCAGGGCCCGAAAAGTGCCGCAGCCTAAGAATACAATCTTCTCGAGCGAGCCTTCGTCGAGCTCGACTTCGATTACTCCAGCGACTGCCTTGGCCTTGACGGTTGCCAGAGAGTATCCGGCTCGATGTAAAAACTGTTGCAGTTGCTTGCGTACCGAACGGGCGCTGGCTTTGTCTGCCTTTGTCCCGGCCGGTAGATCAATTATGGCTCGATAGACTTCATCGACGATCACCCAGTTGCCGTGAATCTTAATATACGGCCCGCGCTGTCCGGCCGCTGCCACTGGGCATAGTCCTAAAAAGAATAGCACCAGTAATAGCGCGCCACAGTTTTGCTTAGTCATGTCTGTGTCGCCGCCTTTGGATGATTACCAAGATAAAGAGCAACCAACAGGCCTTTGAATATTGCCGGTCGCCAGCCGAGCAGGAACAACCACCCTTTACTTTACCTGAAGGCCGGTAGGGATCGCCGGCGTCCGCCTCAGCCTGATCGGCCCCGGGATCGCCCGGGCCGCCGTCGGCATCGAATGGGCCGGCATCATGACCGGCGTCCACGCCTCCGTCATGACCACCATCGGGATCACCGGCGCAGCCCTCGGGCGGGCAGACTTCTTCGAAATCACCAACGACGACTAGCGCATATCCCTGATTGGTCGAATTGTACGGGTTTGTTTTTCCATTGCCGGGAATATCGCGCCCGATTACCCGAATAGAAATATTCTGCTGTTCTCCCAGGGCAACTATGACTTGTTCCAACGGGTTTCGGTTGTCCGGGCTGGCAGACCCACCCGGGCCCGAACGGTTTCCAACGATATTGATGTTGCCCTTGTAGACATTGCCGGAAGAGTCTTCGACTTCGAGGTCCAGATCGTTGACCAGGGCGCGGCCGGAACCGGTCGGGCCGGCCGGGTCGGTCCAGGCCAGAGTCACGCGCAAGGGCATTGTCGAACGCACATTTTGCAAGCCGTAGCTGTGCGATTGGCCCTGGGTCAAGGGCGTCTTGAGCGCCGCCCCGTGATCGCTGCCATCGCTGAAGGCGTCGTTGAGAATCGCAAACTTCTCGGCATCGCCGCTAAAATACAAAACCCGATCCAGGCGCAAAAGCCCCCAGCCTTCGATGTTGTTGGGCGCTGCCGCCAGGTCTGCGATTTTTACTCCTTGAGAAACATCGTAGAGCGGCCCGGGCACACTATTGGGGGCCGGGCCGATGCTCTCGGCCGAGTTTACCAAGACCGCCTTGAGCAAGGCGGCCGATGGCTCGATAGCATTTGCCGGCTGGGCGCTGCCTGACGGATAGAAACCCTCTATAAAATACTGGCGGGCCAAAGCCGCCGCCCCGGACACCAGCGGCGCTGAAAAGCTGGTACCGATCCGGTAGCCGCTATCTACGGCGCAGTTGTTATTGGGCGGATCAGTGCTCGACTCGGCCTGCGGCTGGCCATAGATATCGGTACCCCCGGTCAGCACCCAGTCAGTCTCGAGGGCCGAACGTATCACCCCGGGGGCCACCAGGTCGGGGCGCAGCCTGTTGTCGGCGGTCGGTCCTTGTGACGAAAAGTGGCAAACCCCGTAGCCGCGGTTTCTGTCTGCCCCCAAAGATGCTCCGACCACTATCGGGTTCTTGGCTGTGGCCCCCATGCCGTCCAGGGTCTCGGCATTCGGGCCCAGGTTGCCAGTAGAAAAAACAATCGTCAGATCTTGAAGTTGCCAGGCGGCCTCGTCGACTTCGCGGCTGTCTCCCGAGTAGCTGGTATCCGGGTCGGTTAGTCCGAATGAATCGTTGTGTATCCGGGCGCCAGAGTTATAGGCCTGGACAAACATGTCAGTCAAAGAGTCCGGCAGACCAACCTGGTTGCCATCGCGCCGTCCGGTGTCTTGAAAAACTATTTGGGCGGCCGGGGCCATACCATCCTGGCTGTCGCGCCCCGGGTCGGACCCCGAGGCCAGGTGAGTATAGTTATCGCCGGCCGCACAGCCGGTCACGTGGGTCCCGTGACCCAGCTTGGATTTGTCATCGTAGGCGTCGGCCCCGCTCAACAGATAGTAACTAATTACCTTGTTGCCTGGATTGGTCAGGTTGGCTGCCGGCGGCTGGGTTTGATTGAAGAAAGTCTGTTCGCCGGAAGCCGCCGAGTAGCGGAATTGACAAGCGTCAGTGTCCAGACCGCTATCGGCAATCGCAATAACCTGGCCGTCACCGGTCAACCCTTTATCAAAGAGCGGAGTGGACAGATCGACGAAATCGCCCCCTTGAACGATCCAAACTGCGTCGTCATTATTCAAAACAACATGTCGCTCGGGGGCAACCCAGGCTACGTCATCCAGGCCGGTCAGGGTTTCGAGTGACTGGGATAAAGAGCCGCCTTTAACAACCAGCAGGGCATGACCAGTCCCGTTGAAATCATCGGACAGCCTGATGATTTTTCCCGCCTGGCTTAGTTGCTCTCGCTGATTTTCCAAGGATCGTCCAGAGTGGGCAAACACTCGAAGCCGATTGGCCGTTTCAGCATTCAATTTTCGCAAAGCCGGTGCCAGCTTCCAATCGGGCTGCATTGCCCCCCGCCAACGAACGTTGCTCATGTCGGCCAGGGCGTTACCATCCGGCAGGCGGACTATGTAGGTATCTTGGTGATAGTAACCCAGGACAACGCAGCCGCGCCGGCGTAATTCGGCCAGGATCTCAACGGCCGGGCCTCGAGCCTGAACTAACTGCAGGCTGGCAGTCTGATCACGCTTGCGGGTATCGAGGTCGAGCGGGTCGAAGGAGCCGGAAGCCAAATACAGTTTTTTGACCGGCCCGTCTTCGGCATTGACGAAAGGCAGGCAACTCACCATGAACACAACTGCACTGAAAATTATTCTAGGCCAGCTCACCGTTTGAGTCTATCAGAGATTAGAGGATATCAAAAGTGAAGCGCAGCAGGATCCGTTGTTCAAATTGCAGGTTCGAGCTGAGCTGTTTGTCATAATCGACCCTGACAACGTAGGCCACAGAAGCAAACGAAACCAATCGAATGCTGATGGTGTTCTTCCAGTTGATGACTGGGTACTTGTTGGCTTCAGTCGAAGCAAAGGGTACCAGGGTATCGAGTTCGGTATCGATCATGAACCAGCGCGACACCCGGGCAGAACCAATAAAAGTCGCCTCGAGGCCCAGCAAGTTGCTCGAGTCGACTTGCTCGAAGCAATTGTCCTCGCGGCAGGTTTCAATCGGGTCCAGCTCGTCTTGTTGGCGAGCCTTCAATAACGAGCGCACCAGATAGTGCCGGGCCCCGACTCCGATACGCAGATGAAAATCGAGTACTTGCAGCGGGGCAAGATCAAATGAAACCCCGAGACCTTCTTTCAACTCGAGCGGATCAAACGAGTCGGCCAGGCGCAATTCCCAGGTATCGACCGAAGGTGGTGGCCGCTGACGACCGATCGTCCGGCCGTCACTGTCTAAGATAACGACGTCCCGTTCTTGATCCTGCCCCAGGCGATCGAATGTCTTCCAGCCCGGAAACAAGTTGGTGTCCAGACCGAAGCGAACATAGGGCCCCAGCCAGGGTAACAACCGATAGGTATAGATAGCATCCAGGTCGACTTCATCGTTGGTTTTTTGGCGCCAGGCCAAGAAGTCCTGGCCCGGTTGAACTGTTTGACCTTCGTCGACTTGCATGCGCATGTAGACTGAATGATCGGGATCTAAGTAGCGCATCGACCAATCGACGAAGGCGTTGACCGTAATCGTGTTGCCGAAATCGCGGCCGATTACGTTGTCGGCCCGGTTCCAGGAAAGATCACCGCCAATAACGAGCCCCAAGCGCCAGTTTTCGAATTCGGTCTTGCCTTCTCCGCGGTCAACCACGCCGCCACCCAGGAAATTACCGTCTTCTTCATTCTGAACCAGAGTAAAATTGGTCAATTCGCCTTTGGCCAACACCACAGTCAGAAAATCAGTTCGCGCTCGTGAAGTCTCGCCGGACTTGACAATCATGTAACGCCCGGGTGGCAAGAGCCAGGTGCGCAGGCTCTCGCCGCGAGTTTCATCCGCTCCGAGGCCAAGGCCGAAGTCCTCGCCACTCGGCAGCACAAACATCTCGTAGACCCCTCTGAACTGCATGCCGTGCCGATCGACAACCCGAACCACCATCCCGGTCCAATCCGGTTGAACCAGGGTACAGTGACCTTCGAATACCTCAACTTGATGAGGCAACATCTGCGACTCTACCCCGGAACCAACTAAGACCGTGTATTTTCCAGGTTTTA
>JAFDKH010000181.1 GCA_019307065.1 Deltaproteobacteria bacterium
AACTCAATCAGTGAAAGACACTCTGAAAAGTCAAAATCAACCTACACAAGTCGCCGTAAAACCTAAATCATCTTTCAGTGGAGCCTATGATCCGGCTTACCGGTGGATTATGGCTTATCATGGATCTACAGCGCCTAACCGGAGATTTGAGTTGAATCGCAGGTTTTTGTAAGCATAATGGCCAAAACATCGAGGAGAATCCATGTTCGAGACTAATTTCAAAGTACGTTCCACCCAGGTCGACACCTTTGGGCATTTGAATAACGCAGCTTATCTGGAGATTTACGAATGGGCCCGCTGGGAATGGTCGGAAAACGGCGGGTTCGACCCGCATACCATGATCGAAGATCGCGGGATCGGACCGGCGATCGTGCACATCGATCTGAGTTTTTCAAAAGAGATTCGCATTCACGAAGAAATCACTGTGCGAACCTGGTTTTCGAAGCTCAAGGATCCCAAGGGTGTCATCGCCCAGGAGATGATCAATTCAGACGGCACGATCGCCTCGAAAGTTCTGATTACCTATGTCATGTTCAACTTGGAAACCCGCAAAATCACGCGCCAACCCGATGAAATGCGGTACTTGTTCGAACAAGACGAGGACTACCGCCAAAGCATAGAGTAACCTAACAAATTATTTCTTATTCAACTTGGCGGCGCATTTCGTTCGTATTCTCCTTGAACTAGTCAGCGGTATCCATTTCGAGAGCGATCTTCAAAGCTTGGTTGAGCGCACGGCGCCTGTTGTGGGGAAGCGATCCGATGAAGTCAGTTAACTTTGATTTCGACAGGCTGACGAGCTCGTCGCAGTGTATGCAGCTCGGAAGCTTGAGACCCTGTTCGGTGCCGATGGGCACCTGGGTGGAAAGCCCTTCGTAGTTCGAATAAACCGGTGCACATATCACGGTTGAGAAGCGGGAATCGATGAGCACCTGGCGTGAGACGACGATGAAGACCCGAAACTTCTTCGGATCGCGGGTGGAGGGTTTGCGGACCCGGTAGAGATTTCCCCGTCTCACAGGTCTACCTGGTAGGAGAGGACGTCTTCCGCTTCCCGGTTGAGTCGATCGGATTTCTCGTTGAGAATCTCCAGATCCCGCATGTCGCGATCCCGCTTCTTCAGCAGTTGCATGTATGCCCGAAGCGCGGCTTCGATGAAGGCGGAGCGGTTTCTCCCTTCGAGCACCTCGTCTAAGGCCCGCAGGATTTCTTCCGAAAGTGTGATAGATGTCTTGACTTTCATACTACTAATATACTCCAATAACCGATCCAGGTCAACCCAGGATTTACCAACCCCGAATCACCAACCCGAATCACATGGCACTCATGGTTGGGGGGTAAATTTCCGAATTATAGCAATGTCAGGCGACTTTTTGTTATTATCAAGCTCAAAACAGTTTGCGCTAGAGTCACTATTTTGGAGGAACAAGCATGTCTAAGGAACGACGGCATGACGATACACAAGAAGTTATTCGGGATATCGGCAAAGGCGCTACTTCGGCGGTCAAGCTTCAAGGCAAGCTGGTAAAGAAACTCTGGGCCAACACTATCGGCGCAATTTGGATACGCTTTTGGTATGCAAAATGGCTGGGCAAGATTTTCGTGATTTTGGGATTCAGCGGCTCTGTGGCAATCATCTATATGGCTCTGACCTACGGTATCGAATGGAGCTACCATGACAGAGAGAACATTGCCCTAACCAGCGCCAAGGTCAATGTGCGTGAGTCGATTTCAACCCAAACCAAGGTTATGCGTCAGGCTCGGCGGAGTGAAGAACTGGTCAAAAAAGGCGAAGCCGATGATTGGTGGCTGGTCCAGGGCGAAGATTGGGACAAACCCGGATGGGTATCAAAAGAAGTTTCGCGTTTGGATAAATCCAAGGTTGTAGTTATCGAATACCAGGCCCGCGGGTACGTTTGGATTCTGCTGGCCTGTTTGTTTGTCATGTATGTCGGCTTTTGTCTCAGGAAAAAGCCTTTGCCCCGATGACAAGCCGAATCTAGTCTGCAGTGTCCTGGGCTGGCAGCAGGGTTACTAAAGTAGCTCCCCAGGCGCCGGCTTCCGGGCCGGCCAGTTTATAAGACTCGACCTCGGGTATTTTTTTCAAGACCGAGTGGACCGTGCGCCTGAGCGCCCCGGTTCCTTTGCCGTGTACAATGCGCACCTGTAAAATCCCCATCTGCCGGCATTCGGCCAGGTAGTCGGGAACCAGGTCTTTCACCTCGCGCGGATGAAATGTGTGCAGATCCAGAGTTCCGTCGATTGGAATTTCAATCGGTTCGATCTCGTCCATGGCAGGTCATATTAGCTCGTACCCGCCTGGCCAACAAGCGCCAAAATATTTTCCTTGCCTTTAGGGGGCCGTGATACGTATTTGAACTAAGCAAGGGAGGTTGCGTGTCGGATGTTCGTCCATTTCGCGGTTTGCGGCCGAGGGCCGAACTGGTTCAAAAAGTAGCCTGTCCGCCTTATGACGTACTCAGCCTCGACGAGGCCGCTCACCTGGCGCAAGACAATCCGGAAAGTTTCCTGCATGTCATCCGGGCCGAAATCGATCTGGGGCCCGGGGCCGACCCGCACAGCCAGCAGGTCTACGAACAAAGTCGACAGAAACTGCAGGAGATGATCTCGGACAAGGTCATGCTCCAGGACGAGACAGCTTGTTTTTACGTATACCGACTAATCCGTGACGGTCACGAGCAGTACGGCCTGGTGGCTTCGGTAAGCCTCGACGAATACGAAAATGATCTGGTCAAAAAGCACGAACTGACCCGACCGGTCAAGGAAGCCGACCGCGCCAAACATATCGAAATCTTAAAGGCCAATGCCGGGCCGGTCTTGCTGGCCTACCGTGCCAGACAAGAGATCGCCGACCTGATTCAACGAATCTGTTCGTCCAGCGAACCAGTCTATAATTTCGCAGCCGATGACGATGTCGATCATTGCCTGTGGCCGATATCGAGTCCCGGCGAAATCACTCAGCTTCAAGAAACCTTTGTTTCGGTTCCGGCCCTGTATATCGCCGACGGCCATCATCGGGCGGCCGCGGCCAGCCGTGTGCGCGAGATTATGCGCAGCTCCAATCCGCACCATTCGGGAGATGAAGAATACAACTACTTCCTGGCTGTGGCCTTTCCCGATCAAGACCTGCGAATCATGGGCTACAACCGCGTGGTGCGAGACTTGTCGAATCTGAGTGTCGAAGAATTCCTGCAACAAGTCGGTCAGAAGTTCAATGTATCTTCTAGCAACCGCCGGGAACCTGAGGCGGCCCATCTTTTCAGTATGTTTTTAGACGGCGATTGGTACCGGCTGGAAGCCAGGCCCGGGAGCTTTGCGGCCGATGATCCAGTCGAGCAACTGGATGCATCCATTTTGCAGAACAACCTGCTTGGCCCAATCCTGGGCATCGAAGATCCCCGCGCCGATCAGCGGATCGACTTCGTCGGCGGTGTGCGCGGGACTCTAGAGCTCGAACGACGCTGCAGTCAGGACATGCGAGTAGCTTTTTGTGTTTATCCGGTCGCAGTCGAGCAACTCATGGCGGTGGCTGACGAAGGCTTGGTGATGCCCCCCAAATCGACCTGGTTCGAACCGAAGCTACGCTCGGGGATTGTTGTGCGCCCGATATAGGGAAGCCAGACATGAACAGGATATTCAATTTCAACGCTGGGCCGTCGACCTTGCCGCTGGCCGTACTCGAAAAAGCCCAACAGGAATTTGTCGACTATCAGGGCAAAGGCATGTCCATCCTGGAAATGAGTCATCGCAGTCCCGAGTACAGTCATGTGCATCAACAGGCTGTCTCACTAGTCAAGGAACTGCTCGAGTTGCCGGATAACTACTCGGTCCTGTTCCTGGGTGGCGGAGCGACCATGCAGTTTTCGATGGTTCCTCTGAATTTGCTCAGCCAAGAAAAGAGCTGCGATTTCACCCTGACCGGCACCTGGGCCAAGAAGGCCTTGGCCGATGCCAAGAAAGTCGGTTCGGTCAATCTGGTCTACGATGGTTCGGCTGACAACTTTTCCAGTCTGCCGGACCCGAGTGACCTGAAACTGGATCCCCAAGCGGCTTATTTGCATCTGACCTCCAACGAAACCATCGGAGGTCTGCAGTGGCAAAGCTGGCCGGATGCCGGCCAGGTGCCGCTGGTCTGCGATATGTCTTCGGACATCATGAGCCGCCATTTGCCGCCAGGCAAGTTCGGGTTGATCTATGCCGGGGCCCAAAAAAATCTGGGGCCGGCCGGGGTCGGCCTGGTTATTATCCGCGATGATGTTCTGGATCGTTGTTTCACAGACCTGACCGCTTACCTGAGCTATCGGATCCACGCCGAGAAGAACTCGCTTTACAATACGCCGCCGGTCTTTGCGATCTACCTGACCAAGCTGGTGCTCGAAAACCTGAAGCAATCGGGCGGGGTCAAGGCGGCCGCCAAGCTGTGCCAGCAGCGCTCGGAGTTGTTGTACGGCACAGTCGAACAGTCGGCCGGATTCTATAGCTGTCCGGTTCCTACACTATGCCGTTCGAAAATGAATGTTGTTTTCAGACTACCCAGCCAAGATCTCGAAAAAACCTTTATCGCTCAGGCGGCTGAGCAGGGCCTGGGCGGCCTTAAAGGACACCGCAGCGTGGGCGGTTGCCGGGCATCTATTTATAATGCCATGCCTATCGAGGGAGTCGAGGCCCTGGTTGGTTTTATGCAGGTCTTCGCCAGCCGCCACGGTTGAAAAAATTAGTACATGAAGGTACTGGCTAAAAAGAAGTACATGTAGGTCTGGGTCAAGTTGATTCTTTCGAAGTCTTGTACATCGAGAGCCAGCTGGCTGGGGTCATCGTTGTGGGCAATCACGTCGGTACCGCTTCCGCGGGCGTAAGCAAAGCCCAGCCGCGTCAGAGTGTGCTTGGATTTGACTCCGAAAGCGATCGTACCGCCGATCATATGGACATGCGCCTGAGTCGGCCTGATCGAATCCGAATCGGGGATCGCCGGAGAAGACGCGAAATTTGAATAGGCGCCCAGGCCAATGCTGAAGCGGTTGAGAAACTGAACTTCGGCCCCTAAATTTACGTTTATCACGAAGCCGCGACTGACCGATGGGCTAATCAGCAAAGCGTCGCGCAGAGCGTTACGGGCCCGCTCATCTTCGATTTCAATGTCTACCAAAGTATATGATACCGGCATGTGCAGGCTGACATCGGCCGATAAGGTCAGCAGCTCGGGGAGAATCCAGGCGATGCCCGCGCGGGCTTCGCCATTGATGCGGGTTTCGGATTTCACCGCGGCCTCTTCGGGGGTCGGCAGAAACCCGCTGTTGCCGTTGCTGTCGGCCATCGAGCGCGAAAAACGCATGTTGCCGGTTGAATATACGGTTAGCGAAGGGCTGCGAATCATGGCCCCGAAGTAGAGGTTGTCAACGATCTTCCACTTGAACCCGGCAGTCAGCAACAGGCTGTCATTGGAGAAGTTCAGATCCATCATGGCATTCCGATAGACGTTGAATTCTCCGCCTACAAAATCGGTAGCGATAAAGGATGAAGCCGCATCCTGAACCGAACGGTGAACCAGAACGAAGCCGACCCCGATACTGAACCGGTCGTGCAGTCGCATGGCGCCGCCGGCTCCCACCCAGAGTGTCTGATCCTCGAAAGCCCGGTGGTAGCCGTGGCGGTAGTTGCCCAGAATCTGGTCTTCTGAAGTGCCTTCCTCGGAGGTCGAAAACTTTCTGAAGTAGGGGATTACGATACTCATACCGATCGCAAAGGGTCGCTGGCCTCTATGGTCGATGCGGCCCAGGGCCTGGACAAACCCGGCCGAAGAAGGAACGATGACCAGCTTGGAAATGGGGTCTTCGGGAAAAATGGCTTCTGAGCTTCCTACGCTCGAGTCCTGGATGCCGTACAAATTCGCCGAGAGACTCAATGACGTGTTGCGCACGTCTACGATTCCGGCCGGGTTGTACCATAGACCGGAAGGATCGGCGGCGATGGCGGTGTAGGCCCCTCCCAGGCTGACGGCCTGGTCGCCGATGATGTAATCTTGGTAATGTGAATCGTCGGCCAGAGAACAAAGCGGAAGAAGCGCGACTATTAATCCCAACCACAGGCACTTGCAAGTCATGACAAACCCCCTAAGCAACAAATAATTATATGTCCATGCCGGCGAATACTACCATTAGCAGCCCGATTATGGTAACCGCCGTAGCGCTCAAAATCGGTAGAAACTCAACTAGTTTTTTTGCCTTCGAGTTTTTGGTAAATCGTTCGATCAGTTTGCGTCCGCGGACAACCAGGATACCCAGAATTATCAAAGTGGCAGCTAACCCGAGGCTGAAAGCCAGAATCAACAGAAGGCCGTTTGCGGTTTTTCCGAGGTAGACGGCAAACAAGAGAACCACCGTGGCCGACAGGCAGGGTACCATCCCGCCGGATATTCCCAGAATCAATAGTTCCGACCATTTCACTTCCCGGTTGAGGTGACCATGATCATGCTCGTGATCATGGTCGCCATGCTGATGATCGTGATGGTGGTGACGCTTGCGTCTGGTGAAGACCATCCAGAGCCCCATCAAGAATACAATCCCGCCGGCCGCCAGGCTGAGCCAGGGTGCCAGCCGCTCGGGCAATACTTTTTCCGATGCCCACAAGGCAATCAATCCCAGGATAACCACGGAAAATACATGTGTGAAAGTCACGATCAGGCCGAGTAGTACGGCGTGCCGGATTTTGCCGCGGGTACCCACCAGGTAAGCCGCCACCAGGGTTTTGCCATGACCCGGCGACAACGCGTGCAGCGATCCGAGCAAGAACGCAAGCCCTAAGACGGCCAGCATCCCGAAAAAGCCAAGGCTTTCATCGGACAAGGCCCGCTTGAGCGGTCCGGTGTCGTCGATCAGCGAACTCAACCGAGACTCTGTCTGGTCAGGACTGTCGGCTGGCTGCTGTTTTCTATCGTGTTCTTCAAAGAGTAAAAATCGAATCATGACCGGTTCGGCTTGTTTGCCCTCGTTCCAAAACATACGCCTGGTAAGCTTTGGTCCGCTTCGCGAGAGCGAGCTCCGTGTCAAGCTGGCCCAACCTGCCTCGCGGAAAAATAGTTCGGTTTGCTCCAGGCTGGGCAGGCGCGAACTGTCGTGATAGACAAGATCGTGCCTGCCGGGCGGACAGGCGATATCGAACTGGAAAGCTATGTGCATCGGAGCGAACAGTTTTACCTTCTCGGTCACCAGTTCGAGTTTTCCGGGCCCGGGATCGGTTTTAATTATTTTGCCATCAAGCCTGATGTTCAGCCCGCGGGCTATCAGCCCCCTGACCCAGGTCAGGAGCGGTTCGTATTCAGTCTTGCTCAGCAGGCCGTCATGGTCGTCATCGGCGCGTTTTCTCAGTTTCTGGGCCGGCAGATCCCCGACCGTAATCAGGTAAGAGATCCGAATACCGTTTTGATTGAAGGAAATCTCGGTATAGCGATTGATCGAAAAAGGCTTGTACTGGGCATGCGCCCGGGCGGTCAGCGGTAGTAAGAACACGGCCACCAGGCTAAGGGCGGCAAGTTTCTGAGGCAAGTGCATTTGCCAATGTTTAGCAGGGAATTTGAGACATTAGCAAATCAAGAATCTCCTAGCGCGGCGGCTTGAATGCGCCGAGCATGCGTGATACGAATCCATAAGTCGTGTTACAAGTAAGCGAGGTGAGTCATGCCTGATTTGATGCGATTCGGAGTTTCGATTGAAAAGAGCCTGTTGCAAGAATTCGACAGGTGGGTCGGCAAGCATAACTGGGCCAATCGCTCGGAGGCCATCCGTGACATCATTCGTGATCATCTGGTAGTTGACAGCTGGGGTGAGAGTCAAGATGATGTCACCGCCACGCTGACCTATGTATACGATCACCACGTGACCGATTTGCAGGCTCGCCTAACGAGTCTGCAGCATGACCACGAAGGCTCGGTATTGAGTACCATGCACGTTCACCTGGATCATCACAACTGCATCGAAGTGTTGGTCATGAAAGCCAAGGCCAGCGAGATTCAAGCTCTGACCGATTCGATTCTGGGCACCCGGGGGGTCAAGCATGGTGCGCTAGTCAGGTCGATCCCCGAAGCGGGAATTTGAGGCCGGCATGCATCTGCCTGACGGAATATTATCTCCACCGGTCTGGATCGCCGGCGATATCATTGCTGCCGGCGTCTTGACGGTTTGCGCCCGGCGGGCCTCGAAACAACTTACAGATCGCCGCGTGCCGTTAATGGGAGTATTGGGCGCTTTTGTTTTCGCGGCCCAGATGATCAATTTCCCGGTTCCGGGCGGAACGTCCGGACACTTGATGGGTGGCGTGTTGCTTGCTGTTTTGTTAGGACCGGCCAGCTCAAGCGTCGTTTTATTTTGTGTTTTTCTGGTTCAGGCCCTGCTGTTTCAAGACGGTGGTATCACGGTTTTAGGTCCCAACATGATCAATATGGGCTTAGTCGGAGCTTTCGGCGGCTGGGCTGTTTTTCGCTTGATTGCCGGCAATAGTAAATCTACTAGAATGTACCTGGGCATCTTCGTGGCCTGCTGGGCTTCGGTGGTCGTCGGGTCATTGTTGGCAGCATTGCAACTTTGGCTTTCGGGTAGCGCTCCCTTCGGTCCGATAATGGTTACTATGGGCGGGGTCCACGCTCTTATTGGAATCGGCGAAGGCCTGATCACGGTCGCGACTGTGCGCTTCTTGGTGAACGCCCGGCCGGAACTGCTGGAGAGCAGACTGTGAAACGTCTGGTTACAGGTCTGCTGCTGATTTCGCTAAGCCTGGCAATGGGTCTTTCATTGTTGGCTTCTCAGGCGCCGGATGGTCTGGAGCACAGTCTCGAAACTGTCGGGGCTGACTCGGGGTCTAATGTAATTGCATCTCCGATGCCGGATTACCAGGTGCCCGGCGGCTCGAGCGAAACCTTTCGCAGAGTCCTGGCAGGCCTGAGCGGCACCCTGGCCGTGTTTGGTATGGTGTTGTTGGTTGGCTGGTTCATGCGGCGCGCCCAGGGAGAGCGATAATGCACCATCGTACGATCGAGCAACTGGCCGCCTCGGACGGCCCGGTTCACCGGCTCGATCCCCGGATTAAACTAGTTTGTGCGCTTGGTTTTATCGTTGTTGTGGCTGTCCTTCCAGGCCGGCCACTGAACTTTGTGTTGCCGGCCGTAATAGTTATTAGCGGCTTGCTGGCCGCCCGCTTGCCCTGGGGCTTCGTGCTTTCGCGAACCTTGATGGTGCTGCCGTTTGTGGCCATGGTTGCGATATTTCTGCCGTTTACGCGTGGTGTTGATGTCGTCTGGTCCCTGGGGACAACCGGAATCACGATTTATCGTGAGGGTCTCGAGCTGTGTTTGATTATTTTAAGCAAAGGTGTTTTAGCAATCCTGGCAGTTGAGTGGCTGGTCTTTACCACTCGTTTCAATCGCTTGTTGGTAGCCATGCGTTCGTTGAAAGTCCCGCGAGTCATCGTGGTCACCCTGGCATTTCTGTTTCGATACCTGGATTTACTCGCCGATCAGAGTCTCAGAATGCGGCGTGCCAGAAGCAGCCGGACACCTGGACAACCAGTCCGCTGGCGCTGGCGTTCGGCGGGCGGCATGATTGGTCAACTACTTGTGCGAGCCATGGATCGGGCCGACCGGGTCCATCGGGCAATGGTTGCGCGCGGTTTCGACGGAGAGGTTCGCATCCTGGCTAATTTCAAAATAAGAAAAGTGGATTTTGTTTTTCTTATCGGATTCATCTTGTTGTTGAGTACGGTCATTGTGGTCGGCCAGTTAGTCGAAGGTTTCAAATGACGGACCAGCCAATTGCCCTGGAGGTCTCGGATCTGTCATTCGACTACCATGGCGTCACGGCCCTGTCGGCGGTCAATTTCAAGATCGAGCAAGCTGAGCGAGTTGGTCTGGTCGGGCCCAACGGGGCCGGTAAGTCGACCCTGATGCTTCTATTGAACGGGTTACTCAGTGGACAAGGAACGATCAAAGTAAACGGGACGTTGCTTTCAAAAAAAACTATCCCGCAGATACGTAGGTTTGTCGGCCTGGTGTTTCCCGATGCCGAAGACCAGCTATTCATGCCGACTGTAGAACAAGATGTCGCCTTTGGTCCTTTGAATATGGGCATGACCACCGAACAGGCCGTCGAAAAAGCCCGAGCCGCCCTGGACACCATGGGCCTGGTTGGTCTGGCCGAACGATCTTCGCATCATCTATCCGATGGCGAGCGACGTCGAGCGGCGATTGCAACCGTTCTTTCGATGAAGCCGGATATCTGGGTGTTGGACGAGCCCGGGGCGAACCTTGATCCGCAGGGCAGGAAAGAACTGATTTCCATTCTTCAAAACCTGCCCGGGACAGTGCTTCTTGCTTCCCACGACTTGGACCTCGTGGTACAAGTATGCCAAAGGTGTTTGCTTCTGGATGCCGGGCAAATGATTGCCGAAGGACCAACCCGGACGGTTTTGGCCGACCGGGAGCTGATGGAGGGCCACGGTTTGGAAGTTCCCTTGCGAATCGAGTTGGAGACCGGCACTCGAAAAGAAAACGGGAGGGTACCCTAGTGACCAGAG
Source organism: Deltaproteobacteria bacterium (assembly GCA_019307065.1). GTDB lineage: Bacteria > Myxococcota > B64-G9 > B64-G9 > B64-G9 > JAFDKH01. The sequence goes on from JAFDKH010000181.1 coordinate 10,582, forward strand.
TACTGCTTTCGGGTTTATTGCTTATCGCTCTGAATGCCCTAGCCCAGGAACCCAAACTCCCGGATATACAAGATGAAGTTGCAACGCTGCGGGCCGAGGGTTTGAAACTATTCGAGCAGGGCCAAGACAAACAAGCCATGATCAAGTTGGGTCAAGCCCGGGCCAAGGGCGCCAAAGATCCTGAGGTTCGTATCGCCTTGGGCCAGATCTACTTAAGGCGTGAGATGTTCCAGAAAGCCCTGATTGAATTTTCCCAAGTGCTGATAGATAACCCCAATCAAATCCAGGCCAATCTCGGACGAGCTGAATCACTGATCGGGCTGGGCGACCCCAAGAAAGCGGTCGGCCCAGTTAAGCTGGTAACCGAAATCGAACCGGAGAACGCACAAGCCTGGGAAGTTCTCGGCAACGCTTATGTGGATGAGCAGTACCAAGATTTCGAAAAAGCCCAGGCCGCCTACAAGAAAGCCCTC
>JAFDKH010000182.1 GCA_019307065.1 Deltaproteobacteria bacterium
CGTTGAGCAATATTGGCAAGAAGGGCGCTTGTTTTTGCATGCGCATCCGGCCGCTCAGTTTGTGAAACTCCATGATGACTGTCTCGCCGGCCATGACGTCAAAACCCCAGCTTGGTTGATCGTCACTCAGAGAATCAATTGACCAGCCATCCGGCCCAAGCTTGGTAGACAAAGTGAAGTCGGCCTGTTGATTTACTACTTTCCACTCGAGATCCAGTGCGTCGCTAGACGGAACAAAACTATATGTAAAAATGAGATCGTTCGGGATCAAATCACCTTCGAGCCCGTCATCCCTGAGAACACTAATCGTGCTGGCCGGGTTCCAATCAGTATCACCGACCAGTGACTGAAAACTGCCAACCGCCACCCATTCCCGCGGGGTGCTGCCGTCGTGGTTAAAAAAAATCGTCCAAATATCGATAGAGTTCAAGCCCGGCGCCCAGCCGCCGGCCGACCAATCGTTGCTATCATAGATAAAATGGACTGTGGCGGTGCCGGTCGATCCGGGAAAAAATACTCTAAAGTTCAGGTCATTGCCGGCCGCATTGTACAAACCAATCTGGTCGGGACCGAATAGGCCGGTGGGCAAAATCAAGTAATCTTCGGTAAACGGACTTCCCGGAACGGGATTTGGGAAATCGACCGCCAAAGTGTAGATGCCGTCACCGGCAGTCACGTCTCCCGAAGTACCGTCATCAACCAATGCATACGGATCGGCGCCGGACTGGTCGCTCCAGCTATTGAAATCACCGGTGACATGCGGATTTTGGGCCGCGGCCGGCAAGGCAAATGTCACAGCCACTATCAAAATGAAGGTCCTCAACGAGTTCACGTTTCACCTCCTAAGATGTTTTCGGGGCGATTTAATTCTGCATAGTATACCAGGAACACCCGGGAACGAATACTGATTTGACCTGTGCCCTTTGACTTAGTACGATGGATTAATGGCTTACCACCTCAGAAAACGCAGACAAGCCCCTCGGGCACCACTGAACCGTCCAGTCGAGTTCAACGTAGACGGCAAGAAAAACATGGGCAAGGGCATCGAAGTTGGTATCGGAGGCATGTCGGCCTGGACCGAAAAGATTCACGAAAAAGACGCCATGGTAACTGTTACGTTTTCACTGCCAGGTTCAGCCCGGCGGATAACGGCAATGTCTAAAGTCGCCTGGGTAAAAGTTGCCCCGACCGGCAAACGTTCAAGCCGTATCGGCGTGAAGTTCGTAGCTTTGCCCCGTGAAGAACGTGATGAAATCCGCTCGTTCGTCAACCGTTTAGCGAAAAACTACCGTGATTTGCACATCATGCTGTCGATGAACAAGTGGAAAATGGATCGGCTGAAGATATTGACTAAACGATTGCACTTGGGTTCGTACCGCGACATAAAAGAACTCAAGAAAAGAGTAATTAAGGCAATGGACGGCTTCAGGGCATAATCCAGCCCTGGCCTTCTTCGTATCTATTCAATTCCCAGGCCACAATTATGTCGATTAGACGCTCTTCTTCGCCGCGCACCCTGCTCTTGCGTCCCGACTTCTGGTAATCTGTCACAAAATGCCTCACCTTGGGGGCCAGGAAATAGGTGGCCAGCAATAATTTGGCGTCACCATAATATTCGATGAATTTGATGGCAAATCCGGATCGCTTGGTCCGCGAACCCCGTGTTGTTCTTTCTTCTCTGATCACCTCGCCCTTGACTTCAATCGTCTCTGGCAATCCAGCAAGCTCGAATTCAACATTGAGCTTTGTACCTGCCTTAATAAAAAACTCGCTTTCAAGGAATACTCCCCCGATTGAAATATCACGACTGCCAAGGTGGGCATCGAAGACAACGTTGCGATCTTTGGTTGCCCGCAGCCTTACTTTTATTTCAGCTTCCTTGCGCGGGAAGCGTCTTCGTTCACTTCCGTCTTTCTTCTTTTTCTTGGCCAAAGATCCTCCCTTGCCGACAAGTCATGATGTCAGTCTTCACAACAGTACATCTTATAATCGCGGACTGCAACAGTTACTACCTCGGGAGCACTCGCTTCCATGACCGGAAACAGGCGCACTCTGAGTGGCCAACCAAATGTTTTGATACTAACAACGAAAAATGCAGTATGCCTCCTGAATGCATTTTTAACTGAATCGAAATCTCCCTGCGCTTCGACATCGGCCAGGCTAATCTCCTGGTCGACCCCGACGACCGGTACACCTTGCTGTTCACCAAGTATAATTACTGAGATTTTTCGTCCAATTGATGCGCCAAGCGGAAGAACAGAAAATCGCAACACGAATCGCTCACACTCGCCAACAGCATAGCCAACACCCGGATCAGGCCCCAGCTCAACAAAATCGCCCAGCGACAGACTGACCTGGACTCGGGCAGGCCAGTCGTCGTCTTCTGGCCCTTTTTGTTCACAATCGGCGTTCTTCGAACAAGACCACAGACCAAGATCCTCAGTGCCCGGCTCCACCCAGACAAGCTCACGCAGTCCTTGGCAGTCCGGAGCACAAATATTTTCAATACATACAAATCCGCCGGGACAGTCAATCACTTCCGAACAAGAAAGATAACCCAGAGCACTAACGCCCGGATCATAGGCACAGCCAGGCGCTGACGCCATCAGGCCAACTGCCAATAAGACCGTCTTCAACCAGGTCGAAGTTCGTGTTCCTAAAATGGACATTCCAGGACCAGCCCTGCTCCCTGTTCGCTAATACTTGGAACAACCTGAATCCCGTTATTTGGCTCTTCGTCAACAAAGTCGACCAGGAAGAGAACAACCGTAAGAGCTGCAGCTCCTCCGGCTACGCCCCAACCGATATTGGACCACATAGCCCATTTCTCACCCCGATCGATTACTGACTGGTAAGACACATCTAGCTTTTGATCTATTACAGCTTGTTGAAATTCATTCTCAGCAACATTTGAACGCCAGCCGGCAAGACTGGCCCCGATTGCAGCTGCAACTGTCAACCCCAGGGAAGACCAGGCCAGGATTTTCGTAATTTGCGACTTTTCTCTGATTGGCTGCACTAAAGGCTGCGGGCCGGGCTCCGGTTTCTTTTCTTCGCCCTCCTTCTCGTAGGAAATGCCTAAAAGTGCCGAGGAAACCAAGTCGACCTTTACAGTCGTTGTCTGCTGAAATCGAACCGGAACTGTATCTTCGAAGGAGGAAAATCCTTCCTTGCTAATCTGCAACTTGTGGCTTCCCGGTCGTAAACCCGATATCGGCTGGGGCAAGGGTGTTCGCCCAACCGGCTTGTCGTCTACCAGTACTTCGGCGTCCTTGACTGGTACTTCTACGGTCATCGAGCCAACGAATAGTCTCGGAACAATCAGTTTGTAGAGTGCACGTCGAATGGCCCCGATCAGTAAATCTTCCCGCCCGCTCAAGGCTTCGTTGATACGCCTCTCTTCACGGCAAGATTTAATATCAACGAGTTTTAAATCGAAGGTATAGTCATCCCCAAGGCCTCCGATGACTCCGGTAACCAGTTTGTTTACTTTGAGAATCTTGCCAATTCCGCAAAGACAAGCAGTTTCCCCGCCACATTTACTGAGCTTTTTGTTTTGTGGTCTAGCTAAGATCGATTGTGTTCGTTCACGACTCTGAAGAACATATCCTTTTAGTCGGGATGTTTCCGCTCGTAACAAGATCTCCAGTTTCTCAGCCGTAGTAGCATCCAGCCCAAGCGGCTTGAGCCTCCAGATCGCAATCTTGACCCGAGCGCCGGAACCAGCCAGGCTTGGAAATGTTACAGATAGAAGCAGTAGCATCACTATACATAACCGTTTTATCACTCTATCAACTCCTATTTCCAACTGGGGCGCAACCTATCAATATCGTATCAGGGCTTACCCAACTCGTCGATTTTCAAGGATACCAGCATCGCACCCAAACGTACTTTTACCACACCTTTGCGCTCCAGAGCTTCGATTACTCCTACCCGACCAGTCGCCAACCCTTTAAGAATACGAACTTCGTCTCCCGGCTTGACCGAACTAAATTTACGCTGGGCTTTTTCTTTTTGTTCTTTGAGTACTTCTTTTAGCTGATGGAAGTCATTGTCTCGACGCCAGCCGATAAATGTGTGTAATGGGACCAGGATCTTGAGAAGTTGGCTAAGTCTGGCAACCAGTTCAGATGAAGCCAGATCCTTATCCATGCGCGGAATGGCCTCTCCGAAAATACTCCAAAATCCAGCCTTGGAGAATCCATCGATGACTTCTTCCGTCGAGACATCACGAGCGGCTTGGGTGTCCGGTCGCATACTTTCCCCATAGCAATACTGGATTGATTCGGGCAATGACTTGAGAATATCGCTCAAGTTATCGCGCTCCCAATACTCACGGCAACGCTCGACTAAATTATTCCAGTCAACCCAGGCATTTTTATGCAACCAAAGACCGGCATCAACTCCTCTGCTGTGTATACTGACAGCCAGATTGATATGCCGGTGGTGCAAAGCGGGATCATTTACATGTTCGGCAATACTCTTAGTTTTATCCAAGATCATTCCGAGCTCGTGTCTGGATTCTTCATTTCTGAGAAAATAAAGAGTCATACAATCGACTTTGTGCTGGTTGAAAATGGAGGGCCGCTCTTCGGTCAGACCCATTTCTTGTTCAGGCAACTCTGAGTCGAGCTCAGCAACCAGGGCTTTGCCAAGAGCAGTCAATTTGAGCTTCACCTCGAGGCGCTCGAGGTTAAATGCGTTCGAAGCCCACTTCTGTTCTTCAAATGCGTCGAAATCCGATTGTGTAAACCCGTCGAACGTAGTCACTTCAATTGCTCCTGGCTTGCCTGACCGCTCTAGATACGGTAATCTGTAAGTAGACGTTGACTCAAAGGAAAACGCCATGCCGGCTGCAGAAATCTATAGAATTTACCTCCTGAGACCCGGCGCCAGACCGCGCAAACATGGGCAACTTGCCCTCGATCAAGTAACCACACACCGCCATGTCAATTGCCTCTGCTATGCCGACTGTCTCCATTTTGTAGCCCGTAGCCCCTGGCATGGTTTCTCCTGTGACCGATGTCCCGCGTTCGTAATAAGACCAAAGCGGCTACAGGCTATCTGATAAAGTTACACCAATCTAAAGCAAGCTTGCAAGCCAAGTTCTGCAATGGCTCTGCGAGCACCGCGGGCTGGATGGCTTGACGACCATCGCTTGACCAAATCTCTAATACTCCAGAACTATTTGACATTTGGACTACAATTCCATTGAATACGGGGTAATGAATGTACTATTTCAAGCTCAGGGCGAAGAACACGAGGGACAAGCTCAAAAGCTTTCTACCTGGGGCACATTCATCGCCTGTGACCCACCCGACTTGCCAGAACAAATCGACCTAGTCCTGGCTGCAAAAGAGGGCTCTATCCCGGTTTCCGGAGAAGTCGTTCGGGTGACTCCCGATGGATTTGCGGTTGCGTTTTTCGGCTTGCATCCGGAGACTCTCGCTCGCTTGAACCGCCTGGTAAACACCGATCAAGTCGATCTGCCCAGCAGTCAATCCCAAGACAGCCCGGAGGTTGTTTCAACAGCTGTTGACATACAAGGGCCAGACTGGCAACCACCTGTCAGCGAGCCGATTCTGCACCAATGGCGGCCTGATACCGACCTGGTTCCGCCTCCGCCTGTTGAACCCCATCAGCTAAGTTGGGAGAACCTCCCGACGATTTCCCCGCCGGCCCTGGACCCTCTGCCTGGCAGCCAGGCCGAACAACAGGCGGCCAGTCCACCTGTCGAACAGCCCGAAATAAAAACGACGACTGAAGCAACTCAGACGCCCGCTCAAGAACCGATATCCGGGCAACCTGAGACATCACAGCCATCTACCGAGACCAGTCAATTGCCTTACCAAGAGTCAATCGACAAACAGGTTGAACAGGTAGAGCAAACGGACGATTCAGACAACCGGCGGGAAAGCGAGCGCATTAATCAGTCTGTCCCGATAACTTTCGACAACCTGACCTCTCTGATAAAAGAATTCACCCACAACATCTCTTTCGGCGGGCTTTTTGTCTACACCGACCGGCCGCTGAAAAAAGGTGAAGAAATCGCAGTTACCCTCGTTCATCCTGTACATGGAGAGAGGCTTACTTTGCTTTCCAGGGTGGCCCATTCAAGTGCTGCTCCCAGTCCAGATCCAAACAGCGGGGCTGCCCGCTACGGCATTGGCGTGCAATTCAGAATACCGCTAGACGAACTCAAACGGCTGCTATCAGATTTCATCAGCTCCCACCAGAAACCGAAGGAGTTGAACGAAACCGAGCAAATGCTACAGCAAGCTCAAGTCGTTATAAACCGTGGGGCTGGCTCCCCCCATCTCTTGCTGGGCGTCTCAACCCAAGCAACTCAGGACGAGATCAGGCGGGCCTATTTCCAGCTTGTGGATTGCTTCCATCCCGATCGATACTATGGCAAGGTATCGGAAGCCAGCCAGAAGCTTCTTGATGAATTATTTAGGCAGTTGACTACGGCCTACGAGGCTTTGACAACGTGAGGTAACCAATGCCGTCGGCAGTATTGGGAATCGATCTCGGAACCACCAACTGTGTCGTGGCAGTCGTGATGCAGGGTCGGACGATATTGTTGGCCAACAATCAGGGACAGCATCTGTTTCCCTCGGCAGTTACTCTGGGAGAGGGAGACACTATCTGGACCGGAGAAGAAGCTGTGGCACTAGGTGCAGCCGCGCCCGGTCGAACGGCCTACGCGGTTAAGCGTTTAATCGGTCGCTACTACAACGACAGCATAGTCCAAAAAGCCCGTAACATGTACCCCTATCATATTCTCGAGAATTCTTCGGGCGGCGGAGTAACCATTCAACTCGGTGAAAAGCAATATACTCCCGAAGAGATATCCAGCTTGTTGTTGAAAGATCTTGTTTCTCAGGCCGGAGAACGATTTGGATTCGAACCAAAAGAAGCCGTGATTACCGTGCCTGCCTATTTCAACCATGCTCAGCGCGAAGCCACTCAACGGGCCGCTCAGTTGGCAAATCTCAATGTACTCAGACTGCTCAACGAACCAACCGCTGCTGCCCTCAGTCTACCCACCGGAGATGACAATGAACGTGTCATCGCTGTATATGATTTTGGCGGGGGGACTTTCGACATTTCCTTGATTCGCATTCAGGGGTCCGTCTATGAGGTTTTGGCCACTAACGGTGACACGTTCCTGGGCGGTGACGATGTCGACGGATTGATCTGCGACGAGTTGTCAAAAATCTTCGAACAGTCAACTGGGATCAAGTTGCGCAACTTCCCACTTTCGTGGCACCGGCTGCGGGATGCCGCCGAAAAGGCCAAAATGGAACTCAGCCACTCCGATCGATGCGCAGTCTATTTGCCGCGCCTGGTTGGAGAGGAATCCTTTGCAACCGAACTGTCCCTGAAACGCCTTGAAGACATGACCAGACCGCTAATTGAGCGCTCATTGAAAATTTGCTCGCGAACTATCGAAGAAGCCAAGCTATGTCTTGGCGACCTCGACGAGGTAATCCTGGTTGGCGGTCAGACAAGAATGCCCTTGTTGCGTAAAATGGTTGAAGGGTTTTTTGAACGCCCAGCGGCTGCCGGAGTAAACCCCGACACTGCTGTAGCCGAGGGAGCTGCCAGCGAGGGCGCCATGCTGCGCGATGGCAAGGGCGCCTTGTTACTCGATGTTACTCCGATCACTCTGGGTATCAACATCGTTGGCAATCGCCTCTACCCTCTAATCAAGCGCAATACGAAGATTCCCGTCAGAAAAGAACACACCTTCACCACTCACCGCGATGCTCAGACCAGAGCCAAGATGGTCATTCTCCAAGGTGACAATCCAGTGGCATCCGAAAACGTGCGCCTGGGTGAAGTAGTCCTGGCTAATCTCCAAGGGTCTGAAAGATTTCAGTCACGAATTAACGTAGCTTTCGAAATCGACTCGAGCGGCATTCTGCACATCAAGGCAATCGACGAAGATACGCGCGAAGAAAAGGAAGTTGTCATCCGCGATTCGTTCGAGAAAGAAGGCAAACAGGCCGCCGGAGAGGTTGAAGAAGCCGAAAGCGTGGCTCCGACTCAAGACCTTCTGACTCCGACTATTTCAGGGCCTTTCAGGGAAACCGAGCTCGTTGATGTGCTTTGTTTTTTGCATGCTAATCAGAAAACCGGTCGAGTCGAAATTAAAGGGACAAATCAGGTTGGCTCACTTTTCATGAGTGACGGTGAAATTACCAATGCCGAGTTTTCCGGTCTGCAAGGTATCGAAGCATTTCATAACGTATTGGCGCTTAGCCAGGGGGATTATGCTTTTCATGAAGGCCTTGATGCCAGTGAGACTGCAAAAATCGACACCCCCTTCGACATTCTTATCGGCCAGTCGTAATGAGAATCATATATTGGATGACTGCGATAATACTGCTCTTAACAGGCTGTGATGATCGCCCGAAACCCAAACTAGCCGCCGACAAAAGCCAACTCAAGGCAGCCACCGACTTGTTTTGGGCCCTCGATGAAAAAGGCTATATCATATCGAAGGAAAAACCGATGACCTCGCGTCACGGCTGCAAGCCTAGTGAATATCTGGCAAAGAAAGGCGATGCAATCTTTCGTATTTCGGTGTTTCATTGCGGCGATAGCGATCAGGCTAAAGAACTTGTCGAGCACCCGAAAACACGTCATGTCGACTCTTTGCTTCGCAACCATGGTGAGGGTGGTGTAATCCAGCGCGGTCCGCTCGAGATTATTGTTCGTCTTACTCATGGAGAAAAAAAAGCAGCTAAGGAGTTAATGGATGTCCTCGGGGGCCTCTGAGCAAATCCAGGACGTTGTGCCCAGGTTGGCTCATCTATCTGTAACAAAACGAACTTCGTTTGTATGCGCTTTGTTACTGCTGCTATTGGGAACAGGCTGGCCGGCTTCGGCTTCAGATCAAAGCGCGGATGATGAGGATGAACTAACGGACGAGTTCGCTCTTCTCGAGGACGCCGACATCGTCGAATCGGCCGCTCGGCACCGCCAGGAAATCGGCATGAGCCCGTCAGCCATCACGGTCATCACCCGCGAACAAATCGAAACCTCGGGCGCCACTTCGATTCCCGATTTACTCAGGTTGGTACCCGGGATGGATGTAATCATCGTCTCACCCTTTTTCACCGCTATCACTTCGCGACTTTTCTGGACCTACGAAAACAACCTTTATCTGGTTCTGGTGGATGGTCGCGAAGCCAACATCGAATTGCTCGGCCAGGCGCCCTGGGAAATTCAGCCGATCTCGCTGGGTGACATCGAACGAATCGAAATTATTCGCGGGCCGGGTTCCTCGCTCTATGGAGCGAATGCCGTGGCCGGGGTAGTCTCGATTACCACCAAGACGATGCCCGAAAAAACCTCGGTCTGGGCAGGAATAACCGGAGGTGAACAAGGCACCTACTCGCTGGCCGGTAAAGTCTCGACTCGCCTGGGAGATTGGGGCTTATCGATAAACGGCGGCACCGATCAAGCCGGCGAGTTCAGCAATTTCAGGGCAACAGGAAAGGATGTCTGGAAGTTTCGAGCCGTAGCCGAATACCGCTGGTCTGAAGAGATGCGCCTGTTGCTCGACGGAGGTTTGTCACGAGGAATCGGCCCGGTCCCTTCCGGGACCGGCACCATGTTCGGCGAATTTGATATGCGCTATTTTCGCCTGGGTTATAATTCAGAGTCCCTGCGCGGACAACTTTATTGGACCTCCTTCAGCGTTGATGGCGGATTTACAGAACCACTCGAATATGCCGGAATCCGACTGGCGACCTTCGTGCCAAGCATTGCCCAGGGACACACCCTGGACGGCGACGTTCAGTGGACTCTGCCTGATTTTTGGAAACCCTTGCTTCTAATCATCGGCGGGGGTGGAAGGCTGTCCTGGCTTACTTCGGATACTTTCCTGAATGCCGAAACCTTCGCCGATCTTGCCAGTCCAGACTTTCACAAACCAGGAATCGATCATTTTGAAGCCCGGGCCGGCGCCTTTGTGCACGCAGAGCTTGCGCCTGCCGAATGGGTAACGATTACCGGCGGCCTGCGAATCGACTATCACACCGAGATGGACGAGGTTTCAGAAAAAACCCCCGTGTTTCTCAGCCCGAGATTCGCGGCAGTTTTTCGACCTGCCGACAAACAGTTCGTCAGAGTCAGTGTTGCGCGCGCCTTTCGTAAGCCAAGTTTTCTAGAAAAAAGAGCCCACCCGATGGTCGAGTTTCCATCCGACTCACCGATAACCGGCCCGGCTCAGGTTCTATTTCAGGAATTCGTGTCCAGGTTGGTCGGTAACAGCGCTCTCGACAACGAAGAAATCTGGGCCTTTGAGGCCGGCTATCGCGGGCAGTTTTTCGATGATCAGCTCAGTGTTGCGCTTGATCTGTACTGCAATCTTTATTTCAACATGTCAGAGATGACTTCCGCTATCGTCGAGGACTCTAATAGATTGCCCGACTTGCATGAAAGCTCGTACATGTATGAAAATACCGACCAGGCTAGCCGGATTATCGGCAGTGAATTGGCAATTAACTACAAGCTCAACGACTATATTTCGCTACTAGCTGCCGCGGCCTACCGGGCTGAGTTTCTGCACGAAACCAATCAGCAACTCGACATTAGCCCTAAGTTCCTGTTTACGCTGGGTGGACGTTTCCTGACCGATCAAGGATTACTCGGCAGCTTGTATATTTTCTCGCGTTCCAAATTCAAAGACGACGCCGTGGCAAATCCGGAAGGTCTGCTTGAAGATTATGTGGTACAAGATATGGAAAACGTCTTTTTACTAATGAGCCGCATAGGCTACCGCTGGAAATATGAAAGCGGCATTCAGCTGGAAATCGGTGCCAACCTTTTCTTGCCGGTTTCGCCTTTCAAGGCTCCCTACTTCAGATACTATGAGCGCGGAGGAGGAGTGACTCCTGACGGATTCAGGTATGGCGGCAACCAGCTCAGCCGCGTCATATCGGTCTACCTACAGGGCTCATACTAGTGAGTTTGCTTGTATATTTTCGGCATGCTAACCTTTTTGTTATGTCGGTTACCTGGTCTGGACCGAACATCTTTCGGACAGTGAAAAGGCAACCATCAAGAAAAAATTGAGCGAGACCGGCAAGGACATCAAAGAAGGCGCCTCTAAACTGGCCAAGGGAACGGCCAAGGCGGTCAAGAACACTATCAAGGACGACAAGTCGGGCGACGAAAAAAAGAAAGAAGACAAAGAGACTGCCGAAAAAGAAGAAGGCAAACCGGCGCCCGCTGACTAGACAATCAAGGCAATCTCGGCCGGCTCCAGCGACAAAGAGTTTGGGATCGCGCCGGTCGTACTTCCACCCAAATGATCGATTCTGACCAGCTTTGCGTCCCGGGGTATTTCTGATCCAAGCTCATCCAAATCTATCCGCTGGACAGTTCGCCAATCCTTATTGACCAGAACCAAAATACGCTCCGGACCGTTCGATTTCTCCAGAGCCAGAATAGGGCGGTCATATGTTCCCAGAGCCCGCCAGTGTCCCTCTTCACCCAGAACTGCCAAATCCAATTTCAATCGATTGACCGCCCTGATGAATGCCGTCAGATCAACGTCGGTCTGTTCCCAGTCGTCGACGGTCATGCTCACGACGTTTAACGGTTTTGTAAAGCCAAATTCATATCCTACCGGCATCATCAATCCCTTGGAAAACAAGGCACTAAACAGATAACGCTGGCGGACAGCAGCCAGGTTTCCGTCTGTCTCGGCAAACAAACGCTCCGTGTCATGCGATTCTGCAAAACTCAGTGAAGGTGCCAGGGCTCCAAAAGACTCATGCTGCTCGAGTGCCCAGGCGGCATCGAAATTCCAGTACTTGGAGCTGTTGAACAAGTAATCCAGGCCGGCCCCTGAAAGTGATCGGACTTCCTCTATTCTACAGCCAAGGGTTTCTGCGAAAAACGTCACTTGACTGTTTTTTTCGTGAGCTGAGTCGGTCAAGACCTTCCAGAGATCCGCCGGCACTTTGTAGGCGGCATCACAGCGAAATCCCTCGAACCCGAGATCAATATAGAAGCAAACTAATTCGCGCCAGTAATCCCACAATGCTTTCCGGTCGGGACTGGCCGCGTTGTCGATTTCGGCCAGATCTCCCCAGACTGTTACCTTGCGGGCATCAGCCGGATCAATTGCCGACGGGTTCACAATTTTCCCATCGGCATCATGAACATACCATTCGGGATGGGATTCGGTTAGGGGGCAATCGATGGCAGTATGATTAATCACCAGGTCCATGGCCGACCTGAGTCCAAGGTCTCGAAAGGCAGCCAACGTACGGCGAAGTTCATCGATGCCATTATCTGAAGAACCGGCCGGAAGGAAATCTGGACAGATACGGAAATATTCCTTTACCGAATACAAACTTCTGGAAAAACCTGGCAGGCTTACCGGATTCAAGTAGATCCAATTGAATCCCATGGATTTGGCTCGCTGGGCATGTTCTGGCCAGCTATCCATGCTTCCGCAAAGCCTGGGAAACAAATTGTATACGATAGGCACCTTCATCTTTTCCTCCGTCTGGAAAGATGATTATAGTTGACATTGTCACACATTTCAGCAGTGATGATGACTGTTGGGTTACTTCAGAAAGGAGCAAATTATGTCCTCAAGCCCGTTCGAGTTTGGACCACGGAGAGGCTACGCGATATCCGTGGATAATATCCCAAAAAACGAGCGATTCCAGGCAGATGCCAAACTAGTCGATGCTTTATGTGAACTGAACGAAGTTTACAGAGCACTGGTAAGTATCTTGTTCAATTGTGTTCCGACTTCGGGTCATCCCGGTGGAAGTATTTCGTCCAGCCGAATCGTCGAGGGTTTGCTTTATTGTGCGATGGACTACGATATTTCAAATCCCGAAGCTGCTGACGCCGACATCCTGTCGTATGCAGCCGGACACAAAGCACTAGGCTTGTACGTCAACCTGGCTCTGCGCAACGAAATCACCAGGTTAACTCATCCTGACCTGCTTCCGGATACGGCCCATCAGTTGAGACTGGAAGATTTGCTGGGGTTCAGGCGCAACCCGACTCAAAACACTCCCCTGTTCAAGAAATTCAATGCCAAACCGCTGGATGGCCACCCTACCCCGGCTACTCCTTTCGTCAAGCTATCAACCGGAGCTTCGGGTGTCGGTGTGCCGGCCTCTTTCGGGCTGGCTCTGGGTGCCTTGGATTTATACCCCGATGATCCACCGCATGTTCATGTACTCGAAGGAGAAGGCGGCCTGACTCCGGGCCGAGTCCAGGAAGCCATGGCCACAGTCGCAACGGCACAAATCGGCAACACAACTTTACATATCGACTGGAACCAGGCCTCGATTGACTCCAACCATGTCTGCCGCGATGGAGAAACACCTGGCGACTATGTCCAATGGAATCCAATGGAGTTGGCCCGCCTTCATGATTTCAACGTAATCCTGGTAGAGCAAGGGTTCGATTACGCCGACATTCTGGCCGCTCAAGACTATGCCGCCAAACATGCCAATGGTCAGCCGACCGCGATTGTCTATCGCACAGTAAAAGGCTGGAAATACGGTATCGAGGGTCGTGCCTCGCACGGGGCCGGACACCAAGTCTGTTCGGAAGAATTCTATGGGACTTTAGAAGAATTTCAGAAGCTCTTCGACTGCCAGGTGCCGCGTTTTTGCATGGAGCTCACCGACGAAAACCTCGAAAAATACTATTTTGACTTGTTGATGACCATTCGCGAGAAAATGGAGTCCCACAAGGCAATGTTTTCATTGCTCGGTGACAGGATTTCTGCAGCTCAAGAAAGACTCAGCCAGCGCAAGCGCGCCTTGCGCCCTGACGCGCCCGATCTCTCCTGCCTATATGATGGTTCGTCTTTCAAGCCCGAGCAACCTCCGGCCGAGTTGGTAACCGCCCCAGGTGAAAGTACAACTCTGCGCGGAAGCCTGGGATCTGTGCTCGGCTTTCTGAATCAGAAAACCAAAGGTGCGTTTATCGGCGCGTCGGCTGATTTGCTCGGCTCCACCAGTATCAACAAATTGGCCAAAGGGTTCCCGGAGGGTTTTTATAACGCCATCACCAATCCGAAATCGCGGCTGGTTGCCATTGGAGGAATCTGCGAGGACGCCATGGGTGCGTTTCTTTCGGCCCTGGCTGCTGATGGCCGACATATCGGCGCCGGCTCTTCGTACGCTGCCTTTATCACGGCTCTTCAGCATGTCGCCATCCGCCTGCACGCCATCGGCCAGCAAGCCCGCCAGCACTACATTGGCGAGCCTTACGGGACATATCTTATGGTCTGCGCGCATGCCGGCCTGAAAACAGGTGAAGATGGTCCGACGCATGCCGACCCACAGTGTCTGCAATTGATCCAGGAAAACTTCCCCAAGGGCACCATGATCACTCTGACTCCCTGGGACCCGAACGAGTTATGGCCGTGCGTGTTGGCCGGGCTGCAAAAACGTCCGGCCGTCCTGGCTCCTTTTGTAACCCGCCCCAACGAAACCATTTTCGACCGCCAGGCGCTTGGCTTACCAGATCCTGCGGCTGCCGCCAAAGGTGTCTATGCCATGCGCAAGGCTGATCCCGATAAGAAACCCTATCATGGCACGCTGGTCCTGCAGGGCAGCGGTGTCACTAATACTTTTATAGGAGAGGTTCTGCCCAAGCTGGACGAAGCCGGGTTCAACATGAACATCTACTACGTCTCAAGCGCCGAACTTTTCGACTTACTGTCCGACGAAGAAAGAGAAAAGATCTTTCCGCAGGCTCACGCTCATCAGGCTATGGGAATAACCGGATTCACCCTGTCGACCTTATATCGCTGGGTCACCTCTGAAGCCGGGCGGAGAGCCAGTCTGCATTCCTTTATCAATGGCCATTACCTGGGCAGTGGCCAGGCCCATAAAGTCATGGAAGAAGCCCAACTGCACGGCCAGGGCCAATTTACCGCCATCAGCAATTATGCAAAAAATATCGCAGGGTGATTTTATAATTCGACAGCTATTTACAATAAGGAGGGTCAAGATGAAACGTTTACTTGGCATTATTCTGGCAGCAGCAGTGGCAATCGCATTCTCAGCTTGCAGTACACCTCGACAGCCCGATCCCGACTATGAGAAAGTCCACAAGGACCACAAGAAAGCCCAGAAAGACCTGCGCAAAGAAGAAGATCAGAAGGAAGAAGACAGCGAATAGCTGACATTTAAAAATCCCTGTTCGAATGGCCCGTTCTAAAGAACCAAAAGACTGGAAAGTGGTTTGTCGGAATAAAAAGGCATTCCATGATTACTTTATTGAAGACCGCTTCGAGGCCGGAATGGCCCTCAAGGGCACCGAAGTGAAGTCACTTCGAGAAGGCCGCGCGGATCTGAAAGACGCCTACGCCACAGTCGAGAAATTTGAGATCTTTCTCGTCAACATGCATATTTCCGAGTGGCCTGGGGCAGCCTACTTCAATCACGAGCCTGAACGTAGGCGCAAACTATTACTGCACGCCAGGCAAATCCGCCGACTGAAAATACACATTGAACAGCGCGGCTACACATTGATTCCGCTGGTAGTGTATTTCAATAAAGCCAACCGAGTTAAAGTGGAACTTGGTTTAGCCAAAGGCAAGCGCAAGTACGACAAGCGGGTAGCCATCCGTGACCGCGATGAACGACGTCGTGACGAGCGCGAAGAATCCCGCTAAGAATCAATCATCTAACCCTTGCCCTGGTTCGACTAGACATATACAATAGCGCCTGATTTGGTTGTTGGTGACAAGAATTTTAGCAAGAGAGGATCAGCTACTTGACGGTAGTCGTTACAGGAGCAACCGGGCACGTTGGTGCCAATCTCGTTCGCGCTCTGGTTGAAGCCGGCGAAGATGTTCGGGCAATCGTCCGTGATTACATCAAACCGCTTGAAGGCCTTAAGGTTGAACAGGTCAAGGCCGACATTCTCTCTTTGGATTCACTCAATCAGGCCTTTAGCGGAGCAGAGATCGTCTATCATCTGGCCGGCTACATCTCGATCCTCGAATATCACGCCCCGGATCTGAACAAGGTAAACGCTGAAGGCACTCGCAACGTCGTCAAGGCCTGCCTGGATTGCAAAGTCAAGCGCCTGATATATACCAGTTCGATCGAAGCGCTCATGCAGCCGGGTGGTCCGGACCCAATCGATGAGACTGACCCGACCGATCCGACTAAACTGCCTTCGGCCTACTCACGCTCGAAATGGGCCGCCAGCCTGGAGGTGCTCGAGGGGGTCAAGAACGGCCTGGATGCAGTAATAGTCCATCCAACCGCAGTTGTCGGCCCAAACGACTTCAAGCCCTCCCTGTTAGGACAAACATTCATCGAGTTTGCCCACCGTAAACTCCCCGCCTTTGTGCCGGGAGGGTTTGATTTTGTAGACGTACGTGACTTAGCCAGCGGCATCATTGCAGCTGCCAAAAAAGGCCGCCGCGGCGAGCGCTACTTGCTGTCGGGAAGCTTCGTAGACTTGCCCAGCCTGGCAACAGTTTTGGAAGAAAGTACCGGGACAGCCCGGCCGCGCATGATCGTACCCCTCTGGCTGGCAAAATTCGCTGCCCGCTTCACTCCATTGTATTATCGTAATTCTAAGGCCAGACCGCGCTTTACAATCCAATCATTAAAACTTCTGAACGACGGCCGTCAAGTCAGCTGCGCCAAGGCAAAAACAGAGTTGGACTATAATCCGCGGCCCGGCCTGGACGCAGTTAAAGCCGCAGTTGACTGGTTCATTGAGAATAACTACATCCGCAAGATCTATCGCTCGAAGAAAGATCCCGGAATCGTCATTCTTGTTGCAATGTTTGTGTTGGTCTGTCTGGCTGGCGGTATATTTGAACTTTTCAACGCTGCCGGCTGGAGTAAGCTATTCGGGGTGGCAGGCTTGCTTGTCGGTATTCTCTACTTCTGGATTTCCTGGCCGGTTGCTTATGAGATCACCTCCGAGATGTTGCTCGTCCGCGGAGGTCCTTTTCGCTGGAAAATCCCTCTCGATTCCATCAAAGAAGTCAGCCCTAGCCGGACGCCTATAAGCGCACCGGCCTGGTCATGGAAACGTCTACAGGTCAGGTATACAAAAAACAACAAAACCGCTTTCGTCCTGATTTCTCCAAAAGACCGTCAGGCTTTTATGAATAAGCTCGCTCAAGTAGCACCGGGACTTGAATTGCACGACAACCGGCTCGTCAAATCGATGAAAAAACCTGTTGCTGACAAGCAAGGAGCTTCCGATGGCTGAAGGGTTTGGACAGGGATTGCGAGTCTTGATTGTAGATGACGAGCAGTTGGTGCTCAATGTTCTTTGCCAGCTGCTTGAACGCGAAGGGTTCAAGGTTGTATCTTGTGACAGACTGACTACAGCATTAGAAACCTACGACTCGACCAGATTCGATCTGGTCATTGCCGACATGATCCTGCCGGATGGAAATGGATTAACCCTGGCGCAACACGTGGACGAGTCTCCCTACGATTGCGAAGTTGCAATTATCACTGGCTTCGCCAGCGTCGAATCGGCCACCGAAGCGATGCATTTCAGGGTTGCCGACTATTTTATTAAACCGGTCAAGACCAACCAGCTTCGAGAACGCTTACGTCGCCTGGTCGAGCACTTGCGGCTCAAACGCCAACACAATCAACTCAAAGAAGAGTTGAATGATACAAACAAAGCCGTTGAGATTTTGCAGGCCCAGGCGACGCGTGACCCGCTGACCGGTCTTTTCAATCATGCCTATTTCCAGGATCAACTGGTCAACGAAATCAGCCGATGTAAGCGCTACAACCACGAATTAGGTCTGCTTTTCATCGACGTTGACAACTTCAAAGAGATCAATGATTCAATCGGTCATCAGGGCGGCGATCTGGTTTTGAAAACCATCGCCAACATTCTCAAGGGAACCTCTCGTGACGTTGATGTTCGCTTCCGTTTGCGTGACCATGACTTCGCCGCCAGATACGGTGGCGACGAATTCGTTTTGATGTTACCAGAAACAGACAAAACCGGCTCTTCGATCATAGCCGAAAGGCTGCGGAGTGAAGTTGAGACATTCCGGCTTGACACCAGTGTACCGATCAAAGTCACTCTTTCGATTGGTGTTGCGGCATTTCCCCGTGATGGAGGTGAACGTAACGGGCTGATTGCCGCAGCCGATATAGCACTTTATGCTGCCAAGAGGAGTGGGCGCAACCGGGTAATCTCGTATTCGGACGATTTTGCAGGAGCAGATCCGCTGGGTCCCTGGAATAACAAGAAGGATGTGCTACACCTAGATGCCCTTGAACGCACTCTTAGCGAACGCTCTCTCCATTTTGCGTATCAACCAATAATCGATTCAAAAACTAATCAAGTTTTTGGATACGAGGCCCTCTGTCGGCCAGATGCCAATGAATTTCAAAACCCGCTCGACCTGATTACCGCCGCCGAGCGATCCGGCAAGATCTGCGAGCTCGGGCGCATTCTGCGAGATATAGCTGTCGCCAAGATCAAGGAAATGCCGCCCGGTTGTTCGCTTTTTATCAACCTTCATCCCCAGGAACTCAACGATGCTTCGCTGGTGGAGGAAGACTCGGTCCTTGCACCAATGGCAGACAAGGTCGTGTTCGAAATCAACAACAGCCGGAAAATCGCCGATCAAAGCCGACTGCACAAGGTCTTGACCAGACTTCGCGAACGCGGCTACCGCATCTTGCTTGACGATTTATGCACCGGTTATATGGGGCTGAATTCACTCTCACGGCTTGAACCGGATTTCGTAAAAATGGACTCATCGATTCTACATGCAAGTAAATCGGACGGTCGCGCCTCCAGGCTTATCAAGCATTACCTTGACTATACTGCCGGAGAGAATATCACCGTGATCGCATCTGGAATCGAAACAGAGCAGCAAAGGCAAATTGCCGTTGACCTCGGGTGCCCATTGCTGCAGGGATACTATTTTGCCAAGGCCGGTCCCGAGTTTGTAGAAAATTCCTAATAATTCATGTTGTTAAGATAATCGAAGTTATTTCCGGGGGAGCCAAAACCCTAATTGGCGGACCCCAAAAACCGGTTCCCCGAGTCACATATATTTGTCTGTGCTGGTCGTGTTGATGAAGACCGGATAAATATGGTTGTGCAAAAAGAGTCAAGCCGCCAAACGGCCAGATTTGGCCTCCGTGGGTGTGTCCCGAAAGCTGCAGGCCTATTTTCATACCGTCGCTATCATTGATCTGCTTGGGTTGATGAGCCAACAAAATCAGTTCTCGATCTTGAACATGGTTGGTCAGGGCTCGTTTTAAATCTGGTTTGTATGAAGGATTGAAGTAGGCCGCCGAGCGATCATGGATTCCGACCAGATCGAAAGCCGGCTCGTCCGGATCTCCAATCCCAACACATTGATTAGCTAAAACATTGATCCCCAGGCCGCGGATGAAGTCGATCCATTGCTCGACACCATGGAAATACTCATGGTTGCCAGTCACAAAGAACACACCGCGCGGAGCCTGTAGCTTGCTCAATCCCTGGATTTCGTTACCTAGTAAATCAACCGGCATATCGACCAGGTCGCCAGTAATCGCTATAAGATCGGGATTGAGTGCGTTGGTTTTTTCGACAACCCGCTCGACAAACTCTGATCCTAATAGCGGACCCAGATGTAAATCCGAAAGCAATACAATCCGAAAACCTGAAAAAGCCCGCGGCAGACGTTTGAGACTAACCGGCACCTCGGGAGTGTCAAACTCCCCGAAAGCCGAATGAATTCCTACCAGAGAGATAACTCCGCTCGAAGCAATCGCTGTTCCGGCAGTCAGCCTAGCCAGAAATGCTCGCCGATTGAGCCCGACGCTTTCAGGCGGTTCTTCAACTGAATCTTCCTTGGCAGACGACTTGTTCGACCTGTGCAAGCGGCGCCATAATTTCAAACTCATTCGGCCAAGGTCCACCAGGCCAAAAGCCAGAACTAGATAAAACAGCAGTCCCAGCCACAGAAAAGTCACGAATACTATCGGCCCGAGTTTATCGGGAGGAAGCAGTCGAGGAATAACAAAACCGCCGGGAATCAATGTTGCTAGAGCTACTAACAATCCAAGACCCAAGTACTTGTATCTGCGCGACAACTGAGTATCCCGGAGACATCGGCGATAGAGATAATAATGCCCAAAAACCAAAACAGTTGCGCCAAGAATGATGAACGAGGTGATCAAAAACGATCGCATGTTGTTATATTAGCCAGACTTTTTTCCACATTACAATCGGACAATCAAACAGGCGGGCTTGCGATCCATTGTTCCCTTGACGCGCCGGGTCACTAGGGCTACAAAAGTATACTGTAAACACGAAAGCGGAGGGTATCCATGGTCGGCGGAAGTATGAATCGGTACCTTGAGGTAAACTTGAGTTCCGGCGAGATAAAAGACAAGCCTATCGACTCAAGAGATCAGGAGCTATATATCGGTGGTCGTGGGCTAGGAGCCCGAATGCTCTACGATGAAACCGAGCCGGGCCTGGATCCCTTTGATGAGAAAATGGTGCCTATTTTCTCAGTCGGCCCGCTAACCGGAACTGCCGCTCCACAGTCAAACCGCTTTGTGGTAACCACAAAATCTCCGCTAACTGGTGCCATTGCTGACTCTCATTGTGGAGGAAACTTTGCAACCAAGCTGAAAAAAGCCGGTTATGACGCCTTACTGATCCGTGGCAAAAG
>JAFDKH010000367.1 GCA_019307065.1 Deltaproteobacteria bacterium
CAAGACAGACCTGAAAGGAGGACGACAATGAAAAGTGGAAAAATGATGGCGTTCTTTGAAGAATTTCTCCGCGGCAATCCGGTGGGCCTGCTGTTTCTGGTGCTTGGACTGGGCTACTTGGTCGGAAAAATGAAAATCCGAGGGTTCGATATGGGCTCCATTTCCGGCGTGTTGTTCGTTGGCCTTATTTTTGGCCACTTCGGCTACAAGTTCGACACAACGGTGCAATCCATCGGTTTCACTCTGTTCATCTTTTCCGTGGGGCTGCAGGCCGGACCGGGTTTTTTCAGCGTGATCCGGCAGGATGGTCTGAAATATCTGTGCCTCGCGGTGGTCATTGCCGGCACCGGATTCGCCCTGGCGATAGGCTGGGCAAAGGTCCTCGGTTTGGAGCCGGGAGCGGCAGCCGGTTTGCTCTCGGGGGGACTCACAAGTTCTCCAACCCTGGCGGCTGCACAAGAAGCGGTTCGCGCCGGCCAGGTGCCGGTGCCCGCGGGATTCACCGCCGACCAGCTCATGACCAATGTGACCACTGCGTACGCCATTACCTACATCTTCGGCCTCGTCGGTCTAATCTTGATCATCCGCTTCCTGCCACGCATCCTTCAGCTGGATCTACCATCGGAAGCGGCGAAGCTGGAGGATTCAAGGAGTGGAGGCTTGGAGGATCGCGTCTCTGTTTTAAACGAAATCGTGGTGCGAGCGTACCGAGTCACGAATGAAGAACTGGTCGGGCCCACGCTCGAACGTATCTATGAGAGGTTTCCTGCCCGCGTTACCGTTGAGCGGATTCGTCGCCGGGGTGAACTGATCCCGGTGACCCTGGAGACCCAGATCGAACTCGGCGATGAGGTATGCATTGTCGGCTATCTGGACGAGTTCATCGCCCGCGCGGGTAACGTTGGCCCCGAGCTGTCGGACGCAGAACTGCTGGATGTGCGCATCAAGTCGTGCCGTGCCGTTGTCTTGCGATCGAAGATCAAAAAGGTTTCGAAGATCAAAAAGGTTGCCACCAACCTCGCAAAGGTGGCGGCCAAAAGGGGCTGCTTCATCTCGCGGATTCAGCGCTTGGGTGTTGATATTCCTCTCGAAGGCGAGTTCACTGTGCAAGCCGGTGACGTGCTGCACATCACCGGTTCCTCATCGCGCGTGGAAGCTATCGGCGACCTGGTGGGCCATATCGAAGGCGAGGCGGAACAGACCGATCTGGTGACCTTTGCCCTGGGCATCACTGGTGGGCTCCTGATCGGCACGTGGACCGTCACCGTCGCCGGGATCTCGGTTGGCCTCGGAACGGCCGGCGGGTTGCTTGCCGCGGGTCTGATCATCGGCTACTTGCGCGTTTTGCACCCGACCTTTGGACGTGTGCCGGGCGCTGCTCGGTGGGTCTTCATGGAGCTTGGGTTGATGATGTTCATGGCTGGCGTCGGGCTGCGGGCCGGATCCGGGATCCTCGAAACGCTGGCGCAGTCAGGCATGAGTCTGTTCATCGCCGGTATGTGCGTCACCACGATCCCAGTGCTCGTCGGTTACGTATTCGGTCGCCGGGTGCTGTCGATAAACCCGGTGATGCTGCTCGGCGCGATCACGGGGTCAATGACCAGCGGCGCGTCTTTGAGCATCGTCAACGCCGAAGCCAAGAGTTCGGTTCCGTCTCTCGGGTATACTGGCGCGTACGCGTTTGCAAACGTCTTGCTTACGGTGGCTGGGAGTATTATCCTATTAATTTGAGAACGTAAGAATCGACATCTACAGGCGATAACGCTGATCACAAATACCCTCATGAGGTTTTGACCTATTGCGACTTGAATGGTGTCCTTTAGTGGGTAACCCCTCAATTTCTATGAAGTACTACTCCTTACTAATACTGTTTGTAGCGGTTTTGGTAAGCCATTGTCTGTCTCCGAATATTTCTTATGCCCGGGATGATGAAAGCGTACCAGACCTCTTAAGGGAGCTCAGAGAACGCGATGTTGAAAAATGGTTTGAGGACAGAATAATCCGGAAGTTCCTAAAACCTTACGAGGATGCTAAGAAGTGGTTGCACGACAAGGCAAATCTTGAGATGGCATGGCAACAGCTTTTTATCTATCAAAGTGCAACAGGCGGCCGCAACCCAAATGATACCGGAATCTCAAACTTTACCTTTTTTGGGCAGTGGCACCTGGTTGATCATCCATCCTTTGGCAAGGGTACACTTGGGTATTTCTTTGAGCGTCGCGACAATCTTGCAGATGCTACCGTAACTGAGTTTACCAATGAAGTTGGCACCGCCTGGGATACCAATGATTTTGGCATTTCGACCCGTGATCGAACCGCCCTAAGACAACTGTGGTGGGAGCAAAGAATCCTCAATGAAAAACTGGTCTTGACAATAGGCAAGCTTCATCCCGAAAACTACTATGACCGTAACAGCTTCGCCGGTAGCGGCAGCACAAAATTTGTCAGCCAGCCCTTTGCCGTCAATCCCACCCGACTGTTTCCCTCTGACGCCCTTGGTCTCAATGTTGCGATATATCCCAGCAATAACTACTATCTGACATTCGGTTTTAATGACGCAAACGGAAAACCCACGACTTCAGGATTTAACAGCATTGATGAAAGTGAGTTTTTCAAGGCCTTCCTGTTTGGACTGACTCCTGTCTTCGATGGACTTGGTCAGGGCAACTACCGCTTCACTTTCTGGCACACGGACGAAACAGATGACCATGATGATGGGTTTGGATTCTTGCTCAGTTGCGACCAGGAATTCGGTAAAAGCCTGGGAGTGTTCCTTAAGTTTGGATATTCTGAGGCAAAACTGAAAACGATTGAATATTTACTATCCGGAGGGATGGTTATTCGTAACCCACGGGGAATAAAAGGAGATCTTTTTGGCATGGGAATCTCCTGGGACAACCCTAACGACACTGTAGGTGAAGAATACTCAATGGAGATATTTTACCGATTTCAGCTTACTACACATGTACAGCTAACACCAAATGTTGTCTTCATCATCAATCCTTCCGAGAAAGAGAATTCTGGGGAACTTGCCGTCTTTGGGTTAAGGTTTCGGGCGCTGTTCTAAAGTTGTGTAAGTGGTAATGTTGAAATATTATTATTTGGATGTTAAAGAAATGATGCCCTTCAATTCTCGGCATACCACTAAATATGGTGGTAGTAGGAATGTATAAAAAACTTTGTACTACTTGCAAAAGCTAACAGCACGATTATATTAGATTATTACGTACCTTACATAACGAAGTGTTGATAATTTCGGTTTCCTGAATGGTGTCCATCATGGTAGTTATGTTGATTATTGAACTCAAT
>JAFDKH010000368.1 GCA_019307065.1 Deltaproteobacteria bacterium
TCAGCTGGCAAGCGGTAGCGCAGGCTAAAACCTACCTTGTCGAGATCAATGCCAAAGCAAAAAAAACCTGGAGGCCGAAAAAACCGCGGCGCACCAAAGAAACTTCGATCGAACTAAAAAACCTCGTGGCCGGAAACTACAAATGGAAGATTCACGCCATCCATAAAAGCGGGGCAAAATCGAAGCCCTCGCCGGAACGCACTTTCAAGCTGATTGCCAAGAAAGTCTCGATCAAACCGCCGCCCGAGGTGAAACCTCATGCCAAGCTCGAGTTTCCCGACGCGCCTGTTTTACAGGCCCCCGAGAACAAGGCCTGGATCATGGCCTTCAAGCCGCGAGAAATAATTTTGTTCTGGAAGCGGGTAAAGGGCTCAAAAACCTACCAGGTCGAATTGGCGACTTCTAAAAATTTCT
This sequence comes from Deltaproteobacteria bacterium, assembly GCA_019307065.1. GTDB lineage: Bacteria > Myxococcota > B64-G9 > B64-G9 > B64-G9 > JAFDKH01. The sequence continues at coordinate 415 of JAFDKH010000368.1, forward strand.
CCAAAGTCGTTTTACGCAAACGCACCTCGAGCGCTATGCTCAAACTGGCCAGCCCGCCACAGGGTGGTATTTTCTGGCGAGTCCGGGCAGTAAACAACAAGGGCCAGACCGGGAAATGGTCGGAGGCCTGGAAATTCAAATATGAGGTCAAGAGCAGTTGGGGCGGCTAGTAAAATATACTTCAAATTAGCCTATCCCCATGTTTATCAGATAAACTTCAGACCACCAAGATCCGGGAAAATCTGCTCTAGGGGAACTGCTTGAGGTTCACAGACGGGGCCGTCGCTGCCGGGCCGACCGGCGTGACCCGAAGTACCCACGCGGCCGCTGCGTCCCTGACGACCGCCTGAGTAGGTGGTACCACCGCTGCCCGATCCGCCCCCACTCCCTGACCCGCCAGCCACCCCGGCCCGGTTTTGAACTTCTACCAGGCCGGTCAAGTCCGGGTGGTTGGAATCATAGCGTAAGCTAACCCGGCTACCGTTGCCACCGTCTCCGCCGTCACCACCGTTACCGCCGTCACTGCCGTTGCCACCATCACCGGCCGGAGATCCGGTCCCGCCACGTCCACCACGTCCGCCAAACCCTCCGCTCCCGCCTTGGCCACCCGGCCCGCCGTTGGCCTTGATAACCACTCGGCCGCCCTTGGCCGGGTCGATCAAGACCGTTCGAGTAAGGTTGGCTTGAGAATGATCAGTTACACGCACCAGGACAAGTTCCGTTTTTTCGGGTGACATGATCTTGGCCACGTCGACGGTCAGGTTGTGGCCGTGTCCGGCCGGCCCGCCCCGGCCCCCATCGCCCCCACGCAAGCCGTCTTCGCCGTGACCCCCCGGCCGGGCATACGATCCGGAACTTTGCTCACTCTTGCCGTCCCGTCCTGATTGGCCGGCCATTCCCTGGGCCCCCGGCTCCCCGACTGCTCCGTTATAATTGAGAACAACCCCACACCCAAAATGTAGCCCAAGTGACAGTTCGCCGGTGTGTCCGGCGGCATGCTGGGAAGTCACCTCCAGCTTGACCTGCTGGCCCAACAACTCGAGCCCGGTGTTGGGCACAATCAGCATCCCTTCCTTGGGAGCCACCTGGCCGAAGTTGGAGCTGAAACTGAAATCCTCGAAAACTAGATGACCTTTTTTGACCGCCTTGCCCTGGGAGTCGTAGCTCCAGGTTGTCATCGGCTCTTTGGCCTGGATGTCGGCGGTGACCTTGAGCTGAATTGGTAATCCTGCACAGACTTGACTGCTTGAGTCAGCTGTACTCAGGTGCAAGCCCGTCACCGGTTTGTCCTCGAGCGTCTCGGTTCCTTCAATCGCCCGGATTAGCCAACCGCAGCCACTAATGAGTTGCACGCACCAAAGCATTCCCAGCCACAAGAATATCTTTCTCATGCAGGCCTCCCTCTGAGACAGCCGCTATTTAGTTTTAGATTCAATACCGGCAGCTTTTTTAAATTTTTCGATATCCGCATTTTGGATAAATAGGATAAGGTTTTTCCAGACGGAATGAAATCCGAAGCCGCCTTCTTTCATTTCTTTGATGGCATCCTCTTTGGTCCAGCCCTGGATGACAATCCGATAAAAAACCACCATCATCCCGGTCCGATCCGATCCGTGTTTGCAGTGCACGAAAACCGGATGGTTCTTGGGGTCGGCCATGATTTTCAAAAACTCAATCAGGTCCTCATCCTCGGGGTGAAACGGGTTGAAGACAATCCGGTTGTATTTGATCTTGGTTTCTTTGATTTCGGAACGACCCGAATGCATAGAACGCAGGTTGACCAGGGCTTTGCCACCCATCATCTCCAGGGTTTCGTAACCCTCGTCCTCAGGCTGGGCGCCCCGATAGAGAGCATCGCTGACCTTGTGTAAATTCGGTAATCCCTCTTTTTCAACGGCAATCGCCCAGGCGGCCGGCCGGGCAGTTTCCGCCGGCTGGGCAAGCTGCGCCAAAACCTGGCCGCAGCCAAAGACAACCAGCAGCCCGGCGGTAAAGACTACCAAACGTAATCGATTGTTTTTCTTCATGGTTTCTCCTCCCGACTCATCCGAATAGCCAGCGAATCAAGACAACCAGGCCGATAGCCAGACCGAATAGCACCAAGATCGAAAGTTCCTTCAGGAGTAGGACGAACAATACATGCCGGCGCTTCAAAACGGGAAACATCCAGCACCCATAGAAATACATCAGCATGAACAGGGCTACCACAGCCCCACCGGCTATGGGAGCAACCTGAGTACCCTGATTTCCGATTATGACAACACAAACAGCGATAATCTGGGTGATGACATTGAAGACAACCAACATGTTCAGCCCGAAACGGGCGGACCAAGTCATACTGGTGGTTGCAGCAACCCGCATATCGACCGGGTTAAATAACTTCGTTGAGATAAACTTCATTGTGACCAACTCTAGCACCGGCATTTGCTCACTTCAATATCCACACTACACACTTGACCTGCCCGGCAGATATGCATAGTATGCGCCGGTAATGACGAAAGAACCAAGACATCTAAGAGGTCAGACCTTCAACCTGCGCGGGATCGAACTTGCCGATAAAGGCTGGCTCGAAGAGGCCTTACGCGAATTCAGCCAGGCCATCGATGCCGATTCTGATTCACCGTTTCCAAGAATCAACCGGGCCAGTGTTTATCTCGAACAAGAACGTCATCTGGACGCCTTAGAAGATCTTCTCGAGGCGGTCAAGCTGGCCCCGAATGATGCCGCCACACATTATCACCTCGGAGTTTTCCTGTCCCGCTTCGGTTCAAAGCTGGCAGTCAGCCATCTGCAGCAGGCTCTCAATAGAGATCCTGATCAGATCGATGCCTTGCTGCAGCTTGGCACTACTTTAGCGGATCGTGGTGAAATCCGGGTGGCCGAACAGCATTT
>JAFDKH010000369.1 GCA_019307065.1 Deltaproteobacteria bacterium
CGGCACCCCCTACACATGTCGCAGGTCGCGCGAAACACATCCCTTGGATTCCCATTGCCTCCCCGTCATCCGCGGCCTACAATAGGGCCGTGGTGGTGTAGCGTGGAGGCAGATAACCTCTGAGCATTGACGGCATGGGCAACGAGTTGCCCATCGCTACGAGACTGAGAAGTCAGGATTAGGAGACGAGAACGGAGGTCTGGACATGACGTGGACGTTGCTTGCATATGGTGTTGGGCTCTTCTTCTTTGCTGTGCGGCAGGACAAAGTGGTCAGGAAGCCCCAGTTTCGAGCGGCCTGGATCAGCTTTGCTTCGATTCCAATCAGCCACTTCATTTTCACTCTGGTCAAATTGGCGCTTGTCTACGTCTACGGGACCGGGCCTTCTCACGCTGTGGGGTATGGGGCTCGCTCGGCCAACGCGGCCAGGCGCGTAGAGGGTGTAGAGCTTTTCTCAGACGGCCTCGTGTGGTTGCTGCTCGGCATCAGCCTTATCGCGCTGATCAATTCCCTGGTGCCGAACGGTGCAAGCAGTTCGGGAACAACGTCCAACAAGACTCCAAGCGACCGTGCGCCTGGGGATTAGCCGACTCATCTAGCCCCACAACAAGCATACTCTGAGTGGTTTGATTCCGTTTGAAATGTAAAAAAGGCTCGAAATGCCCGTTTCAATGCAATATCATCCTTTAGGATAAGACAATGTCACTGCATGAAGAAAGGCATTTCGAGTGAAAAAGAGAATCGCAAAAATCATCGGGAAACGCAAGAAGAATATCGCCAGGAGAATCGATCGGAACACGTATCCTGCACACGATGGGCCGGTCCTCAAGACCCCCAACATTCAATACGATCTATCCGAGCGAGACCGAGGCATCGCCTACGGCGGGATCGGAGTCGTTCAGAGGATGGTCAAACAACTGCAACTGGATCGGATCATCAATCAAAACGTTCGTGTCTTCAAAATACACAATCCGTATTATGAATCCGATCACGTACTCAATATCGCCTACAACATCCTCTGTCAAGGCGAGTGTCTGGAAGATATCGAACGCTTGAGAAATGACGAAGCGTATCTGGACGCGCTCGGGGCCGTTCGGATTCCAGACCCCACCACGGCCGGGGATTTCTGTCGACGATTTGATACGGACCAGATCCACCGCTTACAAAAGGCCCTCAATCAAGCGAGAGTCAAGGTCTGGAAGCAACAAGACCCATCATTCTTCAAGCAGGCGATTATCGACGGTGACGGCACCATCGCTCCGACGACCGGCCAGTGCAAGCAAGGGATGGACATCTCGTATAAAGGCCTCTGGGGATACCATCCGTTGGTCGTCTCCCTGGCCAACACCCAGGAGCCGCTGTTTGTGGTCAATCGCAGCGGCAATCGGACCAGCAGCTCAGGCGCCGCGGCGTATTTCAACCAGGCGGCGGCTCTTTGCCGACAAGCCGGTTTTGAATCCATTCGTTTTCGAGGCGATACGGATTTCAGTCAGACGGCCTCTTTGGACGAGTGGGACGACCGCAAAATCGTGTTTAACTTCGGCCTCGCCGCGATGCCCAACCTCGTGGAAATAGCCGAAACCCTGCCGGAAACAGCCTGGGAGCCCCTCGAACGCAAACCCAGGTATACGGTCAAGACCCGGACCCGAGAGAAACCGGTCAACGTCAAAGCACGGATCATCAAAGCCAGGAAGTTCAAGAACCTTCAGCTGCAAGGCGAACACGTGGCTGAATTCGACTACCGGCCGACGTTATGTAAGAAGTCGTATCGCATGGTGGCGGTGCGGAAGAACATCTCCGTGGAAAAGGGCGAGGAGGTTCTCTTTGATGAGATTCGTTACTTCTTCTATATCACCAATGATCGGCGGATGTCCAAAGCCGAGATCGTCTTTGATGCGAACCAACGCTGTCACCAGGAGAACCTCTTGGATCAACTGAAGCATGGCGTGCATTCCATGCGTATGCCGGTCAACACCCTGGAAAGCAATTGGGCGTACATGGTCATGGCCTCGTTGGCCTGGAGCTTGAAAAGTTGGCTGGGCTTACTCCTGCCAACGTCAGGCCGCTGGGCCGCTCGACGGCTTCAGGAAAAGGTCGACGTGATGCGTATGGAATTCAAGTCGTTCTGTCATTACTTCGTTCATTTGCCCTGCCGGATCATTCAGGCCGGTCGTCGGGTGGTTTACCGCATCCTGGGCTGGAATCAATATCTTCCGGTTCTATTACGGGCGTTTGAAAGCTTTCGCCGTCCACTGCGTTGTTGAGCGCCCGACGGATAAATCGTGGTACGGATGCCGCGAGAAGCTGTGAACCCCTGGCCAACGAAAGCAGATTTGAATGCCCCAAACACAACTGAATCGTCTCGACCGTAGCGACCCGAGCGTCGCAACGCGGAACGTCTGCCTACGAGTCGCCCACCAAGACGTGCCCAATCAGCCTGTCAGAGTACGCTTGTTTTGGGACTAGTATTGACAGAGTGTGGGTTTGTTCATACTATCATATAAGCATTTGATTGTCTGAGAAAGGTGTACCAGTATGAAAGACCGATACGTTAATCCGTTCACGGATTTCGGTTTCAAGAAGCTGTTTGGCAGTGAGCCGAACAAGGATCTTCTTCTAGACTTTTTGAACGAGTTGATCCGGGAACACGGGCATATCCAGGATCTAACCTATCTCTCGACCGAGCAATTGGGGGCGTCGGAGTTTGATCGTCATGCCGTGTTCGATCTCTACTGTGAGAGCGAGACCGGGGAGAGGTTCATCGTCGAGATGCAGAAGGCCAAGCAGAACTATTTCAAGGACCGAAGCGTTTTCTATTCGACCTTCCCCATTCGTGATCAAGCTCAGCAGGGGGACTGGGACTTTCAACTCAATGCCGTGTACACTGTTGGTATCCTCGATTTTGTCTTTGACGAGGACAAGGACAGTCCGGATTATTTTCATCACCACGTCCAATTGATGGAGACGCGGCGCAAGAAACTCTTCTTCGACAAGCTGACATATATTTACCTGGAAATGCCGAAGTTCACCAAGACGGAAGATGAATTGGAGACACATTTTGACAAGTGGCTCTACCTCATCAAGAACCTTCCGTTGCTGCAGGACCGACCGAAACGGATCCAGGAGCGGGTGTTTCAACGCCTTTTTGAAGCCGCCGAGATCGCCAAGTTCGATCCTTCAGAACGTCAAGCATACGAAAAAAGCCTGAAGGTCTACTGGGACATGAAGAATGTCATCGATACTAGCCGCGAAGAGGGTTGGGAAGAAGGGCGGGAAGAAGGCCTGAAAGAAGGCCTGAA
>JAFDKH010000370.1 GCA_019307065.1 Deltaproteobacteria bacterium
ACCCCGTAATTATTCAACTTACATACGTAAAGCCTGATATTTCTACTCCCACTCAATGGTGGCTGGCGGTTTACTCGAAATATCATATAAAACCCGGTTGATTCCCTTGACTTCATTGATGATTCTATTCGAGATAGTTGCCAACACAGAATATGGCAAGCGCGCCCAATCGGCGGTCATTCCATCCAGACTGGTAATGGCGCGGACTACAATGGTCTCCTCGTAGGTTCGCTCGTCTCCCATCACACCGACCGAGCGGACTGGTAAAAGGATCGTAAATGCTTGCCACGTTTGGGCAAGTGTACCACTCACCAGCATTTCGTCTTGCAGAATGGCATCGGCTTCCCTAAGAGTGTCTAGGCGCTCCTCGGACAACGAGCCCGCTAACCTGACCGCCAATCCAGGTCCGGGGAATGGCTGGCGTAAAACGATTGATTGCGGCAACCCAAGGGCCTCACCGACCCGGCGAACCTCGTCCTTGAACAACTCTCTAAGTGGCTCGATTAGTTCCAGGTCCATCTTGTCCGGGAGCCCGCCGACGTTGTGATGGCTTTTAATGGTAGCTGAAGGACCCCGCACAGATTGTGACTCGATCACATCCGGATATAGAGTACCTTGCGCCAGATATGTTGCTTTCGAATATTTGCGGGCCTGCTCTTCGAATACTCGAATAAACATTTCGCCAATTATCTTGCGCTTCTTTTCTGGATCGCTGACGCCCTTGAGAGCCTCGAGAAACCGATCCTGAGCGTCGACTATTACCAGATCGATGCCAAAATGACGGCCAAATAACTCTTTGACGCTGACCGCCTCTCCCTTTCTCAATAAGCCATTGTCGACGAAAATACAGTGTAGCTGTTTGCCTATGGCCCTATGCAATAAGGCTGCTACCACCGACGAATCTACACCGCCCGAAAGACCGCATATTACTTCGTGCGTACCAACTTTTTGTTTGATTTCATCGAGTGCGCGTTCAACGAATGAGGTCATCGTCCAACCCGGGTTGCATTGGCAGATCGAAAACAAGAAGTTCGATAGTATTTCTTCGCCCCGGGGAGTATGAACGACTTCGGGATGAAACTGCACGCCGAACAATTTCCGGTCTTTGTGAGCTATCGCAGCATACGGTGAGTTACGGCTGTGGGCCAGGACAACGAAACCATCGGGCAGCTTGTCTACTTTGTCGCCATGGCTCATCCAGACTTCAGCTTCCTCGCCCGGGTCGAAGTTTATGAAAAGATCGGAACTATCGATGATGGTCAACTTTGCTCGACCGTACTCACGTTGCTTAGAAGCCGAGACTTGCCCGCCGAGTTCTTTTGAGATCAGCTGCAAGCCGTAGCAAATTCCCAATATCGGTACACCCAGGGAAAATACTTCTGAACTACAGGTCGGCGCGTCCGCGGCATAGACCCCGGTTGGACCGCCCGAGAGGATGATGCCTTTAGGATCATATTCCTTGATGAAGGCGATATCTTTATCCCAAGGCTGTATTTCACAGTAGATACGTTGTTCACGAACTCGGCGAGCGATTAGCTGAGTGTATTGAGAGCCAAAATCAAGGATGAGTACTTTATCGAAAGAGGCTTTCCCCATGGCGCTTGCTCCCGATTATTGTGAAACCGGATAGTTTGGTGCTTCCTGGGTAATAATCACGTTATGAACATGACTTTCTTGCAGGCCGGCCGAAGTGATCCTGATGAACTCGGCCCGGCTGTGCAAATCAGCTATTGATTTGCAGCCGACATAGCCCATACCCGAGCGGAGTCCCCCAATTAGCTGATATAGCACTTGGGTCAGTTTGCCGCGGTAAGGAACTCTGCCTTCGATGCCTTCGGGAACTAATTTATCATCGTGTTTTATATCGTCCTGGAAATATCGATCACGGCTGCCGGCCTTCATCGCTCCAATACTGCCCATGCCACGGTAGACTTTGTAGGAACGTCCCTGGTAGAAAACAACATCGCCAGGACTTTCTTCGGTGCCAGCAAATAGTGAGCCGATCATGACCGACGATGCCCCGGCCGCCAACGCCTTGGTGAGGTCACCAGAAAACTTCATCCCCCCATCGGCAATTATTGGAATGTTGTATTTATCGGCCATCTTGGAACAATCACTGATGGCGGTTATCTGAGGTACTCCGACTCCGGCTACTACCCGAGTAGTGCAAATCGATCCTGGACCGATTCCGACCTTGACTGCATCGGCGCCGGCATCGATCAGCGCCTGACACCCGGCCGGCGTGGCAATATTCCCGGCAATAACGTCGGCATCAGGGAACTCTTTCTTCAGGTTGCGCAGAGTATCTAAGACACCCTTTGAATGGCCATGGGCGGTATCAATCACTAGAATGTCGCATCCAGCGTTCAGCAGATGATGGGCCCGCTCGATGCCCGTCTCACCTACTCCGATTGCTGCGCCGACCAAAAGACTGCCATGTTCATCTTTGGAGGCATTCGGAAAGCGCTTGGCCTTTTGCAGATCCTTGGTGGTTATCAGACCGCGTAGCTGAAACTTGTCGTCAACTACGAGAAGTTTTTCAATTTTGTGCTGATTTAGAAGATCCTTGGCTTCGTCTTTGGAAATTCCTTCCTGGGCGGTGATCAGTTTGGTGGTCATCACCGCAGATACTTTTTGAGCCAGGTTGCGCTCGAAGCGAAGATCTCGGTTGGTTAAAATACCGACCAGCAACTCATCGCGGACAACTGGAATCCCGGATATCGATCGCTCTTGCATGACGCTGACGGCTTCCGATAAAGGTTGATCGGGCTGAATCGTTATCGGATCCCGAATGATTCCGCTTTCGAATTTTTTGACTTTAGTGACCTCGGCGACTTGTTTTTTTAGCGACATGTTTTTATGCAGGATGCCGATGCCACCCTCCTGAGCCATCGTAATGGCCGTGAGAGCCTCGGTCACAGTGTCCATGGCGGCAGAGACGATTGGAACATTGATGCTTTGCTTTTGTGTCAGGCGGGTCGAGACATCGGTCTCATTGGGCAAGACCTCACTTGCCTGGGGTAAAAGCAGTACATCATCGAAGGTCAACCCTTCCCTGATTTCTTTTTGTTGCATGCCTTCACCTCCGACCTATGTGGCCATAAATTGGCGAAGTTTCTATTAAATTGTCGCACACTACCGCAACCCTCAGAAGTCGTCAAGGGTAGTGTATTGTGAGTCAGGTTTGATCGGTTCAATTAAAATTTCACGGGCTTATTATAGATGGCGGTATTTGACACAGCTCAAGACGTGATTTCGCATCCACGGTGGCCTGCACCACCGTCGGTTTGAA
>JAFDKH010000371.1 GCA_019307065.1 Deltaproteobacteria bacterium
GATGAAGTACAGCAGAGCAGGCAACGACTGTCAAACAACGACTATTCCAAAACCTCTTGGAAATCCTTCTCATATCTAGCACACTAGGCTATCATCTCGCCATGTCCAATACGAACAACGAGCGACTCCAAGATTTTACTCGTCTAGCCGAATCACTTGGCACGCCTATTATAAAGCGCGGAGTTCTTCAGCACTACTTCGTATCGCCGGTTCTGCCCATGGAACCTCTGACTCTGTCAAAAATCGCAGACGCCTGGCGTCGCCTGGCTGCCAATATCAAGGCAGCTAAGGCACCCGAACTGCTAAGCCTCTACATCCACATTCCATTTTGCACTCACAAATGCAAATACTGTATCTACCACAGCATCGGTGATTTCGATCCTGCTGACCTTGAAGCCTATCTGGCAAGACTGCATGCCGAAATTGATTTCTACTCTTCAATTTTCGAGGGTATCGGGTTCGTGACCTGCTACATTGGCGGTGGCACACCAACCGTACTCGATGAAGAGCAACTTGAACGGCTTCTCTCCCATATAGACAAGGCCTTCAAAAGGAAACGCGGAGGAGAGTGGGCATTCGAGGGAAATCCTTTGACTGCTACTGAGAGTAAGGCTCGCATATTTGAATCACATGGATTCAACCGGGTTAGTTTCGGCGTCCAGACCCTCAACTCCAAGGCTCTCGACAATGTCAACCGCGGATATCAATCGACTGAAAGAGTTGTCGAAACTCTGAAAATAATGCAGGCTTGCCGTCTTTGGGTCAACGTGGATCTGATCCATGGACTGCCCCAAGATTCTTTCGAATCGATGGCGCTGAGCCTGACAAAGATCCTCGAACACGATCCAACCCAGGTAACGGTTTATGGCCTCTCGCCCTATACACCAGCAGAGGTCCGCCCAAGCCAACTGCCCTCGATGGAGGCTACGGTTGCTCACCTGAAAGACCTGGCCGAGAAGACTGGCTACGAGATTAATTTGCTTTCAACCTGTTTCGATCTAATAAAGAAAAGCTGCAATAATCGCCTTGAAGAAGAAATTCGTTCAGCTGAACGCGGGTTCGTCTACGATGATACAACCGTCGAGCCTTTTTCATTGCTGGGGATTGGTCCAACCGCCCGCAGCTATGTATACGGCCAAATGCGTCTGACGTTCGACAAATACCCGGTAGATTCTCCTTTTGATCCGCATGTCAACTGCGCACGTGGCAGAGAAATCACCATGGATGAAGAGCGACGACGCTATATCGTGCATCGCCTCGAGTCATCTGAAGGTCTACGACCCGTGAAATATACGGAATTTTTCGGCGAGGGTCTGGCCGGCTCATTCTCGCAGGAGTTGCAGATATTGTTCGACCTCGGCCTGTTACGCGAACAAGCTGGTTCGATCGTTCATGTATCTGATGACCCGACGGTCCGCTTTGCTGCTGAACTTTTTTTCGTCGACCCCGAAATGATAGACGCCTCTCGTCAGGATACAAAAACAGAGAAATCTGACAGTGAAGGACGGCCGCAACTGCCTCAAGGATCTGAAGAATTGCATCGTTTGAGGATCGAAGGACCCGGTATCGACCTCACTCTCAACATTGCTGAATATTGGCCGGATCGTCCTTGCTTCCACTATGCCGGCAAATACGCTTTCTTCATTCCTTCAGAATTGCCTGAGGGCACTTGTCAACACAATCCCGGCGAGGAGTGGTGCCTGTCGTCTTTCAGGCAGTTATTCGACAAGGTCGTCGAATCCGAAGCGCCTAACTCGCTTGCAGAACTCCAGAATGCGTTGTTGGCCGGCGGTACCCGCCATCTTTTCAATGCTCCGCCTAATCAAGCCCCGGTTCCAATTATCTTGTCGGCGACTTTTGAATGACTTGAAACAAGTACTAATACAGATTCTCAGAAAGGATTGGATATGCCTGTTTCCAAAGAGATCTTCGATCGGCTAACAAAACGTATCGATAGTTACCGCGATGAGATGGTCGAGTTTCAAATAGAACTCACCAAACAGATTGCCCTGGGCCCTGACAACGGTGGTGATGGTGAATGGAAGCGGGCTGAATTCTTGAAAGACAAGATTACAGCCTTTGGCCTTTCGGACATCAGTGAATACAATGCCGAGGACAAACGAGTACCAGAAGGCACTCGGCCCAACCTGGTTGTCAGGCTGAAAGGCAAGACGGCTAAGCCGACAGTCTGGGTTATGGCGCACATGGACATAGTTCCTCCCGGAGATGAAAAGCTTTGGGATAGCAATCCTCACGAAGCCATTGTAAAAGATGGAAAAATCTACGGACGTGGCACCGAAGACAACCAACAGGGCCTGGTCAGCTCTTTATTTGCCATGCGCGCTTTGATAGAAGAAAAAATCGCTCCTTCGACCGACATCTGCCTGATGCTGGTAGCTGATGAAGAAACTGGAAATGAGTATGGGATCGATTACGTGCTGAAGAGTAACCCGGACCTGGTCGACAAAAACGATATCGTCATTGTACCGGATGGAGGTAACCCGGACGGTAGCATGGTTGAGGTAGCTGAGAAATCAATCCTGTGGTGCGGTTTCGAGATACTGGGCAAGCAAGTTCATGCCTCTATGCCCCAGGCTGGCATTAATGCCCACCGGGCTTCCGCTCATTTGGTGGTCCGTCTCGACCAGCAACTTCACCAGGAATACTCTCGCCAAGACCCGGTCTTTGACCCGCCCGGTTCAACGTTCGAACCTACTCAGCGAGAGGCAAATGTTCCCAATATCAACACTATTCCCGGTAAGGAGGTTCTATACTTCGACTGCCGCATTCTGCCTGACTACAGCGTTGATGACGTATTGGCCACCATAAACAAGATTGCCGCCGAAGTCGCCGGTGAGTTCAAGGTCGAGATCAAAGTTACCCAGCCAATGATTGCCCGGGCGGCCCCGGCTACTTCAACCGAAGCACCGGTTGTCAAAATCATTTCGGAGGCTATTTTGGAAGTCAGTCAGGTCAAGCCTCAACCGATGGGAATCGGCGGAGGCACGGTGGCTGCATTGTTTAGGAAGCATGGAATACCAGCTGTAGTTTGGTCAACCATGGATGATCTTGCTCACCAGCCAAACGAATACTGCGTGATCGATAACCTGGTACTCGACACAAAAGTATTTGCCTATGTGTTTATAAACGAATCATAGGGGCGGTGAAGGAATACCCCACCATAATCCACCGGTAAGCCGGATCATAGGCTCCACTGAAAGATGATTTAGGTTTTACGGCGACTTGTGTAGGTTGATTTTGACTTTTCAGAGTGTCTTTCACTGATTGAGTT
>JAFDKH010000372.1 GCA_019307065.1 Deltaproteobacteria bacterium
ATCGCCTGATCGCCGGTTCGATAGGTGAGATTCGCAGCTATGTCTATCAGCATAATACTGGGCCAATCGCAGATTTTGATTTTTCGGCGGACCGGCAGCACTGGATACACAGGAACGCATCCGACCGCGGATGGCCGATAAAGGGGAAATGGTCGATTTGGCTGGAAAAGAATAACCCGCAGATCATCGGGCCCGAGGGGTGCTGGGATGCGGACAAGTATCCTGTGATGGAGATAACAGCGGCGTTTAGAACGAATGAACCGACAGCGAACATTGAATTCCTGCCATTTGACAACGGCAAGAAATCTGTTTCGAAGCATGTCAGCTTTAAGGTCATCAATGACGGGAAGATGCACACCTATCGCGTTAATCTTTCGGATAGCCCTGACTATCGCGGGGCAATTGTGAAGTTTAGTTTACTGCCCTGCAAAAAAAGCGGGGCGGGCCAATTTGTTAAGCTAAAAAAAATACGACTGTTAAGATAAAGTAGTATCAGGCGATCCCGGCGTATGGACTGGTTTTTCGGATCCCTTCAAGAGGTTTGGCCATTTCGATGGTCGAATGAGCGGCTCAGGGTAAGACACTCAGCGACGGGTATGCGCATGTCCATGGGGGTGCCGGAGTCTTGATGGTCGAGGTACTCTCCAGCACTGCCGGCGACACGGCCCAGAGCGAAGACCATGAAAGCGATGTCGCAAACGCGGCGAACCGTGATGCGTTTTTCTTCCAGAGCTTTCCAGCAATTGCCCAGGACTACAGAAGCGATGGCGCCATCGAGGTTGACGGCCCAGACGTTTTGGGAAACACCATCCCGTTTGAGTTGATGCGCAAGCAGGTGATAGAAATCCAGGAAGATGTTACAGAGTCCTTTTTCCTTGAGGTAGCTGACGATGACCTGTTCGCGAGGATCGAAATTAACTGGCTGGTCGCGAAAAATGGGGTGTCCCAGGCAGGGAATACGGTCGTAAGCGGTTCCGGCTTTTTTGGCAGCAGTACGTTTTTTGTTGAAACTCTTGGCTTCCTTGATAACAATTTTTTGCAGATCAAGCTTATGGTTTGGATTGTATGGGTCCACGATCGCAACACCCCGGAAGACGCGAAGAAGGTACTCGACGGCCCGGCGTCCGTTGCCGCCGTGCACATCGCCCATACAAGCGAGGGTAGCGATCATAGCGGTATTGGGAGCGTTGCCAGCCGAACTGGAAAGTTTGGCGCCCTGAGCCGAGATAGTTCCGGGACCATTTGTCAGTGAGGCTATGAGACATTTTTCCATCAACTCCGCCTCGAAATCGCGCGGCGATTCACCGGTCCAGGCCAAAATGAGTGACTGGACAAACGAACCGGATGTCATTTCTTCTTCCAGAGATCGCCCATAAATCCGCGGTACGCTGCCGTCGTTGGAGGAGGCGTGACTGGCGTTACGCATGTTGCGGCGAGGAGGGTTCGCGCCCATTAGATGGGTAAAAGCTTTAAACTGGGAACGATAAGGTTCGGGGACTTTGCCGCGGTGGAGCAATAGTTGCGAGGGAAGATATTTGCCGAAGCCCTTATAATCGACGAACCAGGGATTCAAGGTCAAGGGTTTGTCCGGTCGGAAGTTGCGTTCGATGTCGAGGACATTGCAAATAAGTGCCGCCGCCGCTGGCAGATGGTGCAGGGTCGTTATGCGGATACCACGCCGCAGGGCCTTGACCAGTTCGGGGGTCTTTTCGTACTTGAGTTCGGGGTCGAACGGGGGAATCTGGAAATAGTCATCGAAAAGCTGCATCTTCGCAGAAGCAGTCGTTTCCGGGCCTTCCACAACGGCTCCGGCGTGACCAAGAGAAAGATCCAGTTTCTCGAGGATTTCGCCGGTCACGTAAGCGACGATGGGTTTGGGATATTTGGTTTGGCGGAGCATTTCAACAGCTTCTTTTTCATAGATGCCGCCTGGTTCGCAGTAAGTGACTATCAATTGGGTAAGTTCGTCCTCGCGAGCGAGTTCCAGCAGTTCTTTCAGGGATGTAAGGATGAGAAGGTCCTTGCCGGTGGAGATGCCGTAGGAACACCCAAGACCGGCACTGAGCAGATAGCCAGCCATGGTGTTGACCATGTTGCCGCTGTTGGAGATAAGAGCCGCTGAGCCGGGACGGAAGACTTCCTCGGGGCGTTCGCTGCCGACAGCACCGACACGCACTTTGTCGTGGACATTTATCATACCGAGAGAGTTGCCACCAATAACATCAATATTGGCCTGTGAGCACATTTGCTTTATCTTGGCCATCACCTCCACAGAGACATGCTCTGTTATTATGAAAATGGTTTCGATGGTATCTTTAAAGTGTTCGACGATCTCCTTGGCCTCGGCATAAACGGCTTGTGGGGGAGAGTAGATAATGACTTTATTGGGCCATTGTTTCCTGGGCAAGGTCTTGGTAAGCGCTTCAGTATCGGAGAATACCGGTATCGGATCGCAACCAGGCACTTCAATTTGCAGTCCATCTTTTCCAAGGGCCCAGCCGCCTACTATATTAGGGCAATACTTTTGTGAGGCCACGGTAACGCTGCGGGCCTCTCGGCCGGTGATATTGGACACTGCCACGCGGTCGGTCGCCTTGAGAAGATCACTGAGTGTTTTGGCTTTCATTTATTGTCTCCTATCTTCTGCCAGTCATTTACGAGTTGAGCCGAGTACTCAGCGACCTGAGTCACAGGCGTTTCAGGGCCGAAAATAACATAGGGCAGTTGGAGTGAGTCAAGGGTGTCGCGGAGGAAGAGCAGTCCCTGAACTAGGCGTGGGCCGCCACGCCCGACGACGACAGGTATCGACAACGGGCCGTGCTCATACACATAGTCCTGGAGGGCATCGGCGATGGCTTTGAAGGTTACATCGATGAGGGTGTTGTTGGCGTTGCCGCCCAGAATCAGCAGAAGTTTAGCATGTTCAAGGTGGTGGTCAAAGCACAGCTTGGCGGTTCCAAGCATACGTTCATATGGCGGATTACCGCCAAAATCCGAGAGAATTATAGGATTTCCACCATTTTGAATCAGGGTTTCTGTGATGATTGTAGAAGCCCCGCCGCCAAACAGCAGGGGAAGTATCCAGCGGCCGCTCAATTCACAAGCGTGGGCCTGACCCCGGTAGCTGGAAGCGTTCCAGGCCGCCAATTCTTCCTCAAAGATGGTTTTGCTGACAGGGTATTCGGGAAGGGAGAACCCCAGATTGCGAAATTTGAAGTTAGCTTCATCAAAAATAGCTTTAAAGTCGCAGGCATAGACTTTGCCCTCGGGGGTGATTCGCCATGGAT
>JAFDKH010000035.1 GCA_019307065.1 Deltaproteobacteria bacterium
ATGTTGCGCAGCCGTAAAATCCCGACTCGAATAGAAGAGGGTGACTTTGAGCCCGATTGGGCCGACCAGACTACCCCGACTCCGCCGGTCCGGATTGTGGCCGGTGAGTTGCCCGGCGGCTTTAGTTGCTTAGACGCTTTGGTCGGGTTCATTCCCGCTTCGGAAATATTCGGCCGCCCGATCAAGCACGCCAAGGCCCGGGTGGCCAAAACAAAAGTCGCCGCTTTACGCCCCGGTGATTTAGTGGTTCACGTCGACTTTGGGATCGGCCAATTTGACGGTATGCACCGTCTGGAGGTGTCCGGATCGGAAGCCGACTACTTGTTGCTAGGCTACCGCGGAGGTGATCGCCTCTATCTACCGGTTACCCGCATGGGCCTGATCGAACGTTATCAAAGCGGTCGAGCCGCTGACGGCCCGTCTCCATTGCTCAACAAGCTTGGCTCCAAGAGCTGGGAGCGCACCAAGCTCAAGGTCTCAGAGGCTCTGCTCGAAATGGCCGACGACTTGATCCGGCTCGAAGCCCAACGACGATCGCAGCCCGGGCTGGCAGTCGATCTACCCGGTGAAGACTATAGCGCCCTGGCGGCATCTTTTCCTTATCAAGAAACCGAAGACCAGCAACGCGCTATAACAGAAATCATCGCAGATATGACCAAAGACAAGGTTATGGATCGGCTGGTTTGCGGAGATGTCGGCTTCGGCAAAACCGAAGTTGCCATTCGGGCTGCTTACTTATGCGCGCTGATGAACCGCCAAACAGTTATCTTGGTTCCAACCACGATTCTGGCCCTTCAGCATCTGGCAACTTTCAAAGCCCGGCTTGAAGCACAAGCACTAAGAGTCGAAATGATCTCACGCCTGGTTAAAACAAGCGATCAGAAGAAAATCCTTGCCGATCTGGCCGACGGGGCGGTTGACGTGCTGATCGGCACCCATCGCCTGTTGCGCGACGATGTCAAAATCAAATCCCTCGGCCTGTTGATTATCGATGAAGAACATCGTTTCGGTGTCAGGCACAAGGAAAAGCTGAAGAGCCTCAAGCAAAATGTAGATGTCTTGACCATGACCGCGACACCCTTGCCGCGGACCCTGCAGATGTCATTGACTGGCTTGCGCGATATCAGTGTAATCCAGACAGCTCCTCCCGGCCGGCGAAGCATTCGGACGCTGGTTACGCGATTTTCAAAAAGAGTTATCAGTGAGGCCATTCGGCGCGAGTTGCAGCGTGGCGGACAGGTGTTTTTTGTGCACAATTGGGTGCGCTCTCTTTCGTCCATGCGGCACTTTATCGAAAGGATCGTACCCGAGGCGCGCTGCGGCCTGGCGCATGGCCAAATGAAAGATCGCGATCTCGAACAGGTCATGTCCGATTTCGTCGGCAGAAAAATAGATGTTTTGGTTTGTACTTCGATAATCGAGTCGGGCCTCGACATCCCTTCAGCCAACACCATTATTATCAACCGCGCGGATTTTTTCGGATTGTCTCAACTCCATCAGATCCGTGGCCGGGTAGGTCGCGCGGTCGAACGGGCATATGCCTACCTGCTGATCCCCGGGCTGAGCAGCATTACAAAAGACGCCCGCAGAAGACTCGAGGTTTTGTCAGATCTAAGCGCGGTCGGCGCCGGATACCGAATCGCCGCAGAAGATCTTCAAATCCGCGGGGCCGGCAATTTGCTGGGTAAAGCTCAGTCGGGACATGTTGCCGCGGTTGGTTTTGATTTATACGGGCGCATGCTCGAAAGAGCAATCGCTCAGGCGCGCGGTCAATCAACTGACTCTGAAACCGAGCCGGAGATATCATTGCCGATCGCCTGTCTATTGCCCGAGGATTACGTGCCCGAACTCGATCAACGTATGGAAATATACGCCCGCTTGAGCCATGCTGACGATGAAGAAGAAGTCTTCGAAATCGAGCAGGAACTTGTGGACCGTTTCGGGCCCGAACCCGATCAAGTACAGAATCTTTGCGAACTAATGTCGCTAAAGACCCTGTTGCGCAGGGCCGGCATTTTAACTCTCGAGGCCAAAAAGGGAGTCTTGCACTTCGGGTTGGATTTAACTGCAAACATAGACACCGGCAAACTGGTTCAGTTGGCCCAAGAACAATCCGAACGAATTTCGTTCGATCCCGAAGGTATATTGAAGGTCAAACTTGGGCCCGACGATCGCGAAGAGCTGATCCAGGCTGCCCGGGCTGTCACATTGCGTTTGCTGAGTTCTACTAAACCGGCGTGACTTCATCGAAAATTGGTGCCGACAAGACTGCCGGGGCGCCAATCGCCACGGTTCGAACCAGTTGCGCCAATTGATTTCGACTCGCATCACTCGACCTTGTGAAGCGCACTCCAAACCCGCCGCTCGGTCGTTGCCAGGTGACTTTACCGGCTAGATCGATCGGAGTATCGTGCCCGGGCGGATAAAGCCTGAAGAGTATCTCTGCGCCGACATCAGGCATCTGAGTACTTTTCACGAAAAATCCACCGGAGGAAATATTGCGGGTGTAATCAATGACGAAATCAGTCGCAGTTTGATAGGTCACTTTGAGAGTAGTCTGGTAACGAGTATTTTTTCTTTCTTTGGAAACCGAGTGTTTTTGAGGTTTGGACAACAAGCGTTCGCGTTTGTCGACCTCGGATGCAAAAAAACCAATACCAATAATCGAACCTTGTGGTTTTGCCTTACGCGACCAGAGGATAACGCCGCGGATTGATTCATCTAAAATCTCGTCTTTACACAGAACTCGAAGCTGAACAACTTCTCCCAGTTGGACCGGTTCGGGTACCGTGACCATTAAGCCGCCATGGGGTGTCTCGGAAAGGAACATTTTTATCAAATCGCTGCGATCATTGAATTCGACTTTGAGCTTGCGAACTGTCGGTGACAACCCCAGGTTCATGGTAAAACCCCCAAGAGGAGACAATTTGAGAATCTAATAACAAGCATACACTGTTTCGTCAAGTGCGTGTTACGAAAATGTCGCGACTTGTTCTAGATACGAGTCAGATAAACCCTTTGCTTCCAGTATTTGTAGAAGCCTGGCAGGTATAGGGCTGGTCAGAATCAAAGATTCGTGGCTTTGGGGATGATTCAAGCCTAGCGACCAGGCGTGTAAGAAAAAACGCCGGCCCAGTTCGTCAACCGTGATTTGGGCGCCATAATCCTTGTCTCCGACAACCGGGTGACCGTGGTGGGCCAGGTGGGCCCGGATCTGATGCCGCATGCCTGTCCGGATTATTATCCGACACAACGTAAGCCCACCAGAAGTCGCCAGCGGTTCTACCCGGGTCTCGGCCGGGCGGACACCGCGCAGGCGTCTGCTATTTTCTGAAACCGTCACGATTTTTGAACGACGGTAGCGCGCGCCGATAGGTCTATCCAGAGTAGTCGCCTGGCTTAGCTCTCCCTCAACCAGAGCGATATAAATTTTGGATATCTCTTTATCAGAAAATGCCCGGCGTAGATCTTTATATGCTTGATTGTTCTTGGCGGCCAGCAACGCACCCGAGGTAAACAGATCCATTCGGTGGACTATTGCCGGAGCGGCTTTATCGCCGACATCCTTTAACTCCGGTCTAAGGGCCAGTAGCCATCTACAAACTGATTCTTGCCGGCCGGCAGATGAAGTAAACACGTGTATCCCGGCTGGCTTATCAATTGCCAAAATTATTTCGTCTTCAAAAATTATCCGCGGCAATTCATCTGGGACTGTCATCAGGAGGAGGTTCTTTTTCAGGCATTTTTTCTTCTGCGGGATTCTTTTCTTCGGGTTTATCCGGCTCTTTCTCGCTGGTTTCAATCGGCCCGCCTTTTTGCGAGAACAAGAACCAGCCACCGCCTATTTTTTTCCAAACTTGTACAATTTTTTCATCCTTGACGATTGTCGAGGGTATTAAAAAGTAGCGGATTTTGGCTTTGACTGTTGCCAGGTTTTCGTCCTTGGAAATTATAATGCTGCGGACCTCCAAATGGGTAATGTTGAGATCTTTCTCGATATCCTCGAGCTTTTCTAAAAAGTCGGCTGACTGTTCGGGAGCTACTCGCGCAGCTGCGGCTTTGATATATTTCCAGCGCAAATCATGATGGAACATTTTGACTACGCCCTTAAGGTCGGAATCTGACGGCGTAGTCACGCCGGCGCAGGCTCCTAATAGCAGACATAATGCCGTCAATAAAATAGTCGCCATGAATCTGTTTGACACAAGTTGACCGTGTTTGTGAACTCGTGATAGGCCTTTTTGCTCAGGGAGGAAATCATGAGCGATTGTATTTTCTGTAAGATCCGCGACGGCGAGATCCCGGCTGACTTTGTTCACCAGGACGAAATTTGTTTGGGGTTTTTGGATATCAACCCGGTTGCGCCTAACCATGTTGTGCTGATTCCTCGAGAACATATCTCGACCATCAATGAACTCGAAACCCGGCACGAGCAATCGATCGGGCACATCTTTACGGTTGCCGCCAAGATCGCCAAGGATCTGGAAATGGCAACCAGCGGCTACCGGGTTGTCGTCAACTGCAATGCCGACGGGGGACAGGAAGTCTTCCACATTCATTTTCACCTCTTGGGTGGCCGCAGGCTCTCCTGGCCGCCGGGCTGAAAAGCGCTTGATCTGCCGGAACTAATCCTTGGGGGCTTTCTTCTGTGTCAGCAGATGGTAGTTCACTACCCCGGCCGCACCAAAGTAAGTGAGCACAAACGCCATCACCCCGGAAAAGACCGCAAGTAAAACAACACCGACCAGCCACCCGGCTACTGTGAATTGCCAGCCTTGCCCGGCCGCGGCCTGGAACATTCTCAGGATAGGATCGGGTACTATAATCACTAGTATGCTGAACAGCCGATAGGGAATTTCCAATAAAACCGATGTCAGGTCGGGGCCCATCGCCTTGCCGCCAACCCAACCCAGTCCCCACATTGCCGATACGACCAACATGTTCAATAGGATAACAAGCGCATAGACGCAAACAGCTGCAATCAAGATGTGCATAATATAGCGCGCCAGGTTCTGCCTGACTAAAGCAACCGCACGCTTGGCACCCGAGTAGGGACCCAGGTTTTCACGGGCGATAGCGGGAACATACGAAAAAGTCGTTATAACGAACATGACACACAGCAATACAGCAATTAATGCCAGTGTAAAAGTGACCGAGAAGGTAAGTCCGTAGATCAGTGGTCCGGCATAAGGGATTCGGCCGATCAACGAAAACACCGCAATTCCGGCCCCCATTAGCAATACACCGATCACAAAGATAAAAGGTGTTCCCAAAACCGCCAGGGGCCGCGAGGTTACAAAGCGAATTCCCTGAGATATCGGCAGGTGTTTACCGGCCTCCATTTCGCGGTCGGTCTGGTACGAAGTTACCGCCATGCCCAGGATTGTAAATGCCCAAAACGCCAGACCGCCAAGCACGGATCCGATGATCATTCCGGTTGTGCTCTTGGTCAAGAAGCCCAGGTAGGAAAGTCCGGCGAACAAAAGAGAGCCAACGAATACAGCCAGACCGGCAATAATTACTTTTCTATAGTCCAGCCCAACAGCCAATGAGTAAAAGAGATCTCTGAACCTGAAATTGTCGCCACTCTTACCGGTCCCGATTGATTCAAGATAGCGGCCGGGGGCCTTTACGCCAGTCGGCTTTTTCTTTTTCTTTTTCTTCGGTTGTGCCTTGGGGGGTGGTTTTTCAGCCTTGTCCGGTTTTTTGGTGTCGGCGGCTGTGTTTTCGTCTTCAGTGGCTTCGGCTGGTGCAGCAGCTGACGACTGGGCGACCGGTTCATCTGTGGTAACATTTTCATCTTCCGGCCAATCGTCACTTGCTTCGGTTTTGGCGGGTCCCTGGGCTGCCGGCATCACATCTGTTTTTTTCGAGTCGGGCGGCGGCCGTGTGCCTGTCCTGCGCTTGGGCGGCTTGATGGTTATGTTGAAATTACACTTCTCACACTTAACCGACATTCCCTCATCGGGTATCTCTTTGTCTGGTTTATTGTATTTGGTACCGCATCCGGGACAGAAATAACGCACAATGACCTCCAGTTGTTTAGAACAGTAATTTCTTTTCGCTGCGAACAGTAACCGCTGTGTTATTGACCTGTCAATACACACAAAATATCGCCAATTTCTTGACCTGGGGCGCGTGTAGGATATAATACTACATGTAGCTGGTTGGAGTACATTGACCCACACTAGCGGAGGGATAAAATGAGCCAGTTGAACGAAAAAAGAGAGTATTTGAGAGCCGAAATCAACGTGTTCGTCAACGAAGATGTAAAGACCGGCGTCCAGTTGACCCGGGCCGTTGACATAAGCGAAGGGGGTGTTCGATACATCAAGCCCTCCGGAGAATTCCGCAGGGAAACTAACGAAGTCTACCTCGAGTTCAGCCTGCCCGACGACGATCACACGGTCAAGGCCCTGGGCAAAGTTGTCGGTGATGAACTCAACTTTCATAGCCATGCGACATCAGTCGTATTTACCGCCTTGAGTGTTGACAATGCCGATCGTATCCGACGCTACGTTATTCGCCGGAAACGCGCCGAGCTTTTCGAAAGTATAAGAAAGGAGCACCTGGGAGAAAACACCCTTAGCAACTAATCTCCATCAAATTCGAAGACCGGTTCGATATCGACCGGGATATCGCCCAAAGAATCTAGCAGCATCTGCATATCGCTGCCGATGGAGGCATACTTCTCGATGAAATCCTTGGTACCGGAATAGTCGCCCAGGGCCTGTAGCATCAGTATGTCGGTAGCCAGGTCTTTAAAGGCCGCCGGTGCCGCCGTTAAATCCACCGAATAGCACTTGGCTTCGGCATCGAACTTATAGGCTCCCTTTTCAATCAGATAATTGAAAGCTATCAGATTTGCCCGCCCATGGGCTTCGTGGGCCCCGAAACGAACCGAGCGAAACACACCGGCCAAGAAAGTGACCAGGCACTGGTTCCGCATACTGGTGGGTAGTTCGCCTTTTTCGATCATGAAAAACGTGTTGTAGACCCCAAGTACGTCAGCCTTGGCTTCTTCGATTGTTGAGTAAAGCTCGCGCAAGACCAGGTTGACTGGCACCTTTTCCCCTTTATGCATGATACGACCCGGACCGAGCCCATGTGACATTTCATGCATCAAGGTATGATTGAAGTAAGCGTCAAAACTCAGATACTGCCGCTGATTTTCTGCCAATACGACACCGGCTATTGGCTTGAGAATATTATCGAACTTTGCGCGGCTAATATTCTTGAGCATGACCTTCTTGGAGCCTTTTAGCTCTCTGACGGTCTCGTCGTTGGGAAGATTGAAGGCCAGAGTTTGTACGCCGGCTCGGGTATCGCCCGCCGAGTAAATCAGGTCGGCGACAACGATTGGCGATTTTTGGCCGCGATTAAAATTCTTGTACTGATCCAAAATGGGCAAATTCTTTTCCAGCTGCGTCAGGTAGCCGCCGATTTTAGCAAGATTCTTGCTTTGGATGGGATCTCTGAGGGTAATAAAACTCTCAAAAGCAGCTTTGTAGTTGAACAAATTGTCCTCGTAAACTTCGTATGGCCCGATGGTGGCTTCCAGGTCGGAATCCTGGACATCCATCCAATCTATGTCGCTTTGAGTGTACTCATTTGACAAGAATGCATCTGCCCGGCTGAGCAAGAATTTCTTGAAGCTTTTATTGCCGACCAACTCGGCTGCTTCTTTGAGAAGTCTGGCGGCCTCGACCAGTCTGGTTTTGTAATAGCTCGAATAAGGAACAGCAACGAGTGAATCACCCTTTCGTTCAATGATCGAAAACCAATTTTGAAAGGACTTTTTGTCCTGGGGATGGGTTTCAATCCACTTGGCGAACTCCTGCTTGGTCATATCTGCTGGATAGAATGTTGCACCTGAAAACCTGTCAGAAACCTTGATAAATGGTTCCATATTATCCAGTCGATCGTAGGGGCCGTAATTGATTGCCAAATAGTGAGCCAGCAACTTGTCGGTTTCGCTGACAGGCTCGGCCAGGCTCTTCCTCAACTGCGGACCAATTGACGAAACCTGGTGCCAGAAAAGTTCATCCATCACTTTTGAGGCCTGGACGAGAAGGTCGACGGTTTTCAGACCTTGCTCGTCGAAACGGGATCGATCAAAATTGATCGTTATCTTTTTGTAGCGCTTAATTTTCTTTCGCAGGGTTTCTAAATTTACAGCAGCTTCCACTTTTACCCCCTCGGGTTCTTTCTGTGTTGCAGCTGTTTCTTCCGCTTTCAGGCTGGATTTGTCGTTGGCGCATGAACACAATATCAGTCCAGTGATTACCAACACGAGTGCAAACAGATTTCTCATGTACTCCTCCTGTGCTCCGGGGGGTCTTGATGAATGTCTATTGCGTATTTGTAATTACTCAATTTCCTTTTTGTTCTTTTCGGGCTCGGCAGGAAAAGCAGGCTTCCCGGGCTTGGCGCTGATGTTTTCCATTTTACAGCTTCCTTCAAATACGACACCTTGCTCAATAATCAGACACGGCGACTGAATGTTTCCAACCAGCTTTCCGGGCTTGCGAATTTCGACACATTGCTTGGCGCGGACATTACCATTCACTTCGCCATTGATGATAATTGTCCCGATGTCCACTTCGGCAGAAACCTTGGCACCTTCTCCAACTACTAAAACAGAGTCAGATTTAATCTCTCCAGAATAGATGCCCTCGATTCGCAAGGTTCCCTCGAACTGAAGTTTGCCCTCGAATTCGGATCCTTTTCCGAGGATAGTAGTGATGTCATCCGTTTTCAGACTCACGGCTCTCTCCTTTTTAGGAATTTCTTTTGTCTTTTGCTTTTCCCGGGCATTGTTTGCCATGGAAGGCAAAGTTGGTTCATCACGCTTGAAAAGGCCCACCGATCACCCTCTTCCTTCAATTATTTCAATTATTCTATCTAATTCCTCTGGTGAGAAATAATTTATAACGATTTTACCGCCTTTTTTGCCACGCCTGAAGTCTACCTTTGTGCCCAGTCGCCGCTGTAGAGATTCTATAAGCCGAAAGTCGGCTGGACTATAGCTTGACTGGCGGGACCGCAATTTCTTTTTTTGCTTGCGCTTGGGTGCATGTCTGACAAGTTCTTCGCAGGCGCGAACGCTAAGATCCTCCCTGACAACCTTTTCGGCAAGCGTCTGTTGCGCAGCAGAACCGACAACTCCCAGAATTGCACGGGCATGTCCCATACTTATCTGCCCGGTAATAAGATAGCGCCTGACTTGGGCAGGCAGTTTCAAAAGGCGTAAAAGATTTGCAACCGAGCTTCTTTGTTTGCCCACTTTCTTAGATAACTCTTCCTGGGTCAAGCCATATTCATCAATCAAGCTCCGGTAGGCACTGGCTTCTTCCAGGGGATTCAGATCCTCTCTTTGGATGTTCTCTATCAGGGCCAACTCCAGTACTTCGGCGTCGGTCAACTCTTTGATAATGACAGGTACTTCTAATAACCCCGCCAGCTTGGCCGCCCTCCAGCGGCGCTCACCGGCAACAATCTGGTAGCCGGAATTATGCTGTCTAACGATCAGGGGATGAATCACACCTTCGGTCTTGACCGACTCGGTCAGACCCTTTAGCTTATTCTGATCGAAACCCTGGCGGGGTTGCTCCTTGTTGGGAACGAGTTTGTCGATCGGACACTGCAGTGTGGGTGTCGGGTTAGGCTTCATCCCGTTGACACCGACCTCATTAACGCTCCGCTTGTCTGTCGGAATCAGGGCCCCAAGCCCTTTACCTAGTGCTTTTCTTTTGCCTTTATTTGCCATTTTCTCCGTAATTTCAATTGGTTATGTGTCGGTCAGTACTTCTCGGGCCAAGGCTAAATAGCTATCACAACCGGTCGAGCGCACATCATATAACAAAATCGGTTTACCAAAACTGGGCGCTTCCGACAAACGTACATTGCGCGGAATTACTGTTTTGAAAACCTGTCCATTGAAAAACTTGCGAACTTCTTCGGCGACGCGATGTGAAATCGTATTTCGCTTGTCGAACATGGTCAGTAAAATGCCCTCCAGGTCGAGGCCTGGATTCAGTCCGTCTCTAATCAAGTCCATGGTATTCATCAAGCTGGTGAGCCCTTCCAGCGCATAATACTCACATTGCATCGGCACAATCACAGAATCAGCCGCAGTCAAAGCATTGACCGTCAGCAAACCGAGAGACGGAGGACAATCGATAATAACATATTCATAGCGGTCCTTGACCGGCCCCAGGGCGCTTTTCAATACATTTTCACGATCATCCAGATCAACTAGTTCGACCTCGGCACCAAACAAATCGTTGTCGGCCGGTACGAGCTTGAGATACTCAAGCTCGGTACTCAAGGTAACCTCGTCGATTGTGTTTTCACCCAATAAAACTTGATACAGGTTTTTTCTTTTTTCTGAAGAGCTAAATCCCAACCCGGTGGTAGCATTGGCCTGGGGGTCGCCGTCCAATAATAGGACTTTTTTTTCGGCCACTGCTAGTGAGGCAGCCAGGTTTACGGCGGAAGTTGTTTTGCCCACTCCGCCCTTCTGATTGGCTATTGCTATTATTTTTCCCATTATCAAAACCCAGGGCCAAACTATTTATCACAAGATTCGATTTGCTCCAAACTAATTCGTCGCGACTCGGGCCTCTTTGGGCAATGCTAGATGGAAGCTTTTCGCAGGCTGACCAGAATTCGTCGTTTACCACAAAAGGGCAACTGATATGGAATTATCTCATCCAGCTTCAAGACGGGCGGGAGATGCTTGGCAAGCCAGTCTGCGTTGCCGACTAGCTCTGCCTCTGTTTCTCCATGCGGCTGGCCCGAAAACATCCATAGGCGTCCGGCTGGGGCAACCAGTCTTGCGCCCAATTTAAGCCATTCTCGAGGTGGAAATGCAGCCCGGGAAACCACTTCGTCGTGGCCGGCACCTGCCGACTGTTCCCAACCTACTCTCCGGTGCTTTATCTCAAGCCCTTCTTGTAGATTCATTGTTCTTACGGCTTGTCTTAGAAAATTTACTTTCTTACGTCTGGCCTCGGACAAGACTATCTGGATAGTCGGCCGCAAGGCCTTCAAGACCAGTCCGGGAAAACCTGCCCCACTGCCAACATCGTGAACTGACGAATCCTTAGTCAGCCGGGTCAGCAGCATGGCCGAGTCGAGGTAGAGACGCTCAGCCATGGCTGCCGGATCTCTGACTGTAGTCAGGTTCATACGGTCGACCCAATGCTGTAAAAGCTTCCAGTGGGCCACCAGCCGAGCTAGGCCCGGATCTGTCAGATTCAGATCGAGAGCTTTGGCGCCCTTTTGTAAAAACCCGATAAAAGCTTCTTCTTGTGCTTCATGTTTCATCGGCTGTGATCAGTTCGGGGCGCTACGCGTTCCACGTGGAACTTTACTCTGTTTGGTAATCCAGACAGATAATATCATTAGGGCCGCAGGTGTCATGCCATCAATGCGGGCAGCTTGCGCAAAAGTTTCCGGTTGAATTTCTGACAATTTTTCAACCAGTTCTGCAGATAAGCTTGGAATTATGTGATAGTCGATCTCGGCTGGAATCTTTCTCGTAGCCATTTGCGAAAGTCGGTTGGCCTCGGCTATTTGGCGTTCAATGTAACCTTTGTATTTGACTCGCACCTCGACTTGCTCGAGTACATCCTGAGAATAGTCATTTTCGAGGTACTCGACTAATTTATCGATTGTCTGCTCTGGTCTTTTCAGCAGATTAAGCAGAAACGGACGTCTTCCCTTGTCATCTTTGGGTGCCATGATTCGCCCGAGCTCATCTAGCAACTCAGCGACCTGCAGATCCGTCTGTCTGCGCTCTTGCAACACAACATCTTCAACTAGTCCAATTTCACTCGCCCAGTCGGCCAGTCGAAAAGCACTATTGTCTTCCCGTAGCATCAACCTGAATTCAGCTCGGGACGAAAACATTCGATAAGGTTCCGAAACACCTCGGGTGACCAGGTCGTCGATCATTACGCCAATGTATGCCTCCTGGCGCCCTAGCACAACTGGCTCCTGGCCTCTGATGCCACGCACAGCATTTATTCCTGCCAATAAACCCTGCCCGGCGGCTTCTTCATAACCACTTGTTCCGTTGATCTGGCCGGCCAGGAATAATCCTGGAACCGAATGAACTTCAAGTGATGGTCTCAGTTGAGTCGGCTTGACGTAATCATATTCGATTGCGTAGCCATAATCGACGATTCGGGCGTTTTGAAGCCCGGCTATCGAATGAATCATTTGCTCTTGGACGTCTTTGGGTAAGCTGGTTGAGATGCCGTTTGGATAAACCAGCCTGTCGTTTTGGTCCATCGGTTCGAGGATGACCTGGTGGCTGTTTCTGTCTGGAAAACGTACGACTTTATCCTCTATCGATGGGCAATATCTGGGCCCGCGGCCTTTTATGACACCAGAAAACAAGGGTGATCGAGAAAGGGCTTTTACAATAATTTCGTGTGTTCGTTGGTTGGTACGAGTCATGAAACAGCAGATTTTGGAAGATTTTTGCCCGCCCGTATGAGAAAAAGGCAAGTGCTGCAGATCTGCCTCTTGTTTTTCCAATTCATCGTAATCGATTGAAGCTGCCTCTAGCCTGGCTGGCGTTCCGGTCTTGAGCCTGCCGAGCTCGAGGCCGACTGACTCGAGGCTTTTTGACAGGCCGACAGCCGGCGGATCACCAAGTCGCCCACCAGCATAACTGTCCAGGCCGAGATGAATCAACCCACGTAAGAATGTTCCTGTAGTAACGACTACGGATTTTGCGCTGTACTTTCTTCCCTGATCATCAATAACTCCACAGGCTCTGAAATCGTTAATCAGTAGACTTTCAACCATTCCCTCTATCAAACTCAGATTAGGACAAGATTCTATCGCTTCCAGCATAACTTGGTGATAGAGGTTCAGGTCACACTGGACTCTTCTGGCACGTACCGCCGGACCTTTACTGCTATTCAAGCGCCTGAAGTGAATAGTGGCAGCATCGGCTGCAATACCCATCTGACCACCCAGGGCATCGATTTCCCTGACTATTTGGCTTTTTCCCAGGCCCCCGATTGCGGGGTTACATGACATGGCCGCGACTCGCTCGCGGCTTATGGTAAACAAGGCCGTAGTCAACCCGAGCCTTCCGGCGCTCAGGGCCGCTTCACATCCAGCGTGCCCAGCCCCAACAACCACTATGTCGAATGATTCAATCATTGTTCCACGTGGAACACTCTATTTACCAATGCAGAATTCAGAAAATATCTTGTCCAGTACATCCACTTCCAGATCGACACCCAGAAGTTCGTTCGTTCCAGCAATGGCCATTTGAATATCCTCAGCGGCCAGCTCCAGTTGCTTGTTACAAATGCGTTGATCGGCAAGTTTTACTGACCTGTAAATAGTATCCAGCGAGTGTTTTTGCCTGGTGCTAATCGGAAGACCATCCGCCGGACCGAATTTTTCAGTCAGGCGATTTTGGATCAGTTCTATCAGTTTGGCAACTCCAGCCCCTGTCTTGGCCGATACAAGCCTACCCTCTTCATTTTCGATCTGCACACTTTTTTCTGAATCTACGTTGGCTACGGCCAGATCGGATTTATTTACGACTACCAGCGGCGTAAGATCTGAAAAATCGGGAGGTGGTTCGGGCGCAGTCATTTGGGTAACCCAAATAAGCATCGCTGCATTTTCGACTTTTTCTTTGGCCACCCTGGCAGCCTCTTTATCAACCTGGCTTAAGGCTAAATCTTCCTGATGCCCGGCTGTGTCTACCAGGCACACGCTCAGGCCGCCCAGGGTCACCTGAGCGGATACAGCGTCTCGTGTAGTTCCCGGTTCATCTGTCACAATCGATACCGACCTGCCGGCAATGGCGTTGATCAGGCTCGATTTTCCCACGTTCGGCTTCCCATAAAAAACAACCTGTGAACCTTGATCTCCCGTCCGGTGGACCCGCGCATCCAGATCTTCAATCTGGTCGATAATTGAAGCCAAATTCCCAAGCACAATTTCTGCTGTCTCTGGCTCATCCGGAAAATCGATGCTGGCTTCGATTCTCGAAAGTACAAATATCAGTTTTTCCCTGATTTCTGATGTCAGGTCGCCAAGCTCCCCCTTCATTGCTCTGGATGCGCCTTTGACTTGTTCTTTCGTCTCGGCATCGATCAGCCGAATGATGGCCTCTGCTTTACTCAAATCGATTTTGCCATTCTCGAACGCTCGTCTAGTGAATTCCCCCGGCAAGGCTGGTCGGGCCCCGGTTTTTATCAGGCGTTCGACTATGGCAAGCGAGACCGTCTGACCCCCATGACATTGGATCTCAGCCATATCCTGCCCGGTATAAGAATGTGGCTCGGGAAAATAGACAACCAAAACATCGTCTATCGTTGACCCATCTTCGTCGAAGATTTCACCGCAAATCATTTTACGTGGGTTTTCTGTCGGTATATTTTTACTCCTGCAGATCTTGGCCAATAGCCCTGCACAATCATTTCCACTAATACGTACGACTGCGATAGCGCTTCTTCCGGAGGGAGTGCCCCTGGCCACGATAGTTTCGGCCATATCTGGGGACCTAAAAACCATGTCTTTTTATTGTTCCTCGAGGCAAACCTTCTTTAGTTTATCAAGGTTTTTCTCGATATAGCGATCGACTTCTTCTTCTTTCAAGGAAAGATCTTTCAAAACACCGTCGAAGATCAATTTGAAACCCTTGTCTATCTTTCCGGTGGTCAATCTATACTTCAATTTGACAACTGCAGCGCTATGTACTCGCTCTTCTTTTATCTTTTCCTGCGATTTCATTGATTTTTCTTGGGCTCAATGGACAGGATTCTGAACTGCTTGTCCCCGCGGCTCTGAGTAGCTATCGTCTCATCATCCACCAGGCTGACATGGACAATTCTGCGATCTTGCGAATCCATTAGATGAATGTGAAGCGCTTTATTTATTTTCTTCACTTTATCAGTGAGTTCCTGGGCTATTTCTTTCATTTCTCCAGTTCGGCGCTCGAGAGTACCTCCTAAATCAACAACAAATTTCTTGTCTTCTGATTCGCCTGTGTTGGCTGCACGATTCACCAGGTGCTGGATTGCTCCGCGTAATTCTCTCGAATCTCCGCGTCTCAAATCGAGTTGATCTCCCAATACTTCCACAACGAGAAGGAAATCGTCATCACGTTCTTTTGCAACAGTTTTGGTTTCAATCCCCATTCGATGAAAAATGCCATCACACACTTTAACCGCCCATTTTATCCCACCAGCGGCTTGGGCATTTTTTTCTTCTTCGGACAATTCAAAAGTCTGTTTGGGTTTCTTTGCAATCTTTTCGTCAAACTCGACGATGATCGCAGTTATTGCATCTTTTGAGGCCGACAGGATATCACCCTCGACTTTGCAAAAGTTTATTTCTCCAGCTGTAATACCAAGTTTTTGCTCGGCTTTTTGCAGTGCCTGGTTGAGGTCACTTCCGAAGAACTCTTTTTTCATTGTGCTTAGCCTTCTTAGTTCTAGGTTGCTTTGGCTTCTTTTGTTTTTGGCCCTGGAGCACCCGGGGGCCCGGTCATGCGGTTGTATACGAGTTGGTGTCCAATCGAAAGAAGCGAGTTGACAAAGATATACAAGACCAGTCCGGCTGGCAGATACAACATTATGAAGGTGAAGAAAACCGGCATAGCATACATCATCATCTTGGCCTGCTGTGAGTCGGCACTAGTTGGTGACAGCTTCTGTTGTAAGAACATCGTCGCGCCAAGCACAATCGGCATGATGTAGTATGGATCTCTGAATGACATGTCATCAATCCAACCGCGAATAAACGTTGTCTGATACAACTCTACCGATGAGTATAGCATCCGGTACAAGGCAATCCAGATTGGCATTTGAAGCAACATGGGAAAGCAGCCGCCCATGGGATTGATCTTGTTCGTTTTGTACATCGCCATCATTTCCTGGTTCAGCTTCTGCTTATCATCCGGATACTTTTTCTTCAGGTCGTCCATCATTGGCTTGAGCTTGGACATTTCCTTCATTGACTTCATGCTCTTTTGGTTCAGAGGCAATAAAATCAGCTTGACCACAATTGTCAGGAATATGATTGCAACGCCGTAATTGCCAACCAGGGAGAAAAACACTTTTAACAGCCATAGCATCGGGTGGCAAAGAAAACTGAACCAACCATAATCAACCGATTCACTCAAACCTGCTTCTTGAGTTTTTGAACCTACTCCCCCCTTGACCTGCTTCAACAAATCCATTCTCTTGGGGCCGATGAATAGCTTGAAATTGTGCATGACCGATCCGCCCGGGGGGATTACAGATTGGGGATACATCAGACTGGCCGTCATTATCCCTTTTTGCCCGGCTTCCAGCTTACAAACAGCTTTTTCGACTCCAATGGGCACCATGGCAACCAGGAAATACTGTTCGTTTATCCCCGTCCAGAATACGTGCGGTTCCGAGTTGGCGGCACTGCCCGGCTTCGGCTCGATATTCACTAACTCATCATTTGAAAAACACATCGGTGTTCTGGGCGCTGCCGGAGCTCCCATACAACCAGACGACTCAATGTGCTTATAGGTCGCATACGAATCCAGAATAATCTGTTCGTTCAGGCTGTTGTCCGATTGGTTTTGGATCTCAATGTCGAGATCGAGGGTATAGGGCTCTGGCATTATGCTGTAAGTCTTTGTAATTATTACATTATTATCTTCGCTTGCCGCTGTGTACCTGAAGGACACTGTTGTCTCTGTCTGGTTGACTACCTCCCAATCTGTGTATTCGGGCAACCTGAAATCTGTTTTTTCGGCCCTGAAGCGAATCACCGAAGTCCGCGACCGCTCATCTTGAGTGGATATCAGGTTTTCGGGCTTGAGTTCTCCTCTTGTTTTTTTCTCATCTCTTTCCTTGTATTCAAATAGCGTAAAAGCTTTTAGACCGCCGCCTTGCGAGCTCCAGGTTGCTTCGTATTGATCTGTCTTTAGAACTACCAAGACTTCTTCGGGGCGTTCAGCCGGTGCTTCCGTTTTTGTATCTGTCTTGGTTGCAATGACTGGCTGGCTGGTTGTTCCACCGTCGGAAGAAGCTACTGCGCCATCAACAGGTCTAGCTTGCTGCTGTCTATGTGCATCAGGATCAATGAACAGAAACTGCCAGATCAACCAAACGGCAATGCACAAGATAATGGCCAGAACAGTTCTTTTTTCCATGGTGCTTCCTATTGGATCTTATCGTCGGTTGTTACATAATTATGGAACTGGATCATATCCGCCCGGATTATATGGATGGCATTTTGAGATTCTTCGAACCGCCATCAAGCTGCCTTTTAAAAATCCGTATTTCCGGAGACTCTTTTGTGCATATTCAGAGCAGGATGGATAAAAACGACACCTTTGCCCCAGCCAGGGAGAAATCAGGATTTGATACAACTTAATCAAAGCTATCAACAACCATTTCAACTTCTTTTTCTCCAAGTTAAACGCTTCAATTCCTCAACTAAAGAGTGATAACCAATTTGATGTTCTACTCTTTTTGGAATGACTACAATGTCTACCGAATTTGGAAAAAGCTTGCGATTTCTCCTAAATACTTCACGGACAAGGCGCTTAAATCGATTGCGAACAACGCTGTTGCCAATCTTCTTACTCGCAGCGATTCCAAGTCGCAACCTGCCTTTTCTACCGGGTTGATAAAGGATTATCAGACTTTTCGTCCCGTGCTTTCGACCTTTTCTTTGAACACGAATGAATTCTGATCGCTTGAGTAAACGATCTTTTTTCGGGAAAGCCTCTTCTGACCTGCCCAAGAGAGTGTTCTTTTTACTTGTTGGTTGAGAGCTTGACTGTGAGACGCGTACGTCCTTTTCTTCGTCGCCTCTGGAGGATTTTCCTGCCACTACTGGTTCCCATTCTGGCCAGAAAACCATGCGTTCTTATCCGCTTCCTCCGGCTCGGTTGATATGTTCTTTTCAAGACTACTCACCCCTTTCTACCAACTTCTCCCGTAACTAAAAATAATACTCCAATAAATATCCAATTTACCTCTGATAAATACATCTCAAGCCGGCAATATCATGCACAGCCTGTACTCAGTGTCAAGCAATGTTTGGCCTGATGGTAAATTCGACATTTGTTACTCCCTTGTAATGATTTGAGTTTTTTATTTTTCCACCCATCTGGGAAGTACAGCTTATCTAACTAATTTACTCTCTTGAGTATGCAACATTTTTGAAATACGGTTCTGATCATGGAAAGTATCTGGCCCGAAATTCTCAACGCAATAGAAAAACGTGTTAATCTAAACACCTTCAATACGTGGTTTACCCAGATAGAGTTTATTGAAACCGAAGGTGACACTGTTTACCTGGGTGTTCCTAATCGTTTCACTCGCGACTGGATAAATGATCATGGTCTCAAAGACATAATTCAACAAGAATTCTCAACGCATTGTTCACGCGAGATTCGTATCATTCTCAGAATTTCAGAAAGCTCGAAGCAAACCGCTGATGAAAAACCTCCAGCGCCTGCTCCAGATTCAAAATCAAAAGCCATTGAAGAAGCAATAAAAGCCACTGGTCTTAATCCCCGCTATCGTTTTGACGACTTTGTAGTTGGCCCTTCTAATCAATTGGCTTACGCAGCCTCTTCAAACGTCGCTGAAAATCCTGCAAGTACTTATAATCCACTTTTTATTTATGGAGGAGCTGGACTTGGAAAAACACATCTTCTAAATGCCATAGGCCATCGTATTCTTAGCAGCCGTCCGTCTGCTCGACTCATATATGCTTCAACCGAAACCTTCGTTAATGAGCTAATAAACAGCATCCGTTTCATGAACATGGATAAATTCAGGAACAAATATCGTTCTCAATGCGACGTTTTGCTCATTGATGACATTCAGTTCATTTCAAAAAAAGTGCGGACTCAAGAAGAGTTTTTTCATACTTTTAATACGTTGTTCGAATCTCATCGCCAAATTGTCATCAGTTCTGATAGTTATCCTCAGGAGATTCCCGAACTCGAGGATCGTTTGCGAACTAGATTTCAGTGGGGTTTGATTGCCGATATACAGCCGCCGGAAATTGAAACTCGTATTGCCATCTTACAAAAAAAGGCTGAGAACGAAGGACTTGATATCCCTGATGACGTATCAATGTTTATCGCCTCAAAAATAAAGTCGAATGTTCGTGAAATTGAGGGTTCCTTGAAGCGCCTGGGCGCTTTTTCTTCCATGTACGGCAAACCAATTACTCTTGATTTTGCCAAGGATGTGCTCCGCGACACATTGGGAACTACAGCCCGACTTTCAATTGAAGATGTACTAAAATCCGTAGTTAATTTTTTTAACGTAAAGATTTCAGATATTAAGGGAAATCGCCGGCATCGCTCCATATCAAGGCCGCGTCAGATTACAATGTACCTTTGTAGAACTTACTTGAACTATACCTATCCAGACATCGGAAATCATCTAAATAAAGACCACTCAACAGCTATAAGTGCTGTTAGAAATGTCGAAAAATTGATAAAAACAGACCCGGTTGTCCGTGAAGCAATCGAAGCAATTAAGAGGCAATTAGGCCTATGATTAACATTGTGAAATCAATAGTGTCTGACTTGTGGAAATCAAGTGAATATGTGGAAATTACTGTTTTTCCACATAAGCAGCACAGGTATTTCACATCTCCTTGTCTTTATTTTTTCCTTTTGCTAGACTGCCTTACCCATAAATCACACTTTTCACATACATAGACTATGACTACTATTTTAACTATTTAACAGCTTATTAATAGTAAGCCGCGTTCAAAAGAAGCGTGGGAGGTATAAATGAAATTCTCGATAGACACCGATGAGCTCGCCAAAGGGCTCTATCGCGCACAGGGAATTGTCGAAAAAAAGACTGCAATGCCCATTCTTTCAAATGTTCTTTTTACTGCCTCAAAAAATGGCAAGATTACAATCACAGCAACTGACCTCGAGGTTGGTATGACTGGTGAGCATGAGGCGGATGTGTCAAAAGAGGGGAGTATCACGATAAGTGCTCGTCACTTGTATGACATTATCAGAACATTAAAAAAGCAAAAAGTGACGATTACTAAATTAGAGAACAATTGGGCTGAAATAAGCTGTGGAAAAATTGAATACAGGATGCTGGGAATGGCAGCTGAAGAGTTTCAGGATCTTCCCGATGTTAGTCAGGCAAAGATGTTTGATGTTGATTCAGGAATGATCAGAGACATGATTGACAAAACAATTTATGCCGTTTCTACAGATGAAACCAGATACAATTTAAATGGATCATTTCTTGAAAAATCTGGGGATGAAGGCTTTAGAATGGTAGCGACTGACGGTCATCGATTGTCAATGATTGATTCAAAAATGGCTAAGAATCCGAAGGAAGCTGTTTTTGATGATGGCGTGATTATTCCGAAAAAAGGTCTGATGGAGATTAAGCGCCTGGTGGAGTCTGAAGATGTTGATTGTCAATTGGGTCTGGATGAAAATAATTTGGTTTTCAAGATGAGCGGAGTAACGGTAATAATGAGGCTGCTCGACGGACAATTTCCTGAATATCGCCAAGTCGTACCAGAAAAACAAAATATAATATTGCAAGTTGACAGAAAGCTCCTGATGGAGAGTTTGCGCCGGGTGAGTATTTTATCGAGCGATAGAACACTAGGTCTTAAGCTCAGTTTACAAAAGGGTTTTTTAAGAGTCAGTACTTCTAACCCGGATCTTGGTGAAGCTCGTGAGGATATTGAAATAGAATATGATGGAAAAGAACTTACTATTGGGTTCAATGCTCGCTACTTGATTGATGCACTTGCAACTATTGAAACCGACATAATTGAAATGTCGTTGGAAGACGATCTTTCACCGGGCGTTTTCAGGCCTGAGGGTGATCAAAAATATACCTGTGTTGTAATGCCGATGCGTATATAGGCATTGAAAAGGTGTATATCCGTAATATTAGATTAAATGGCTACCGAAATCTGAAGAAGCAAACCATAGAACTCGATACCGGTATAAATCTATTTATTGGCGATAATGGACAAGGTAAGACCAATACCTTAGAAGCAATTCACCTGTTAGCAACCCTGAGATCTTTTAGAAACACAAATATTCGCGATATTATTTGTCATGATGATCAAGAGGCAGAAATTTATGGTTCTGTTATTAGTCGCGATGTGCCTTTAGAACTGAGAATATTAATTACCCAAGAGGGTCGTCGGCTCTGGATGGGCCAGCGTTCTGTTAGTGTGGTGAGTGATTATCTCGGAAGTCTGAAAGTTGTAGCTTTTACCCCGGATGATTTGGACATGGTCAAGGGTGGTCCATCGATTAGAAGAAAGTTCATGGACCGGGTAGTTTTTCTTTTCAAACCGGAACACTTGAAAACAGTGAGAGATTTCAATACTGCCCTGAAAGCCAGAAACAGACTGCTGAAAAGTAAGCAAGTAGTTGATAGACAGGTTGTCGATAGCTTCAGTCAGACTTTGTCAATTCATGGAGCTAAAGTAACCAGGGCGAGAAAAGATATTATCGAAAGAATTTTAGAACCCGCTTCAAAAATATTGTCTCATCTTGACGACGATCAAGAACAGCTTGGGTTATGTTTCAAGCCAGGCTGGGCGGCCAACGAATCTGTTAGCGCTGATTGTTTATTAGATATTCTTCGGAGTGGGTTGGATCAAGACATACGCAGGTATAAAACCACCAGAGGACCTCAACTAGATGATTTTGAAATATTGCTTGATAACGAATCGGCCCGGCGCTTTGCTTCACAAGGACAGCAGCGTAGCTGTGCACTGGCATTGTTATTGGCGATAATTGGACAGGCAGTTGAAGAAGACGGCCAGCGGCCCGTAATTTTACTGGATGATGTGTCTAGCGAACTAGATTCCAAAAGAAGAAAGCAGTTATTTGAACAGGTGATAGGTCTCGGCAATCAAGTACTAGTTACGACAACTGATAAAGATCTCGTGAAAGATCTTTCCAGTAAGACCAGGCGAAAATTCATCGTTAGTAATGGCAGAGTAGAAGCCAGCTAGAGGAAATGGTTTGGGCGTTTTTGATTGGATAATTGTTGGCGGCTATGTAGTCATTTCCATGGCAGTCGGCCTGCTTTTTTCAAAGCGGGCCGGGAAGAGCATGTCGGACTATTTCTTATCCGGTCGCAGTCTGCCATGGTGGGTTATCGGCTGTTCAATGGTTGCGACTACTTTTGCGGCTGATACGCCTTTAGCCGTCACTGAATATGTTCGCTCAGAAGGAATTTGGAGAAACTGGTTCTGGTGGACGCTGGCAATTAGTCACGTTCTTGCAGCTGTTGTGTTTTCAAGATTATGGCGCCGAGCAAATGTACTGACCGACAACGAACTAATCGAACTGCGCTATCAGGGCAAGCCGGCGGCTGTTCTCAGAGCATTCAAAGCTTGTTACTTTTCCACTCTGTATAATTTCATAGTCATGGGCTGGGTTACCGCCGCGATGTCAACGGTTCTGAGCGCATTTCTGGATATTCCGATAATCTGGGCAGTCATTGCTTGTATGGTGGTCGCTCTTTTTTATTCATTACTGAGCGGCTTTTGGGGAGTTGTGGTTACTGACGTAATACAATTCTTTGTAGCAATGATTGGCTCGGTTATTTTTGCGGTTATGGCGGCGAATAAAGCAGGAGGAATGGAGAACCTGATCGAAAAATTGACTATCAGTGGTCAGGGCTCAACTCTGGAATTTTTTCCAACGGCCGACGCTACACCTGAGACCTGGTATTCATTTTTAGTTTTTGTCCTGGTTATGTGGTGGTCAAGTCATAATGCCGATGGTGGCGGCTATATTATCCAGCGTATGATGTCAGCAAAAGATGAACGTCACGCCCGAGCGGGAACACTTTGGTTCGCGATAGCTCATTATGTGCTTCGAGTTTGGCCATGGGTAGTTGTTGCTCTGGCATCAATGACTATCTTGCCGACTCTGGCTTCCGATCGTCAGGCCTATCCGGAAGTGATGTCCACAATTCTACCTGCCGGTATGCGCGGATTATTTGTGGCAGTTTTCCTGGCGGCCTTTATGTCTACTATCGACACACACCTGAACTGGGGTTCTTCTTATATTGTAAATGATTTGTACAAGAGATTCTTCAAGCCCAAAGAAAGTGCACGACACTACGTGGTGGTTTCCAAGATAACATCATTTTTCTTGATGATTATCGCCGGCGGTGTCGCTCTGACAATTACAAAAATATCGGCGGCCTGGGAGTTTGTATGGGCCATGGGAGCCGGAGTAGGAGCAGTGTTAATACTGCGTTGGTTTTGGTGGAGGATAAATGCCTGGTCAGAGCTATCCGCCATGGGAACGTCTTTGCTGCTGGCAATCGGGATTCACCTGCATGATTTTATGACGGGTACCCAAACGCCACTTTACATCAAGGCCCTAATTGTTGTTTCTTGTTCGACTGTTGTCTGGGTATCGGTAACGTTTTTGACAAGACCAGAGCCAAGAAAAACACTTCAAATTTTCTGTGAGAGGGTCAGGCCGCCGGGTTTTTGGCCGTTCGAAATTAATAGTGGTGGAATTGGCAAACGTACGCTAGTTGCCTGGCTTGGAGGAGTGGCATTAATCTATGGAGCGATGTTCTTTGTCGGCAGCTTGGTCTTGCTCAAGCATGACGATCTGTGGTGGACCGGTGCACTTGTCATCGTTGGAACTTTTCTAACCTGGTGGGGCTTACGAGAAAAAAAGTCTCAATAGGGTGAGCGGAATACTCGCTCACCGTTCACATAAGATTCTAAAACACGCAGATCTGAAGGATCGAGGACCAGAAGATCTGCGTATTTGCCGGCCGAAATACTCCCCAAACGATCGTCTAAGCTCAAAACCGAGGCGGGGTTCAGAGAAGCACAGCGGACTGCCGTTGGAATGTCGAGTTTGCACAAATCGATTGCGTTTTTTACGGCATCGGCCATGGTCAGGGCACTTCCGGCGAGTACTCCATTTTCTAAGTAGGCTGCGCCTTTGTCGAAGACAATCGATTTCTGTCCGAGGCTACCCCGGCCGTCGGGTGAACCAACCACGGAGGTGGCATCCGTCACGAGCACAACTCGATCGTTACCCAAAGCATTGAAAGCCAGACGCGCAGCAATTGGGTGCAAATGTGTTTCATCCAGTATCAATTCGGCGGTTATTTCACCGGATGCAAGCACGGCTCCGGCAGCATTGGGATCACGGTGATGAAATGGTTTCATGCCGTTGAATAGATGCGTGGCCAATTTACAGCCTCGCTTGATAGCCCCAAGGGTTTGTTCACAAGTGGCGCTAGTATGACCGATAGCCACGACAAAACCGGACTTGACCAGCCAGTCAATCAGGTTGTCAGACCCGGGTAACTCAGGGGCCAGTGAAACAATCCTTAGCCAGCCGCCTGCCGCATGAGTGAAACGGGACATTAATTCTAGATCAGGTTCGAGAATATTCTTGGTAGAATGAGCTCCACAACGAGCAGGGTTGATAAAAGGGCCTTCCAAATAAGCCCCAATTAGACGGGCCCCGCCTGTGCCGATTGTGGCCAGATGCGAGATGGCAGCTAGTGCTTTTGTGGTTACTTCAACAGGTGAAGATACTAATGCCAGACAAAGAGAAGTAGTCCCAAAAGATTCATGCGTCCGACAAATAACTTTTATTTGTTCAGGCTCAGCAATGGTGGAATCGACACCACCACCGCCATGCACATGCAGATCGATATAACCGGGTGAAATAAAAAAGCCGCCAAGGTCTTTCGTTTTTTTGGGTTGAATCGGCAATTCCGATGTTGGCCCGACCCAGGAGATTACTCCATTTTGTACCAAAATTGCGCCGTCACGCAGGATTTCTTGTTCCAGGATAACTGAGCAATGAATAAAACCGAGGTCCATGGCCTGCACAAAAGTAGTTTATATAGAGAAATTAGTAACTTAATTAGTATATCGTCTATGGTTCTATTGAAGTTGTCAACTTTGGAAGAGATGACAGGTTCAAACTGTGAAAAATACTGTAAATTCAATGGTATTTTGACCATGTCGCCAATTGTTTTTGCTTTACTCGTCATGCTGATCATGCTAGTCTAATTCAGTGATAAAATAAGTCAATTTTCTCTATAAACACAAGGACTTAAGTATGGACAACCAGCAGGAAAATCGACCTATCTCACCCTCAGAGAGCTATGATGCCGACAAGATCAAGGTTCTAGATGGTCTTGAGGCTGTACGTAAGCGCCCGGCGATGTACATCGGGTCGACTTCGATCGACGGTTTGCATCACCTTGTCTACGAAGTGGTCGACAACTCGATTGATGAAGCCCTGGCCGGTTTCTGTGACACGATTAAGGTAACCGTTCACTCCGACAATAAAATTACGGTCGTAGACAATGGCCGAGGAATTCCGGTTGACCAGCACAAGACAGAGAAAAAATCTGCAGCCGAAGTGGTCATGACTACTTTACATGCGGGCGGTAAATTTGATTCTGATGCTTATAAAATTTCCGGAGGGCTGCACGGGGTCGGTGTATCTGTAGTCAACGCATTGAGTAAACAGCTGGTAATGGAAATATTTCGCGATGGCAAGATCTATCGACAGGAATACTCCCGCGGTGACGCAATCTCATCGTTAGAGATTGTTGGTGAGACAAATCAGACCGGTACAAAAATTACTTTTCTAGCTGACGATGAGATTTTCGATTCCAATGAATACCGTTTCGAAGTATTGAGCAGAAGACTGCGCGAATTGAGCTTTTTGAACCGCGGAATATTGATAAGTTTTCACGACGAACGCTCGGGTAAAAATCGTGAATTTAAATATGACGGTGGAATCAAGAGCTTTGTCGAGCACCTCAACAAGAATAAGACAGTCCTGCATCAAAATGTCGTCTATCTAGCAGGTGAAAACCACGACGTGGCGGTCGAGGTTGCCCTGCAATTCAACGACGGCTATCAAGAGACACTTTTTTCCTATGCTAATAATATCAATACAGTTGAGGGCGGAAGCCATATGATCGGTTTTCGCTCGGCGCTTACCCGGACTATCAATTTTTACGCCCAGAAAAACAACTTGCACAAAGACATGAAGGAGAACCCGACAGGAGAAGACATTCGCGAGGGCTTGACCGCGGTTATCTCGATTAAGTTGCTCGAACCTCAATTCGAAGGTCAAACGAAAACAAAACTGGGCAACTCAGAAGTGGAGGGGATTGTAAAAGGCATTGTCAACGATCAACTCGGCGCTTATCTTGAAGAAAATCCGGCGATAGCAAAAGTAATTTGTAATAAGGGGATCCAGGCGGCCAGGGCCCGATTAGCGGCCCGTAAAGCCAGGGAAATGGTCCGCCGCAAGGGCGCCCTTGAAGGCATGAGCTTGCCAGGTAAACTAGCCGACTGCCAAGAACGCGACCCGGCCAACAGTGAGTTGTTTATAGTTGAGGGCGATAGCGCCGGCGGCAGCGCCAAACAAGGCAGAGATCGCCGCAATCAGGCGATTTTGCCTTTACGCGGTAAAATCCTCAATGTCGAAAAGGCGCGCTTCGACAAAATTCTTTCGTCGGTTGAAATCGCAACGATGATAACAGCCCTGGGCACCGGGATTGGCAAAGAAGACTACAATATAGACAAGCTTCGCTATCACAGTATTATTATTATGACTGATGCAGATGTCGACGGTTCACACATAAGAACTTTACTGCTGACATTTTTTTATC
Organism: Deltaproteobacteria bacterium; assembly: GCA_019307065.1. GTDB lineage: Bacteria > Myxococcota > B64-G9 > B64-G9 > B64-G9 > JAFDKH01. The sequence continues at coordinate 26,691 of JAFDKH010000035.1, forward strand.
GGCAAATGCGCGAAATCATCGAACAGGGACATCTGTTTATTGCCCAGCCGCCGCTTTTCAGGATTTCGAAAGGCAAGAAGGAGATATATTTGAAGGACCACAAGTCGCTGGATGCATTGTTGCTTGAGAACGGTGCCAAGCGAGTGACGTTGAGCACCACCGGTGAAAAGGGCAGAGAACTTACCAAAGAAGAATTATTGTCTTTCTGCAAAGTTCTGCTGCGCTACCGCGAGATTTTATTACGGGTTGGTAAAAGAAAAGACCGACGCCTGGTCGACGCCATTGTCATGGCAACCGATATGCAAGCATCGTCAGTGACCAAAAAGAAAAAGCTGACCAGGCAGATAGAAAACATCCAGGAGTACCTTGAGCGCTTTCACCCTGAGGTATTACCGCTTTACCCTGTTCTCGAAGAAGACTCTCGCTATCCTGGATTCTTACTTAGGATCGAAACTCATGAAAATGGTACTCGAAAAGAAACGACCATTGATCGTGATTTTTTATCCCGGGCAGACTTTGAAGAGTTGCGCGGTTTGAGGGAAGAGTTTCGGCAAAGGGGCGAACCGCCGTATACTATAACTGAAAATGAATCGGTGATTAAGCTCGAGAACACCGAGCAATTGCTCGAACACATATTGAAGGCCGGTCAAAAAGGACAGACGATTACACGCTACAAAGGTCTCGGTGAAATGAATCCGGATCAACTCTGGGACACGACGATGAATCCCGAGTCGCGCACTTTACTGCAAGTTAGGGTGGATGATGCAGTCGCCGCCGATGAAGTTTTCACCATGCTGATGGGAGATACCGTCGAGCCGCGGCGTGAGTTTATCGAACGATACGCTCTCGAAGTAAACAATCTTGACGTTTAGAACGCGGGGAAGGGGTTGTCCGACCACGCGAAAAACAGGAGTTCGTCTTGATAAGAACGGTTTTTCGAGGTGTTGGTGGTTTCGTTCCGGATAATATAGTGACCAACCAAGATCTCACCGAGCTAATGGACACTAGCGACGAGTGGATAATTGCACGCACAGGCATCAAGCAAAGGCATTGGATTAATGAGGAAATGGGTTCGAGCGACCTGGCGGTCGAAGCCGTCGGGGCCGCTGTAGAAAATGCCGGGATCGAGCTGTTAGACATTGATTGCATTGTGTTTGCCACATTATCGCCCGATCATACGTTTCCTGGTTCGGGCTGTTTCTTGCAAGAAAAGATAGGCCTGGCAGGTATACCTGCTTTGGATGTCAGGAATCAATGTTCCGGTTTCATTTATGGATTGAGTGTCGCTGACGCATGGATTCGTACCGGTCAGTATAAATGTGTTCTATTAGTTGGTGCAGAAGTTCACTCGACCGGGATAAACATAACAACCGAGGGTCGTGATGTCGCTTGTATCTTTGGTGATGGTGCCGGAGCCGTAATCCTGACACCCAGCCAGGACAGTCAGCGTGGAGTGCTGTCGACTCATCTGCACGCTGACGGCAAGTACGCCAGATCTCTGTGGATCGAAGCACCCGGTTCTCGCTTTTTACCATTGCGGATAAGCAAGGACATGATCGATCAGGGTCGTCATTTTCCAAAAATGAAAGGGCGGCATGTCTTTACTCACGCAGTCAAACGTATGCCAGAAGTAATTCTACAGGGGCTTGAAGCAAATGGGCTCGGAGTAGATGACGTAGATTTATTCATACCGCACCAGGCTAACCAGCTAATCACTGAAGCGGTCGCCCAGATACTCGGGTTCGACACAAAACGCGTTTATTCGAATATTGCTCGCTACGGAAATACAACCGCGGCGAGTATCCCACTGTGCTTGCGAGACGCCCAAGAAGATGGCCGCTTGAAGACTGGTGACTTGGTTGTACTGGCGTCATTTGGTGCGGGTTTTACCTGGGCATCGGCGGTCGTGCGTTGGTGAAGCTTTATCTGCCTGAGATGGCCTCAGGCTTCCGGTTCGGTAGGCGGGCCATCGAAAGTATCTTCTTCTTCTTTTTCTTCATCTTCTATCTCAACCACTTCTTCTTCTGTCTCAATCTCTTTCACTTTGACGTTTTCCTCGACGTCTTCTGACAATGTTTCAATCCCTGGAATAATATCAAGAGAAGAAAACAAAGACTGTAAAGTCCCGGGCAGATCGGATATTCGTTTAGCCAGCGAATTTTTCTGGATGTAAATTTCCTCGCGCCGCCCGCCCTCGTGTTCGACCTTGAGGCATAATTCTTCAATGGCCGGACTGCGGGCATCAATCTCGCGGATTGTCGGCGACAAATAGTTTACCAGGCGCCGGACGAGTTCGACAACCAGGCGACCCTGGACGACTTCTTTGCCATTGATGCTAATGAAAGAGAGATCTCCACGAGTGCGATACAGGGCAACCACAGAAGGATATAACTGCCGCCAAAACTCACTCATTAGCTCGGAGTGCGAGGGATTGATAATTTCTTTAGGGACGGCGATCTCCTGACCGGCTGGATCTAAACGGAAGATTGAAACTTCACCATTGCGGCCTTTCTTGATACGGACTAAGAGACCCTCGAGCCCGTTGCCGGCGCGCTTGAGCAATCGAAACTCGCCGTATTCTTCATGATCCAGCACCTGAGATAGTGCAGCGTCGTCTATTCTCATCGATTCGGTGACCGGCGCTTTTTTTAGCCAGGCCTTCTTGGTTCCGACCGGGAAATCGATTTTACCGGGGCTCAAGTCACCGAATTTTTTTGGTTCAGAGAAAAACTCGGAGTCCGCCGTGTTGATTGTATATGAACAACGAGTTCCGGTTACGTCGAGTATCTCTGAGAATGCCCGGTAGTGCTGGCCGTCGAGAGCACAGCGTAACGAGTTGCCCCCGATCGGCAATACACTCGGTACGAAAAATACTTTTAGAAATTCATGGATTGTTCTCGAAAGGTTGGCAATTTCACTTTCGATGCGCTGGACACGTTGCTCTACTTGATTTGCAAGCTTGTTCTTGGCGTCAGACAGATAGCGGGAGAATTGATCAGAAGCACCCTGGGCGATAACGGCTACGACATCATCGGGGTCGAGGCCGGATGCGGCAGTTTTGATTGTCTCATGTAGTGTGTCGTGGAAGCTGCCGATGTCGTCAATAGAGTCGACTAAATATTGGCGGTCCTGCTCGATTGAATCGAGGGCTTTATCAATCTGGAGATCGAGTTTCAGAACTTCGACAGCCATATCGACAAAGCGCTGAAGCAGATCGAGGGTATTTTCCTGGGCCGGGAACTCGCTCAAATCACCGTATAAATAGCGCATGACCAAGGAGTCTACCCCGCTGACAAACAACCGTCAACGGCGCTGAATTAATGTTGTAACATACTGAAATGTAAGAACTAATGGCTATCTACTAAGCTGGTTTTTCGTTGACAGTTGTTGCTTCAGAGTGATAGACAAGTTGTGAGATTATTGCAGAATAATCGGCTGCTTGGCGCAAAAACCGACCAGAAAAGGACGATTTTAAAATATGGCCGAGACGACTATACAACCCCAGGTGAACATCGAAGACGAAATGAAGGCGTCGTATCTCGACTATGCCATGAGCGTAATCATTGGAAGGGCATTGCCAGACGTCAGGGACGGTCTGAAGCCCGTCCACCGGCGGATTCTATACGCGATGTACTCCGAAGGCCTGCTGCATAACCGCAAGTATTCAAAATGCGCAGGTGTTGTAGGCGAAGTTCTCAAGAAATACCACCCACATGGAGACGCGGCCGTTTATGACACTTTGGTTAGACTGGCCCAAAGCTGGAATATGCGCTATCCGCTGGTCGATGGACAGGGAAATTTTGGCTCAATAGATGGAGACCCTCCGGCAGCCTATCGGTATACCGAAGCGAAGCTTAAAAAGCTGGCCGAAGAAATGCTGGCGGATATCGAAAAAGCAACTGTAGATTTCACTCCAAATTACGACGGATCGACTGAGGAACCCACCATTCTTCCTTCCAGGATACCGAATCTCCTGGTCAACGGCTCGACCGGCATTGCTGTTGGTATGGCAACCAACATACCCCCGCACAATCTGCGAGAAGTCATCGACGCCGCTGTTCATCTGATTGCCAATCCAGAAGCCAGTATAGACGACCTAATGAATTTCATTCCGGGCCCTGATTTTCCCACGGGCGGAATAATTTACGGCACTCAAAACATCAAGCAGGCCTATCGTACGGGCCGCGGTATAATTTCAACTCGCGCACGCGTAGTTCAGGAAGTTCATCCCAAAACTGGCCGCCTGAGCATCGTGATCAACGAGATACCTTATCAGGTCAATAAGGCCAGACTAGTTGAACGAATCGGCGAACTAGTACGTGACAAGAAAGTCCAAGGAATTGCAGATGTCCGCGACGAGAGTGATCGTGATGGTATGCGGGTGGTTGTCGATCTGAAGCGGGATGGAGTCTATGAAGTCATCCTGAACCAGCTTTTCAAGCACACTCCGATGCAAAACTCCTTCGGTGTAATATTACTGGCAATTGTGGGCGGCCAACCGCGGGTACTCAACCTCAAGGAGATGCTTGAACACTACATTAACCATCGGCGTGAGGTAATCAAACGCCGGTGTACGTTTGAACTCAATCAGGCCCAGGCCCGCGCCCATATTCTCGAAGGGCTGCAAATCGCCCTGGATCATCTCGATGAAGTCATCGACTTGATCCGTTCTGCAAAAGACCCGGCCGAAGCCAAGCGGGGCCTAATCTCCAATTTCGATCTAACCGAGAAGCAAGCCCAAGCCATATTGGAGATGCGACTGCAGCGCTTGACCGGCCTGGAGCGTGATAAAATAGCAACCGAGCTCGAGCAGTTGCGCAATGAAATCGCCCGCCTGACGGCAATTCTAGATGACATACAAAGACTCATGAAGGTTGTTGTTACCGAACTTGAAGAAGTTCGCGAGGAATACTCTAACGAGCGAAGAACAGTAATCACGAGTGAGACCAAAGAAATAACACTCGAAGACCTTCTGGTTGACGAAGACCACATAGTAACCATGAGCCACAAGGGCTATATAAAGCGTAGTTCACTC
>JAFDKH010000373.1 GCA_019307065.1 Deltaproteobacteria bacterium
GCCTAATCAAACCTGCCGGCGGCGCTGGTTTGAGAACATACGAAATCACATCTGTGTCAAAAACTATCACTTGGGGTCCCCAATTTTTACTTTCCGATCACGCGCGCGGCGGCGGGCCTTTATAATGTCGTCTACAAATCCGTCAATGTCAGGATGGTCACTCCAGGCACCGGCAGCGGCCAGCAACCCCTTAGCTTGAAAACCAGTTGTTTCGTGGTCGTCATCAAGCGCATCAGTCGGCACAATGGCAGCTACGACTTTGCCATTCCGTCTGATCAGTATGTGCTCGTGACGAATAAATACGCGATCAAGCACTTTTGAGAAGTGTCTTTTCAGCTCGGCAACGCCCAGTTTTATTGTCATTATGTCATCCTTGCATATATATGTCATTATGACATATTCTTCAGGATGGCGCAATGATCCTCATTGAACTACAATCTCCCACGGGGATATTGGGGTTTAAAGATTTAGGCGAGCCCGACTATTTGTCCCAGCCACCTTGTTCGCGCAGCTTCTCGACTTCTTCTTCAGCGCGTTCTTTAAGCAGCACATAATCGGTCTTGGCCACCCGGTTGAGCGGAAATTCGCCTGGTTCAATCAAGACGTAATGCGCCGGCCGCATGTAGGCCGCCGTATCTTTGGCGTGAGTTTTCAGTTCGTCGATTGTCAGTGCGCTGTCGGGCTTTTTCTCGACAAAGGCGACTATTGCCTCCGAGAAGATTTCATGCTCGACGCCGACAACCCCGCACATAGCTACCTTGTCCTTGAGTTCACAGAAGAAATCTTCGACCTGGGCCGGAAACACTTGGTAGCCTTTGGGCTTGATCACATGCTTGGCCCGCCCGGCAAAGTGCAAACCCTTGTCGTCATAGAACCCCAGATCTCCGGTGTACAAGAACCCGTCCGAACTAATCGTCTGAGCGGTGGCTTCGGGACTATTGACGTAGCCCAAGAAATTCTGCGGGCCCGAAAAACAGATATTCCCGTTTTCGCCGGTCGGCAGTTCCTGTCCGGCCAGTCCATCGGCCTGCATATCTTTACGAATGCTGATCGGATAAACCGGCATCGAAAAACCGACTCCGGCCAGGATATCGTCTACAGTTCCATCCACCGGCGAGTAAGTGCAAAAACCGGCCGTCTCGGTGAGGCCCAGACCGGTTCCAAAGGAGGGCGCCATGCTCGAAAGTTTCTCGAGAAACTGCCTGGGAACCTGTTGACCGCCGTAAAGAGCAAACTTGAGACTGGATATATCGAAGTCGGCGTAGTTGGGCAGCCGCCATTCCAGATTGAACAGGGCCGGAATCTGTCCGAAACAAGTTACTTTGTAGTCCTGGATGGCCTGCATGGTCTTGACCGGATCGAAGACGTGCAGAATCACCGCAGTTGCCCCGCCGAAGAAAGTAGTCATCAGTTGTTCGGTTTGGCAGCCAACATGCGAGGGCGGCAAATTGACCAACATCAGGGCGTCATCGGCTATTTCGAACCCGGCCGACAGGCACATATTCTGACAAGTGATATTGCGGTGAGACAGAAGTGCCGGCTTGGGGTAGCCGGTCGAACCGGTAGTGAATATCACCAGGGCCCCGTCGTTTTCGTCGATCGAGCTGAGCGCTTTTTGGTAGCTGGCAAGCAGCTCTGATTCAGCCGGATTAGCCATGGCTTCTTCGGCCAACTGCTTAGCTTCGGCCGCAATACTGAACCCGGAAATTGCACCTTCGATAGTGTCATCCGGGGCCGAGAACTGAACAAAGTGCTCGACGAATGGACAATTCTGCATGACCGCCTGGCCGAGCGGGCGAAAGTCTGCCAGGGGAGTCTGTCCCAGGAAGGCGAAACCCTTGGCTTTGACCAACCCCAAAGAACGGATGACCTCGGGTCCCTTTAGCCTCAGATCCAGAGGAACCATGATCACCCCGATTTTCATACAAGCATACTCGAGAAAAACATGCTCGCTTAGTAGCGGCAGAGAAGTGGCAAAGTAGTCGCCCTTCTTAAAGCCCATTTGCAGAAGTTTCAGCGCCAAGGCAGTCGTAGTTTTCTCGAAGCGATCCCAGGATACTTTGTCCTGGGTGTCGGCATTGATGATCGCAATCGCGTCCGGTTTTTCTTTTGCCCATTTAGCCGGTGCCGCGTGTACCAGATGCAAATCGGCAAAATCGTTTTCATAATTTTCCAGCGTGCACTGCGGCACACCATGGAGTTTTTTATACTCAACCATGTCCACTCTCCTCGTTCACTGAAAGAACACTTTCATTGGAATTCTCATACTGCCTTGCCGGACTACGCTCACTCAAGGTTCTCGAGTCGCACTTTAACCGGGCCAAGCAACCCGCTAGCGATAAGCGTGTTTTGTTTACCATTGAACTGAGCGTAGCGCTGGTCGCCATCAATAGCCAGACCGACCAATCGATTTCGCCAGGGCGGTATCAATTCGATCGAAACTGTATTCGAGCCGCTGACTAGCTGGCCGCTGATATCCAACCGAAAAGGCGACACCATCAGAGGCCGCACCTGACCGCCGTTGAGCGAGACAAGCGCAACCCCCTGGACCCGACCAAGATCCAGTTCGACAGCCTGCCCGGGGTCAACCTGACCGACCTCAAAGTCGGCAACATACTGCCCACTACTGGCAACGTACTTAAGCTCCTCTATTTCTCGCCAATCTTGCAGCTCAAAAGAAGACAGGCTCAGGCTGCCGCCAGCTACGTCGTCTCCAATAACTGTCAGCTGCCAGCTGTCCAACTCAATCTCTGCGGCCCCCGGCCCGGGCCGCAAAGTCTTCGGGCTGGGAGGCAAACTGCCCGGCTCGATTGGCCCTTCGCCGCAAACTATGAAAACCGATTCATATCCGGCCAACCGAAGTCCAATAGTGTTGTCATCACTAACTTCGACTAAATAGGCTGCGCCGCTCCAGGCATCCAGCCAGCGCGGATCACGGCAGTCCTCGTCGAACTCGAGGCTTATAGATTGCTCGACCACTTGCGAATTGTGTATAAAAACAACCCGTCCCCTATTCGACAGGCGTCGGCGGATTTGACGCAGGCTAGTGTCTGGGCCGTTAAAAGCCAGCCCGGGTTTTACTTTGATTGATCTCAAACCAGCCACCAGGTCAGCGGTTGGATCTTGATGCAGGTATTTATCCGAGCGGGCAACTTGCTGCATTGCCTGCTTGACGAAATTATCGGCGTCTTTGTAGTTATGAAAACCAGGTTGCTGATCGGCGGTTTGGCCGACCGCCATTATCGGCACCCCACTCTTGGCCAGTTGGGCCAGAGTC
>JAFDKH010000374.1 GCA_019307065.1 Deltaproteobacteria bacterium
GGACCGGGGCGTGGGCCACCCCTTCGAAGGCAACTACTCGGGCTGGCTGGACCAGAAGCGCAGGCGAATCGAAACCGACGAGAAACACTCGACCGCCCGCTCAAAGACCTTGGCCCGGGAACTGGAGTGGGTGCGCTCCTCGGTCAAGGCCCGCCACGACAAGTCCAAGGCCCGCTTGAAAGCCTACGAGGAACTCCTGGCGATCCACGACGCCGAACAGGGACAGGCCGCGCGCCTCGAGATGATAATCCCCCCGGGACCCCGCCTGGGAAACGAGGTGGTGGTGGCCGACGGCCTCAGCAAAGGCTACGGCGACCGCCTGTTGTTCGAGAACCTCACCTTCCGGATTCCGCCGGCCGGCATCGCCGGGGTGATCGGCGGAAACGGAGCGGGCAAGACCACTCTGTTCAAGTTGATCACCGGCCAGGAGCAACCCGACGCGGGCAAGCTCAAGCTGGGAGAGACGGTGACAATTTCCTACGTGGATCAATCGAGGGAGTCCCTGGACGGAGAGAAGACGGTCTGGGAGGAGATCGCCGACGGATTGGATCACCTCGAGGTGGGCCGGCAGACACTCAATTCGCGGGCCTACGTGGGCGCCTTCGGATTCAAGGGTTCCCAGCAACAGAAGCGGGTCAAGGACCTGTCCGGCGGAGAGCGCAACCGGGTCCACTTGGCCAAGCTGCTCAAATCCGGTGGTAACCTGCTGTTGCTGGACGAGCCCACCAACGACCTGGACGTGGACACCCTGCGGGTCCTTGAGGAGGCCCTGTTGCAGTTCGGCGGCTCGGCCATGATCATCAGCCACGACCGCTGGTTCCTGGACCGGATCGCCACCCACATCTTGGCCTTCGAGGGCGACAGCCAGGCCTGCTGGTTCGAAGGCAACTACGAGATGTACGAAACCGACCGCCGCCGTCGCCTGGGCGAGATGGCCGACCGTCCCCACCGCATGACCTACAAGAAGCTGATCAAAGGATGAAGAACCGCTAGAACTTATCGGCGTCTTCGTCCTTGTCATTCCACCACTTGGTACCCCAGTACTTGGAGATCTCGACCACCTTCTTGCAGATCTCGCCTTCGTCGGGCAATTTGATCTTCAGTTTCAGCTTGGTGATCTTCTTGGCCTTGTGATCGATGACCGCCCACACCTTCTTGAAGCCGTCTTTCTTATACCGCTGTTCGTGCAGCACGAATTCGTCCTTGCCCTTGTTGGCCTTGATCAGCCTGGTCATGGAAGTGCCTAGAGGGCCGGATTCGTAGATGGTCGCTGCAGCACCGCTGACACCCGGATGAACGGCCACGATTTCAACGCCCACCATCTGGGTCTTACCGCTGTTCGTGGTCACACACACCTTGTTCACCACGAGGGCAATGGGACCACACTTGAGTTCGTCCACTTTGGTGCGGGCAGCCTGGCACTTCGGAGGCTTGGCCATGGCGGTGGCTGCGAATGCGAATACCAGGCCCACCACTGCACCGATTGTTACGATCCTTTTTATATTCACGTGGATTTCTCCTTTCATCCGTTCGATTATCCTTCCATGCTTCTGAATTTCCGGTTTTCTTGGTGTTGTGTTTATATCCCCTCACAAAGGACGACGCAAATTCATAATCCCTGGAACGTCTACTTTGGCATGGCAGAAAAGCCAGATTCCCTACCCAACTATCTTAGCATACCCCGCTTCGACAAGATCCTGATTGAGGAACTTACCTTTTTCAAAAACCCGCGATTTTTTCTTGAGTAATTTATCGTAGAACACATCGGCCACGTAGCGGGCATAGCGGTCGGTCTTATATGTTCGCAAAACCAAAAAAGGAATTTCTGCCAAAACCTGTTCGACGTACTGTTTGGCCTCACGCCCCTTTTCGGTTTTCAGCTCGGGAGTATCGATACCGCGCAGGCGAATGCGTTCGACCCGCCAGACATCGAAGCCCAGGTCAACGCGAGCTAATAAAGTGTCACCATCGATTACTCGCTCGAGCACGGCCACGTAGGTGTGCAAACCGGAAACCGGGCGCGAAAGCTGTTCGGTCTTTGTTTCATTTTTGGTATCGCGTTTGGCAAACAGAAGTAGAAGGCGCGTTCCTTGGGGTCTTTGACAGGGTAAAAAAAGGGGACGTTCTTTCATTATTTTCAGTAAGCACTCAGTTCCTACGCATGCAAACCTTGTTCGGATATTTACAATTTTCCCAGGTTTCTATGGCACATTGTCTTTGCGGGCGATTGTATTTTTTTGAAACCCGGCTCAGGCGTAAATGCAAATAGTGAAAGAACGTCCCCCTATATTTCGATTCGCACACAACGCACATCGTGGCCGTCGTCCTTGCCGGCGCTGATGCCGACGTTGCCGGCGGGGAAGCCAACGAGCCATGCGAGGGACGAGTCGCCCGACAGGGACGACGACGACCAGTAAAAACCTCTGTCCTTGCCAAACATGGACGAGCACATCGAGCTCTTCCCGCAGCTCGCGCAGTAGCCGTACCCTCCACCGCGCGCATTCTCGTCGCAGCCGCCCAGGAGGTTCGCGAACTCCTGGCGGGTGGGCAGCCGATAGCCTGCCGGGCAGGCCTTTATGGCATCGGCCCAGGGCATCGACCGCCTCTCCCCCTGGCAGGACGACCCGCTCCAGATCTGGCCCAGCGGGCAGCGCAGCCAATAAATATTGGTTCCAGGCTGTCTTACTTCTTGCGTTGCTTCAGTCCTTTTTGCAATTCCTTTTTCTTCCTCCCCTGCTGACTTTCTTTCCACTTCTACCTTTGCCAGTCGCTCGCGCTCCTCTGCTTTGGACTTGATTCGGGCTTCCTTGTTTTCACCAAATAGCTTTCCCAATGCCTTATCCATCGATTCGACCACCTCGTCAGCCTTGCAGCCGCCGTGTTGTGAGGCCGCCGATTCGGTAGTTGCTCTTCTAATATCGTACAGGGTAAGGGTCACCGTACAGCTAGAGCCCAACTTCATGATTTTCGTGGAAAGCGTTTTCTCAGCAGCCAGCTCCTTGCCGATCTCAATCTGACAGGACTGGTCGTAGCACTTCTTATACGTTTTTTTCTTCTCGGCCGATAAACGGTTCTTGACCTGTTCTCTGGGAATCACTTGATATTTACCCGACTCGGTCAGCTTGGTGGCCAGGTAGTCGGGCAACTGGTCCAGCAAGTCCTGTGAAAGCTTCGCCTTGGCCGCATCGACGCCGAAGATAGCGACTATGGGTCTGTCGCCAGCCCAAGCCGTAGACACCGTGAGGCCAAGCAGAAGAAGCAATGCTACAAAGCTCATTCTACACTTCATTAGATGTACCTCTTTTAGATGTCGATGCCTAAAATAGTATCGCAGCCGGATCGGGGTGGCAAGTCAGCTACTGATTGGGGTTTGGGCAGTAACGGAACCAAATCGTACGCTAAAATCAGTGCTGGTGATCAGACAAGCAGTCAATTCTTCTTTTTCTGTTCCTCCGCAACGTCTCCGATCTCGCTGAATACTTTCTGCCAATAACTTTCTTTCCGGTGGCGGCAACCCCGTTTATCGAAGGCACCAACACAATCCCAAAACATCGCTTGTAAAATTTCAACTTCCCAAGCGGCTTTGTGTTACACTTTGCACGTTTTTGAAAAATTGTGCCGGTCACTCCTTGTTACCCAGAACGAATCCCTTCGGGTGCTGCGGAGCCGTGTTGCGAATTGGTACATTTAGCTATGGTTACAATTGGTGGAATCAAAACAACAGAGCGGAGTGTCCAATGAAGCTACGCACGATTCTCATTATTATTACGCTTCTGGTTTCGGGATCAAGCCGGTTTGTGCGGGCCAGCGAACAAAAGGGGCCCATCATCGCCGTGTTCGACATCGAGGACAAAGGCTCTCTGATTGCCAAGGACACACTTGACAACTTGGTTGACTTTCTCTCGGCTCGGATGGCCAAGGCCGGCTACAGGGTCATCCCGCGGGAGCAGGTGAGAAAACGGCTTCTGGAAGCCCAGAAGGAATCATACAAGCAATGCTACGACCAGTCGTGCCAGATAGAGTTGGGCAGGGAAATGGCCGCGCAGAAAACCCTGTCCATCAAGATCCTGAAGATCGGAGCCACCTGCCAGATCACCGCCGAACTCTATGATTTGCGCCAGTCCACCACCGACCTGGCCACCACCGCCGAAGCCAAGTGCGAAGACGACGAGTCGATGCTGAAGGCATTCACGGCGGTAGCCGAGGACCTGAACCGTCCGTTGCGCGGCAGTCAACGCAGGCTGGAAGACGGCCTTATCGAACTTGAACGACTTGCGAAAAGCGATGACGGCTCCAAGGCTGAACGGGCCAAGCAGGCCTGGAACATCGCCCAGGGAATTGCCCAGGACTCAATGATCGCCAAGGAGGGCAAGGTCAAGGCGCTCAGGAAGTACCTGGATGAATTCAAAGATGCCGTCACGGAGGTATCCGGAAAGGCCGACGCGCTCCTGGTGGAAATCGATCTTGCCAACCTGGTGATCATGTCTTCTCCACCCGGAGCCAAGGTGTATATAAACGGCAAGGAGAGCGGTATTGCGCCGATAACGAAAGAGTTGAAGGCCGGCAAGTACCGGTTGCGAGGCGAATTGGACGGGCATAACAAGTTCGAGGAAGACGTTGCCCTGCGGCCGGGTGAAAAGCGCGAGCTGAGCATGATGTTGCAGAAAATAAAGGCCGGCACCTTGGTGGTCAATGCAAGTCCAAGCGGCGCCTGGGTGGACATCGACGGCAAGACCGCCGGCCAGGCGCCGGTGGCCAAAGAACTGTCGCCTGGACCACACGAAGTGGTAGTCAAGTTGGCTGGCCACCTCATCGACCGGCGAAACGTGACCCTCGTTGCCGACGAGCAAAAGTCGCTCAACCTTCAGCTTGAGTCCATCCCCACCAGGCCCAAGATGCTCTGGGGTCATGTGGCCTTCTGGTCCGGGCTGGGCGTGGCCCTCGTGGGCGGTGCGGGCCTGGCGAACGCCCTGGTGGAGCAAAAGAACTACGATAAAGGGGATCTAGGCGCCAAGAGTTTGATGGAGACCTGGACCGGCGTAATGTACGCCGGATTCGGGACTGGAGCGGCGTTGATGGTTACGGGCGTGGTTTTATGGATTCTGGCGCCGGACCAAGCTTCCTGGGCCGAGCAAAGCGGCGGTTACCTGGGTGCATCATCGGACGGCAACAGCTTTGTACTGACCGCCGGCGGGAGGTGGTGAGATGAGAGCTTGGAATAGGATTCTGATTTGCTTGATGGCCGCAGGCTACATTTCCTGCTGCGACACCTTTGCCACCTCCACCGGC
>JAFDKH010000183.1:0-10873 GCA_019307065.1 Deltaproteobacteria bacterium
GTCCATTATTCTTCAACTCCTGGCCGTTGTGGTTCCGGCCATCGAGCGCCTTCAAAAAGAAGGAGAGATGGGCAGACGGAATATAACCCAGTATACGCGTTATGGAACTGTTCTTTTGAGCATGGTCCAGGGTATCGGGATTGCCTTCTACCTCGAGAGCTTGAAGTCCAACCTTGGCGAGGCGGTTGTGGCCAATCCCGGTTGGGGCTTCAGGATAATGACCGTTATATCTCTGACTGCCGGAACCGCCTTCATTATGTGGCTGGGTGAGCAGATAACAGAGCGAGGAATTGGCAACGGGATTTCGCTGATTATCTGCGCCGGCATTGTGGCTGCATTTCCAGATGCACTCATCAGCGTATTCAGCTTTGTTCGCAAGGGCATTATGATGCCTTTCACCCTGTTCCTGGTCCTGGTTATTGCGGTTGTCGTGGTCGCGGTGATTATCTTCTTTGAAAGGGGGCAGCGGCGAATACCCGTGCAATATGCCCGCCGGGTGGTGGGCAGAAAGATGTACGGGGGCCAGAGTACCCACTTGCCGCTGAAGGTGAACACTTCCGGTGTGATTCCACCGATTTTTGCTTCATCGATCCTGCTCTTCCCGGCTACCCTGGCCAACTTCATCCAGAAACCATGGATGCAAGATGTCAAAGACATGCTTAGCCCAGGCAGTTGGGCGTATATGACGATCTACGTTCTTTTGATTGTCTTTTTCTGTTACTTCTACACGGCGGTAACATTCAATCCGATTGACGTTGCCGATAACATGAAGAAATACGGGGGGTATATACCCGGGATCCGTCCAGGCAAACAGACAGCGGTCTATATCGACAAGGTGCTCAGTCGAATTACTTTTGGAGGGGCTCTGTACATATCAGCTGTCTGCGTTTTGCCGACTCTAATGATTCAACAGTTTAACGTGCCGTTTTATTACGGCGGCACCAGCTTGTTGATTGTCGTGGGAGTCTCGCTCGACACGGTATCCCAAATTGAAACCCATCTTATCACCCGGCACTACGACGGTCTGACCGGCGCTAAGGGTCCACGTATTCGTGGTCGCGGCCGTAAGGGATAGAGGAGCGCAGGTATGAATTTAGTACTGTTGGGTCCCCCGGGGGCCGGAAAAGGTACTCAAGCAAAAAGACTTATTGAGAAACTGGCAATTCCCCAGATTTCCACGGGTGATCTTCTCCGTCAGGCAGTCAAGGACGAAACCGAACTAGGTCTTCAAGCCAAGGTCAAGATGGAAACCGGTGAACTAGTGCCGGACGATGTCGTTATCGGAATGGTTACACAGCGCCTGGCTCAGGACGATTGCAAGGCAGGATTTATTCTGGATGGTTTTCCTCGCGCAGTTGGTCAGGCGGAAGCCCTCGAAGATTTGTTGGCTTCAGTAGGTCGTGGACTTGAGCATGTTGTCAGTATCGAAGTTCCCGAAGAAGAGCTGGTTCGCAGGCTGACTGGTCGGCGCAGCTGCCCTGCCTGCGGAGCGATGTTTCATGTATCGTTCAATCCGCCCAAGCAAAGCGGGATTTGTGACGCTTGCAAAGGTGAGCTGATTACCCGAGCGGACGACAATGAAGAGACTATCCGCAACCGTATTTCGGTATTTCGCCAGCAAACAGAACCGCTAAAGGACTTTTATCAGGCCAAAGGACTACTGCGCGGTATTGATGGTAGCGGTACTCCTGCAGAAATTGAAAACATAATCGCAAAGGTGATTAGCAAGGCATAAGGGATGACCATTTATTTGAAATCTAAAGCCGAGATCGAGACCATGCGCGAAGCTGATTTGATTGTCGCAAAAGTGCTCAGGGCCGTGCGAAAACACGCTAAGCCGGGTGTCAGCACGCTCGAACTCGATCAGATGGCAGAGGAAATGACTCATGAAATGGGAGCCCGTCCGGCGTTCAAGGGATACCAAGGTGCCGGCCCCTACCCGTTTCCCGGTAGTCTGTGTACCTCGATAAATGAAGAGGTAGTCCACGGCATTCCGTCGGCCGAGCGAAAGCTTCGAGATGGTGACATTTTGAGTGTAGATTTTGGGACCATTCTCGACGGATTGTACGGAGATGCTGCTATTACAGTGCCGATAGGCAACATCAGTCAAACTGCCCAGAGGCTGCTGAGTGTGACCAAGGCGGCTCTTGACCTGGCGATTGAGACTGTTGTGACCGACGGAAAGCGAATATCGGATATTGGTGCAGTAATTCAGGATCATGTTGAAGCCGAAGGTTTCTCTGTGGTCCGTGATTTCGTTGGACATGGAATCGGCCGCGCGCTGCATGAAGAACCTCAGATTCCGCACTTTCGTTCCAGCGGCCACAGCGAACGTATCCGCGCAGGAATGGTATTGGCTATCGAGCCCATGGTCAATCTTGGAACTTGGGAAGTAGAGACAGCCAGTGACGGTTGGACCCAGCTGACCAAAGATCGCAAGATCTCGGCCCATTTCGAGCACTCTGTTGCAGTAAGCCTAAACGGGCCGGTGGTTCTTAGCCGTATTCACGAAGGAGAATAGAGATGAAAGTCCGCGCGTCCGTGAAAAAGATGTGTAAGAATTGTCGAATTCTAAAACGAAAAGGTATTGTCCGAGTCGTTTGTAAGAATCCCCGCCATAAGCAACGCCAAGGCTAGGGTATAGGTTCGGTATTAATAAGGAGGTGTCGCAGTGGCACGTATTGCAGGAGTGGATTTACCCAGGAATAAAAGAGTCGTCATTGCCTTGACGTATATATTCGGAATCGGCAATACACGAGCAAAACAGATAATTTCAGGTACCGGCATTGATCAGAGCAAACGTACCGATAACTTGACCGAGGAAGATGTCAAGATGCTGCGTGAGTTCATCGATGCAAACTTTAAAGTTGAAGGTGATCTCAGGCGCGATGTGTCGATGAATATCAAGCGTTTGATGGATCTCAATGCTTACCGTGGTCTCAGACATCGCCGGGGCCTGCCGGTCAGGGGCCAGCGGACGCATACCAATGCCAGGACGCGCAAAGGTCCGCGGCGGGCCATTGTCAAAAAGAAAGGCCCAGCGGCTGCCCGTAATAAGTAATGATACCAGGCGAGCTATCAGGGAAGGAGACTTGAAGGTATGGTGAAGCAGAAGAAAAAAGTTAAGAAAAATATCCAAAGCGGCATTGCCCACATCAAGGCCACTTTCAATAACACAATAGTGACGATTACCGATGTGGCTGGTAATGTAGTCGCCTGGTCAAGTGCGGGTACTCGCGGGTTCAAGGGCTCGAGAAAGAGCACACCGTTTGCGGCTCAACTGGCGGCCCAGGATGCTGCCAAGAAGGCGCAAGATCACGGAATGAAACAATTGGGAGTCGAAGTCAAAGGTCCCGGCGCCGGTCGTGAGGCCGCTATTAGGGCGCTGCAAGCCTCTGGATTGAAAGTGACTATGATTCGTGATGTCACTCCGATTCCCCATAACGGTTGCCGGCCGCCCAAGCGGCGGCGGGTCTAGGCAGACCGAATAGGCCAAGGAGGAGTTCGTGGCTCGTTATACCGGTTCAGTATGTAAGTTTTGTAGGCGTGAGAAGCTGAAGCTATTTCTTAAAGGAGATCGATGCTTCTCCGAAAAATGTTCTGTTGACCGCAGACCGTATCCACCCGGTGAACACGGTCAGAGACGGACCAAATTTTCTCCCTATGGTGTTCAGCTCAGGGAGAAACAGAAGGTAAAAAGGATCTACGGATTCTTGGAAAAACAATTCAGGATCACATTTGATCGCGCTCAGCGCATGAGGGGGATCACCGGTGAGAACTTGTTGTTGTTGCTCGAACGCCGGATTGACAACATGGTTTATCGCATGGGATTGGCCCGTACGCGCAGGGAAGCTCGCCAACTGGTTCGGCACGGCCATTTTCGAGTAAACAACAAGAAGGTGACGATTCCCTCGTTCTTGCTGAAAGTTGGCGATGAAGTGCAGATCAGGGAGAAGAGCCGCAAGATCGAACTGTTTAACGACGCATTAGAGGCGGTCGAACGGCGTGGCGTGCCTCCCTGGATTGAGCTGGATCGAAAAGAAATGAAGGCCACGGTGTCGGCTTTCCCGGTTCGTGAAGATATTACAATGCCGATCCAGGAGCAAATGATTGTCGAGTTGTACTCGAAGTAGGCGGTACTCTTCGGCTAACACTATTTTCTACGAAACTGAGCAGAGCAGGAGGAATGATGGCGTCTGAGATTTCTAGATATTGGCGGGAGCAAATTAAGCCAAAAACTCTTCTGGTTGACAGGGAATCACTGAGTGACACCTATGGCAAGTTTGTCGGTGAGCCATTCGAGCGCGGTTTCGGGATCACTATCGGAAATTCATTACGGCGCGTGCTGCTATCCAGTATTCAAGGTGCTGCCTTTACTTCGGTAAGGATTGACAGTGTCTTGCATGAGTTTACCTCGATTCCCGAAGTGTCCGAAGATGTCACTGATATCACTCTCAACCTGAAAGAAGTCCGGATGAAAATGGATGGTTGGGAGCCGAAAGACTGCAGTATCGATGTCAAGGGGCCTTGTGAGGTTACCGCCGGTGATATTCAGACTGACGGTACGGTCACTGTTTTGAACCCTGAGCATCATATAGCCACTGTATCTGAGCGCGGACACCTCAAAATGGAGATGACCGCCTTACGTGGCCGCGGCTATGTTCCAGCGGAAATGAATAAAGACCCTGAAGCTGCAGTTGACGTAATTCCGATCGATGCTATCTTTTCACCGATTCAGAAAGTCAACTACCAGGTGACCAATGCGCGGGTAGGGCGCATGACTGACTATGACAAGCTGACGGTGGAAGTCTGGACTGACGGGAGTGTAAACCCGCAGGACGCAATTGCCTATGCCAGCAAGATATTGAAAGAACAGCTGACAATTTTCATCAACTTCCCTGAAGAAGACGCTAGCGAGGAAGAAGAGCGCAATGAGGAACAAGAGCGCTTGCTGGATATCTTGATGCGCAGCGTAGACGAACTCGAACTATCAGTACGTTCGGCAAATTGTCTGGAAAATGCCAACATCAAAACCATCGGAGATCTGGTTCAGAAGACCGAGGCGGAAATGTTGAAAACGAAGAATTTCGGCCGCAAGTCGTTGAAGGAAATCAAGGACATTCTGTCTGAGATGGGTCTCAGCCTGGGCATGAGGCTTGAAAACTGGCCGCCCAAAGACGTCAAGCACAGCCGAACTGCCAAGGAGAACGGAAAATGAGACACCAAAGGAAGAGTCGCCGTTTCGGGCGCCATACGGCGCATCGTCTGGCGATGTTTCGTAATATGGTCACTTCCTTGTTTCTGCACGAGCGAATTTTAACGACCGTGGAAAAGGCCAAAGAGTTACGCCGGGTGGCTGAGAAGTTAATCACTCTTGGAAAGCGCGGAGATATTGCAGCTCGGCGGACCGCCTCCAAGAAGCTGATGACTACAGGTCATAAAGAGGGCAAACGAATGCTTCAGGAAGAAACTGCCCTAAAGAAACTTTTTGATACGCTGGGGCCACGCTACGAGAAGAGACCAGGTGGCTATACCCGCATAATTCAAACAGGTAGGCGACTGGGTGACAATGCGGCCATGGCATTTTTAGAAATGTTACCAGAGGACAAAAAGAGCAGCCCCAAGAAAAAGGCCGGCAAGAAAGCTGCTAAGCAGAAGGCCGGCCCGAAATCTGCGGCCTTAGATAAAAAGAAACCCGCCAAGAAATCAGCGAAACCAGCCGGCGCAACCAAGCCCAAGAAGACTGCCAAGGCTACAAAGACAGCCAAGGCCAAAAAGAAATCAGAAGAGTAGCCTCGACAACGGACTATTTCACGTCAGTTTCTTCAGGATCCAGATAAACTATCTTGACTTTGTTGGTTTCGGGGATCGGATCGGAGATTGATACGATCTTGGCGCCGTCGGGTATTTCGATTGGTGCATCCGCCGGGGCTTCCTTTTCCTTCATCGTACCGCGCCATTCGTCCTTGTTTTTAGACAGGTAAAATCGACCGGCACAACCGGCGAATTCACCGGCTACGTCTTTTTGAAAGATTTCGCAAAACCCGATTGGGTAGTCGGGAAGCGATTCAACGGAGCGGGGTTCGACCCAATGGAGACAATCTCTGCACTTCATCTTTGATGTCAGCCTCAATGTGGGATTCGGCTCGCTAGCCAGGACCCCATTTAGCAACTTCAGGAATGTAACTTGTTTATCGCTCGATGTAAATGCTTCTCTTACTTGTACTATTTTATTCTTGAAGGAAAGGGGTTGTCTGCATCTTCAGTTTTCTGCCCTGCGACAATTGCCTGACCGTTGGCAAAATCACCAGTCTTGAGCTGGAAATGATTTTGCTCCATAGCGGCCCTGGCTTTTTCCTTATATTCCGACGAGTTGAAGTATTCGCAAATCGGTCCGATTCTGGGCAAGACTTGCTCTTTGGCGATCCAGCGGTAAGGTTTTGAAGTAGCTTGATCGATCAGCAAGCCAAGTTCGATTCCCCAGGATAGATCGGCCAATTTACGATCACGTGTATCACGCAGAATCGCAGTTAGAATTCCCTGCATTTCGGGATCCACAAAACAAAATCTCTTGAAATACATGGCCGCGTTGTGGATTCGCTCGGGTAGCTCGATAACTCCATCGAGATTCAAACGCGCACAGATTAGTTGGAGCAGGACCATCATCTCGCGTCCCAGGCCAAGACCGGGGAAGTCCTGACCCGGAAGTAAAGGCCGTTTTGGGCTAGGTTTACTCAATGGATTTTGCATTCTCAACCACCTGACATTCAAGAACCGGCGGTCACCACCATCAATAAACTTGCCGGCTTCGATCGAAAGCGGTCCCTGCTGAGCAACCAGCTCGACTATCAAGTGCGGCGAACTGGCTCGGTGAATCCTGAAAATGTCATAGCCCTCTTTGTGACGATGCAGAGATAGCCGGGGATTGCTGATTCCTTTTGCCCTGAGTTCTGCCAGGAAGCCGTATTCCTCCAGGGCCAGGCGCAGGCCCTCAACTGAGTAGTAGTCGAGAAAGGTGGAATCAGACTCGTCACCCGGATCGATTTGCTGGTTTGTTTCATCCACGGGCCAGTCTTCTCGGTGGTGCTGGAGTCGATTCGGGTCGAGATGCTTGAAGACCCGCTGGTAATACTGCTCAATAATTGAAAGTTTCAGATCGAATTCGTCAGGCATGCCGCCACTCATTCTGATAAGCGATCAAGGATTTGCATAAACAGAGCTGAAGGCGGAAACTCTAAACTACCGGTCGTTAGCGGGTGTTCCGACCAGGCAATACCTTTTTCGGTTAGTGCGCCAAAATATATTAAATATTCAGTCAGGCTCATGGCCCAGTGCCAGGGGTCGCTTAGGAACTTGCCAGGCAGACAAACCCATTGATAGGCAAGACCGTCGGCAATCAAATTTCGACTGTCTGGTGAGAACGAAGGTGCTAATTCCCAGGTCGGGCACATTCCGCTGTCGAAGTCACAGCAGCTGGTTTCATCTTCATAGTCGCTGCAGCATCTTAGCAGGTAGCTCACACTCCAATAAGGAAGTTTACAGTCGGAAAAAACATCTTGAGGAACGCAGTATCTGACCGGATCTGAGCCGGCGCGTGACATGAATCCGGTCTTCAAGTCGGTTACGATGATGTCGAGACCGGAGCCACTTACGTCAGCCAGGTAGCCGTTGCTAGCTACCAGTCGTCCATTGGGTGCGACTGCCGGTTTACCGTACATATAGGCCACCATCGAAGTGCTGACAGGTTCGACCGGGCCGCCAAACAGGTCTACCTGGTACAAATTGGTGACCGGTCCCATCCAGCCGAAAGGGGTAGGTACAATCAGATTTGAACGGGTTGAGAGAAAGATCACTTTGTCTCCCGAGGGCATGAAAACTCCCGGGCCGTCTTTGGCTCCGTATGTTTCGTGATCGATGATTAGAGGTCGGATAGGATCTCCATTGAGAGGTGTCAGATGCAGCGAAACATCAACATCACCCGAGGGCTCCTCTAAATAATCGTGTACTCTGGTAAAGAGAACGAACCTATCGGCCGGATCTATTTCGGGATATTTAAAGACGAGTTCTCCGCTGGCCGGTTGTGCCTCCGAAAACAGTAGCTGGGCTTGCTCAACTTGCCGGGAATCTTGAGGAACTTTTTGAATCATCAGATTGCGTTTTTCCAAGATATAAACAAGCCTGTTGTTGTCCGGTGAAAACACCGGAGTACTGATTAATTCCAAAGGATTGGTTGCCTGGCTTGGAATTGAAGTTTCGAATAGCATCGTTTCCCAGCCAGCGGTCAGGTTTTTCAACCATAATTGCAGGCTGCCGCCGTTTTCGCCGCCAGTCTTCCTAAAGAATGCCAAATTGTGACCGTCGCTAGACAAGCTATATGGGTGTATCAGCGTATCGGTCAATCCACTATTGGCGGTTAGTGTGTCAGAGACAAGGATACGTGTCGCCAATATCCGGGTGTCAGTCCCGCCTAAATTTGTTGAGCAAACATCCAGCCACGACAGGTCTTGACAGGTATAGACTATTCTCAATTTGGGCTCTTGATCGACAAAGAGACCGTCTTGCAGGCGGGCGGTTTTTCCGGAAGGACTAATAACAGAAACAGCGTGGCTCCCGGGCGCCAGGTTGGCTGGGGCTTGCACACTCAAGCGGCTGGAGCTCAAGAGGACAGCCTGGAACTCGGGCCCGTCGTCAAAACGAATATAAAATCGAGAATTCGCCTGGAGGCTGTTGTCTTCGGTCGACAGGCTGAAGGCAGGGATGAAATTCTCACCCTCAACTATCAGGTAATGTTCCTCTGCCAAACCGATTATGTCCGGTATGATCCGATGCAATTCAGGTGGGTTACCTGGAGTCTGTTTGCAGCCGCCATTCAGCCAGGCGCAATGAAACGCGACAAGCAGGAATAAGCTGGTCCACCTTTTATTCACTGTGAGCTCCTACTACAACAAGAAACGATATCCCAGTAATGCACCCAAACCGCCCAATAATCCATTTACGCCACCCTCGCTCAGTGGTCCTGCCACCCAGACGTGCAGATAGCGTGCCTCGACTAGAATAACTCCCGGTCCCAGCCTGTACTCCAGACCAGCCCCGGCCTGGAAACCGAAGACACTATCGCGATAGCCCTGGGCGGTATAGTCGGCTGGTTGTAAAGTCTGCCAGATCAAGTAGAAGCCACCACCGGCGACGAGATAAGGTGAAAATGGATAGTCGGGTAAGAGTCGCAAGGCAACATTGAGTTGAGTCGGCCAGACCAGGATTTTGGTTTCAACCGGAATCTCGCCCAGGCTGCTTATTCTAGTTGTGCTTTTTTCGACCGAACCCCAAATCCCGGATTCCAGCAAGACGCTCAAACGCCCACCCCAAAAAGGCAGCCGCAGCCCAAACTCGATGCTCAAATGTGGGGCCAGGAAAGAACCGGAATTACTTACCAGGCCGGCCTTGACCCCGATCGAATAGAAATCTTCGGCTTTATCAACAGAGATGACACCGGATATCAACTGACTTTCCATCTTTATCTCGACCGGGACCGTCCGATCGAAGGGAATATCGATGAATGCCTCGTAGTCTTTGAATCCGGCCGCAGCCAGCTTGAGCGCGTGACGACCAGGTGAAAGGCGCATGCTCTTTTCTATTGGTGTCTGGCCGACTAAGTCTCCGTCGATAAATACGCCAACTCCGGAAATATTGACATTCAGGCTCAGGTTTCCTTTATAGGATTCTGGTTTCAATAGTCGCGTAGCCGTCTGACGCATGACCTCGATCAGAGAATCGGTTTCACCGCTCCAGGTCTGGGCGACTCTGCGGATCTCCATTCCTGAACCAACATCGATCAGCTTGATGTCGAAAGAGAAAACATCGCCAAGTTTACCGACTACTCCGCTAACGACTTGCGAGGCAGAAACCGCTTGGCCCAGTTCGATCAGGCAACCGAGCTTGCCTTGGCAGCTGAGTAGACTCTCTTGCTGTTGTGTGGCTTGGGTTACCTTTGCCTGAGGCACTAAAGTGAAACCGTCGATGCGTTCGAGCTCAGAAGAAAGTACTTTTGAGATTCCAACTGCGATTGGCTCTTCAATGCCCAATGATTTCAGGCGCCAGAACAAGACTGTCTGATCTTCGGCACGCAGGCTGTTACTCGCGAATATACACGCCATGATTAAGCAGTAATAGATCAGCTTGTTCAATATGGCCTCGAGTTGCGGCTGATGAAAAATAACACATAAAGACTAGCTTACTTTTCTCCAAGGCTCAACTCCCGGCAAAGTTTCCCTGTTCAAACGGGGATCTGGGATATACACCTTGTAGATTCGGCCGGATTTGGTAAAATTTAAGATAAGTTTGCAACAATACAAGGTTTGCTCGTGGCAATAGCCTTCGGAAAATACCAGTTGATTCGTAGGCTTGCTGTTGGTGGCATGGCCGAAGTGTTCCTGGCCGTGACAACTGGGGAGGGTGGTTTCAAAAAGCACGTGGCGATTAAACGAATCCTGCCGCATCTCTCAACTGAGAATGAATTTATTTCGATGTTTCTCGATGAGGCCCGAACTCTGGCGCACTTCAATCATCCGAACATTGTTCAGATCTATGAATTGGGGCGAGTCAAAAACGCCTACTTTTTGGCAATGGAGTTCGTGCATGGCTTGACCATGTTCAAGATACTTGGCTTATGCGCCAAGAAGAACCGCCAGCTGCCGCTCGACATTGCCGCCAAGATAGTTAGTGACACCTGCGATGCCTTACACTATGCGCACAGTTTCGAAGATGCCAGCGGCGTTCCGCTGGAGCTGGTCCACCGGGATGTTAGTGCTCAGAATGTCATGCTGAGTGTCGAAGGCGTAGTAAAAGTTCTCGACTTCGGGATTGCCAAGGCGGT
>JAFDKH010000183.1:10898-13312 GCA_019307065.1 Deltaproteobacteria bacterium
CGGTTGGAAATATCTCGAGAACCAGACCTTCTTTTCTGAAGGGCAAGGCGATGTATATGTCGCCCGAGCAGATTGAGCAGAAGGAAGAAATCGATCGGCGCTCTGATGTCTTTTCACTTGGAATCATGTTGTATGTGTTCAGCACGCATAAGCGTCCATTCAGGGGCCAGACTGAGTTTGAGCTGATGATGTCAATAGTCAACGATTCTGCAGCCGATCCGCGGGTGCACAGTCCTGACGTTCCTGAAGAGCTGGTGGCTATCATTAGCCGGGCTTTAAACAAGGATCGCTCGGCACGCTATCAAACCGCGCTTGATATGCGCCAGGATCTGGAAAAATTTTTGTTTCAGCGTCAGGCTATGATAGACAACCATGTTCTTTCGAAATTCATCAATGAGTTGGCACCGCGCAAAAAGAAAGCCCTGGGCGACCCTGACAGAGTTCCGACCAGGCCGATCTCCTCGCCGCTTGACAAACAGGTGCCTCACGAGGCCATTCGAGAGGTCTATGACAAACCGAAAGAGAGTCCGATTCTTCTGAAGCCCAAGCTGGCTCAGGAGCCGATCCTGCTCAAGCCGAAAAATGCAACTTCGCCGGCCCTGGGTCTTACGGTTGTGCCTGCTGAATCCGAAGATCTGACCGTGCGCGAGTCCGAGCCGGCAGGGAAACTCAGAGAAACCAAAGTTGAGTTGATTCGGGAGATTCCCACCCCGCAACCCGACTTCTTGCCTTTTGATGAAGATTTTGAGCCTGAGACACCGCCCGAGCAGGCATCAGCGACCGCCGAGCCTCAGGAAAATAATGTTCAAATCGAGTCTCTGCTTCAGCCGCTGGCAGTCATACCGGAAGAACGGCCATTTGCTCAGCTGTCAAGTCGCCAACGTACGCCAATGATGGGTGTTGTGGTTGTGGTTTTACTGGTTGTCGGTGGGGCCACCGCTCTGATTCTTTATCTGAACGGTGCTTTTGAAAAAGAGCCTGAAGTTACTGTTTCGCCAAAGACTTCCGCTGTACAAAAAGTTGAGCACGATGTTTCGGTGCCATCGAAAGCGGTTGCAGCTGGCGCAGACGTTCGAACTGAGCCGGTCATTAAAAACGACCAGGGCCCGGCAGGTAGCGAACCTTCCAGGAAGCCGGCAGGTAAAGCCCGCGGAAAGAGAAGACGCCCTGCTCGTGAAGTCAACTGGGCTTTGGTACCGGCCAAGGAGCCGATTATCGAAGAGGTAAGTACAGATAAGGAGCCCGAGGTGAAAAACCCGGCAGCGATCAATTGGGCTAGCGCATCTGTCCCGGAGCCGATTATCGAAGAAATCAAATCTGATAAACCGACAATTGAAGCCGCCAGACAGCGCCGGCTAAAGCTGGAGGAGCCACCCGAGGTCGATCTGCCCAATGAAGGCAGGCCGGCAAAGGTCGTCAAACCTCCCGAACCACGAACCGTCGCGGCCAAACCAATTGAACCCCAGCCGAAGGCCAGTCAGCCACAGGTCGAATCCGACAATCCGATTTATCAGCCGGTCGCAGCTATTAAAAAAAGACGTGTGATCGGGGTCGACCCGGATTATCCCAAGGTGGCTCGCCAGGCCCGGGTGGAAGCCAGTCTGCTGGTAAAGATTTTCATATCAGCTGCGGGTAAGGTGACCAAGACAAGGTTCATTAAAACTCACTCTATTTTCGAGAAACACGTAGATGATACAATAAAAACCTGGCGTTTCTCCCCTCATTTAGTTGATGGACGTCCGGTTAGCACTTATACAGTATACAAGTTCGTTTTCCGGACCGATTGATATTAGTCCAATTTCTTCACAGTTAGGCATGAAAATCGAAAGTACAATTTACAGGGTTGGAATCGTTGTGTGGGTTTTAATGCAGGCCTCAGGGTTTGCCCGGGCCGATGATGAGCGCTTGCTGTTGGTCCTGCCTATTTTTGGCGTGGCGCCTCCCGAGATTTCGTTGCCTTCGGCAAATAGTATGGCTGAGTCACTGTTGTTGGAACTTCCCGACAAGAGTCTCAAGATAGTATCCGAGCATCCGGCCGGTCGGATTGAGCCTGAGGATATCGAGAGTGTCATACGCGCTCGGGCCGAGGAGCTGGGTGCAAAAGGGGTAGTCTGGGGTGAATTGGTGCGTCCCAACAAATGCCCAGCTGTCCGTCTGGTACGCATTCGTATTCTCGACTTGGGTTCGGGCATCATTCTCGATCGGGACCTGTGTCCACAGGCAACCGGTGCCGAAACACTCAGCCGGGCGATTGCCTTAGCGACTGCTAATGCGTTGCGTTCGGGTCTGGTTGAAAGCCTGAAGCTGATCGACGATGCTCCCAAGACCAAGAAACTGATCGCCAAAATACCTCGGGCCGGGCGGCACAAGCCATGTCCCAAGATCGAGCCTTGTCCGCAGCTGAAGCCCTGCCC
>JAFDKH010000184.1 GCA_019307065.1 Deltaproteobacteria bacterium
TACCCCGGCCCGGGCCAGGACGATTCCCAGATCGCCAGGTGCCAGGCGGTCGGAGATCCGTTGCTGATTTTGTTCATACCAGAAAAATGATTTATCAAAGTTAGGAGACATTGGCTCACCTGCCCAGCTTCTTGGTAGCATTCATCTTTTTTCGTTCGGCGAGTTCATCTGCAATAGCATGTGGAACCGGTTGGTAGCGCAAAAATTCCATCGAAAATTCGGCTTTTCCTTCGGTAGCCGACCGCAGGACTGTGGCATAGCCGAACATCTCAGCTAAGGGAGCGTCGGCCTCGATACGACTTTGCTCGAATTGCTCTTGAGACCCGATTATCAAAGCCCGGCGTTTAGTCAAAGTGGCCATGATATTGCCGACAAATTCAACCGGCCCCTCGACGGTAACTCGCATTATTGGTTCGAGAATCTGAGGGGCAGCCCGGCTGACGGCCTCGCGCCAAGCACTCTTGGCGGCCTCTTGAAAAGCCATGTCGCTCGAGTCGACGGCATGCGCCTTGCCGTCATCCAGCACAACTCTGACCTGGACCATTGGGGCCCCGACCAGGGGGCCTTCTTTCTGCATGGCTAAAAAACCCTTTTTTACCGAGGGTATGTATTGGGTGGGAATGGAACCGCCATAGATATTGTCGACAAACTCGAAATCTCCTTCGCTGATCGGTTCCAGCCGACCGGCCACCCGGCCGTACTGGCCTGACCCGCCGGTCTGCTTCTTGTGGGTGTAATCGAAAGCAATTGTTTTAGTGATCGTCTCGCGGTAGGCCACTTCGGGGTCCGAGGTGGTCAATTGCACACCGTATTCACGACGCATACGTTCAAGGTAGACTTCGAGGTGCAGTTCGCCCATTCCCTGAATGATGGTTTCTTTGGATTCTGAATCTACATGTGCTTTGAAAGTCGGGTCTTCCTTTGCAAAACGTCGCAGGGCCTTGGATAAGCCGATTTCGCTTGGCTGGTCGAGAGCATGGACCGACAGGGCAATGACCGGCTCGGGAATATGCATCGAGGTCAGCAAGACCGAAATTTTGCCGTCGGTGAATGTGTCGCCGGAGGAGCAATCGATACCAAAGAGGGCTACGATGTCTCCGGCGCTGGCCTGAACGATATTTTCCATCTTGTCGGCATGCATTCGTACCAGCCGGCTAAGACGCACTTTCTGGCCGGTGCGTACGTTGTAAATGTTATCGTCGCGTTTGAGGCTGCCCTGATAGACGCGCAAATAGGTCAGTTGCCCGTAACGACTGTCCTCGAGTTTGAAAGCCAGCGCTACAGTCGGTTTGTCGGGACTGGAAACCAGAGTGTAGTCCTGCTCGTCATTTTCGAGATCTATGGCACTGTTGGTAATTTCATCGGGGGCCGGCAAGAAATCGACTACGGCGTCCATCAGCGGCTGGACGCCCTTGTTCTTGTAGGCCGAGCCCATCAGGACCGGCACAATCTTAAGATTAATTGTCGCCTGGCGGATAGCTTTTTTTATTGTGTCGGATGTTACTTGATCGGTCAGAATGGCCTCGGTCAGTTCGTCGGAGAACATCGAGACCAGATCGAGCATCTCTTCGCGAGCTTTTTCGGCTTGAGTAACGAATTCGTCGGGCAGCGGGCCGCGGACGACTTGCTCGCCGGCCTGGCCCTCAAAAGTAACGGCCTGCATTTCAATAAGATCGATGATGCCGCGGTGCTTCTCTTCCATACCGAGCGGCAACTGTAGTAGAACGGGATTGAGTCCGAGCTTCTCGCGAAGTTGATCGCGAACACGGATCGGATCGGCCCCGACTCGATCACATTTATTGAAAAAAGCCAAGCGCGGAACGCCATAGCGGCGCATCTGACGATCAACGGTATGTGACTGGCTCTGAACACCGGCCACGGCGCATAAGGCGAGAATCGCACCGTCCAAGACTCGCAGCGAGCGTTCGACTTCGATAGTGAAGTCCACATGACCCGGGGTGTCGATAATGTTGATATCGTGACCGGCCCAGTTGCAATGCGTGGCGGCCGAGGCGATCGTGATTCCGCGTTCGCGCTCGAGCTCCATTGAATCCATGGTTGCGCCTACGCCGTCAGAACCTTTGACCTCGTGCATTTTTCGGATGCGCCCCGAGAAAAATAGAATGCGCTCGGTCAGAGTAGTCTTACCGCTGTCGATATGGGCTGAGATGCCGATGTTTCTAAGTTTTGAAATATCCATAGCCGCGACCTTTTCACCCCACCAAAAACCGCTTTGAATAAGCCATTAAAGCGGTTTGGTCAAGAAAAACATTATGAGCAAACCATTGACTTGGGCCGCAGCAACGGCCAAAAATAGGGTGAACAACCGATTCGAACGGGAAGGAGAGCCCTGTGATTCCCAGATACAGCCGGCCTGAGATGGAGAAGATTTGGACAGACAAGAACCGCTTTCAGATCTGGATGGAAATCGAACTGACGGCTTGTGAGGCCATGGCGGAACAGAACCTGGTTCCGGCCGAGGTCGCCAAGAAACTTAGAGCTAACCAATTCGAAATCACCGATCAAGATGCGGCCGAGATACTCAAGATCGAACAGACCACCCGGCATGATGTAATTGCCTTCCTGACTCATCTGGAACGAAAGCTGGGCCCGGATGCGCGCTATCTGCACATGGGTATGACCAGCTCCGACGTGCTGGATACCTGCTTGGGTGTGCAACTCACCCAGGCCTGCGATTTGATCCTGGCAGATCTCGAGCAGTTACAGGATGCGCTGCGCGAAAAAGCCGAACAACACAAACATACGGTCATGGTCGGGCGCAGTCACGGAATTCACGCCGAACCGACCACTTTTGGACTGGTGCTGGCAATCTGGTACCAGGAACTGGCTCGACAACATAACCGGCTCGAAGCGGCCCAGGCGAGTGTCGCAACCGGAAAAATCTCAGGCGCCGTGGGGACTTTTGCGCATTTGCCCCTGGCTGTCGAAGAGCGAGTGTGTGAGAAGCTCGGTATCAAGCCCGAGCCGGTCTCCAACCAGGTCGTGCAGCGCGACCGGCACGCCGAATTTTTTTGTGCCCTGGCCAACCTTGGTGCAACTATGGAAAAAATCGCGATCAACATTCGCCACTTGCAAAGGACCGAGGTCGGCGAAGCGGCCGAAGCTTTTGTCAAGGGCCAGCGCGGTTCATCGGCCATGCCGCATAAGAAAAACCCGATCGGTAGCGAGAATATCACCGGAGTTGCCAGGCTATTACGCTCTTATGCAATCGCCGCTTTGGAGAACGTAGCCTTGTGGCATGAACGCGATATTTCGCATTCGAGTGTCGAGCGGGTTATCGGGCCGGATGCCACCATCTTGACTGATTATGCCCTGACCCGCCTGACCGGGATCGTATCCAACCTGGCCGTCAACAAGCAGCGCATGCAACAGAACCTGGAAATGACCAAGGGTTTGATCTTCAGCCAGACGGTTTTATTGTCGATTATAAAAGCCGGCATGCAACGCGAAAAAGCCTACGAGGTTGTCCAGCGCGCTTCGCTGCAAGCATGGGATACCGGCCAGGGTCTCAAGGAGCTTCTCTTAGCCGATCAGCAAATCGTCGAATTGCTGGGGGCCGAAGGACTTCAACGCTGTTTTGACCCGGCGGCTTTGCTGGCCCGAACCGATCAAATCTTCGCAAGAGTTTTTGAACAGTAGGCTGCAGACATCAAGGTAATTGCGTTGCTGTAGACTATTTGATATGAATTACAGATCATGACGGATGAGCAAGAAAAACCAGCCAGCGAGAGCATATCCGGTAATCTGGCGGTCTGTGCATTTATTTCCAGGAGCTTGCTTTTTAAGAAGCTCGCAAAAGAAGACCTGGGTATTATTTACGAAAACAGCAGTCTGCACAAATATTCAGCCGGTCAGATCATTATGAATGAGGGCGACCAGGGAAAAGAAGTCTTCTTGTTGATGTCCGGCAATATAAAGGTAGAAACCAAGGGAAAACAAGGTGTTATCGAGCTAGCCCAGCTGTCCCGCGGAGCATTTTTCGGAGAAGTGTCATTGCTGACCGGCCAGCCACGGACAGCCACGGTGACAGCCGCCGATGAAGTCGAAGTCATCTCAATAAAGAATGCAGACCTCGAAGGAATATTGCGACGCTATCCAAAAGTCAGGAAGCTCATGCAGACCATTGTCGAAGGCAGAGTACGGACTGCGATCGAAAAAACTCAGGAGTGAGACAGTACTGGACTATCAAGTGAAGTCCTGTAGGGGAGGGATTTATTCCCTCCCGTGGTGTGGTGATGCGTTAAAAAAAGGCGGGGATGAACCCCGCCACTACGGATTTGTTCCGATTTTTGCAACATTAGTTTTAGTCAATTAAAATGAAGCCCGAAGGAGTTGGTTTCGTCCAATATTAAAGACCTGGAGGCGTAGCTTAATGAACGCTAGTAGAAAACATGGATTATGCAGCTTGCTGATTTTGGTTTTGTCTTTGTCGTTTGCCCTGCCGGTTGCGGCCCAAAGCGTCAAGCTGGCCGGTAAGTGGGCTACCCGAATGGGGGTCATCAGAATTCACCAAAAAGGCAAGAAGGTCAGCGGCAAACTCATCTGGGTTTCCAAGACCTGTCCTTTCAAGCGCGGCGACGAGATTTTAAAAGGCGTTTTGCTCGAGGACAGCCTGAGCGGTAAATGGCGTTATTGCTTGAAAGGTAAGGAATGCAGTGGCGATAAATGGGCCCCGATGGTCATGCTGGTCGCTCGGGCGGGCAGGGTTCTCTCAGGGGCCGCGCATTACAAGGCCAGTGAGTGCAACATCGGCGGCAAGGGTCGTGGTGACGGTCTGGCTGTGCGCAAGCTCAAGCGCAAGCCCAAGCAGCCGAAACCACCCAAGCAGCCCGACGGCGGGACACAGGTTGCCAAGGCCGAAGACGGAGGCAGCCAGGCCGACCCGAACGAAGCTACGACTACGCAAGAGCCGATGCTTGACGAGGACGGGCAGCCGATGGAGGAGGAAGTCAAGCCGCTCAACCCGGAAGATTACGTCAAGAACGCCGGTGATTGGCGCGGCGTAATGGAGCAGGGCGCGGCTCAGATGGGTTCCGGGTTTTTCGAACGGGCCCGCCGGCATTTCAAAAAGGCCACCCAACTCGATCCGACTCGTCCGGAGGCCTTCAGCGGAATCGGAGTAACTTACTACGCCCGCGGTGATTACGAAGAAGCCCTGAACTGGTACAAGAAGGCGCTCGAAGTCGATCCTAATTTTGGCGACGCATACTACAACATGGCCTGCATCTATTCGCTGACCAAGAAGAACTCGCTGGCCTTCAGGTACCTGCATATTGCCGTGCTCAACGGCTATGCCGAGTTTCAGGCCATGGAACAAGACCAAGACCTCAAGAACCTGCGCGCGGACAAACGCTACAAGGACATTCTGAAGAAAATGAAGGCTGCCAAGTAGACCCGCCAGATGACCCCGTCTAACTGAAGAGGGCTTTGACGAAGGAGCCGGGGTCGAAAGGGCGCAGGTCGACGGCCTGCTCGCCGATTCCGATAAATCTGACGGGGATTTTGAAAGTATCGCAGACGCCGATTATGATGCCGCCCTTGGCGGTCCCATCGAGCTTGGTCAAGACGATCCCGGTTACATTGAGGGCCTTGTGGAATTGCTTGGCCTGGTTGATGGCGTTCTGGCCGGTGGTCGCGTCTAGGACCAGTAAAACCTCGTGCGGCGCTCCCTCGACTGCTTTGCCGCAAACCCGGTGGATCTTGCGCAGCTCTTCGACCAGGTTCACCTTGGTGTGCAGCCGCCCGGCCGTGTCGGCAATGACGATATCGGCCCCCTGGCTCTTGGCGGCGCTGACGGCGTCGAAAACAACCGAGCCCGGGTCGGCTCCCTCCTGACCGCCGATTACTTGAACGCCGGCCCGATCACCCCAAATCTGGATTTGTTCTTTGGCAGCTGCCCTAAAAGTGTCGGCCGCAGCCAGAATTACTTTCTTGCCGGCCTGGCTGTATTTCAAGGCCAGCTTGCCGATAGTCGTCGTCTTGCCGGTCCCGTTGACACCAATAACCAGAATAACGAAAGGGCTATTCGAGTCGGTGTCGAGCGGCGCCGCATCGATGGTCAGCATATCTTCTATTTTTTCTTTGAGAATCGCTTGCAGCTTGCCGGGATCGGCGCGGTCTTTTCGATTGGCCTCGCTATCCATGACCTCGATTAGTTTCTGGGTGGTCCGCACGCCGATGTCGGCCGTAAACAGAATCTCTTCGATTTCTTCCAGGTCATCTTCGCCAATCGAGGCTTTGCCGAACATCCGACTGAGCTTGGCGACGAATCCGGCCCGGGTTTTTGTCAGGCCGTCTTCGAGGCTGCGCGGGGTCGGTTCAACTTCTTCGACCGGCTCGGGTTCAGGCTCGGGCTCAGGCTCAGGCTCTTGGGGAATAACTGCCTCGACTGCCGGTTTGGCTCTACTTCGCGCCTTGGCCCTTTCGAGCAATTCGGTTTGAATATCGACCGACTCCTCGTCCTCTTCTTCTTCTTCTTTTTCTTCCTCTTCTTCTGTTTTTCGTTTTGCTGCGGCCCACAGGCGCGCTGTTCGTGCGGCTTCTTGCTCGTCTTCTTTGATCTCTCCGATTCTGCCCTTGGAGGTCGAGAGTTTCTTGCGAACGGCAGCGATTACCAGCCAGACAAAGAAGGCCAGAACCAGGCCAAGGATTACAATTACTACGATGTCCCCGCCCGTGTCCTCTGCGGCTGTATCTTTCGCTCCTGGCAGAGTCTTAATCAGAAACTCGGCGAGAATATTCATTGTGATCCGGCCTTAGCTGGCTTTTTCGAGTTGTTCTTCTTGAGTTGTGAGCTGGACTGACACGACTGTGGAAATCCCCGGTTCTTCCATGGTGATTCCGTACAAGCGGTCGACAACTTCCATAGTGTGCTTATTATGGGTAATCAAGATGAATTGACTATTGGCAGCCATGGCCTTGACCATGTTGTTGAAGCGCCCCAGGTTGGCGTCATCCAGCGGTGCGTCAACCTCGTCCAGCAAACAAAAAGGTGTTGGTTTGATTAAAAAGATGCTGAATAGAAGAGCGACCGCCG
This sequence comes from Deltaproteobacteria bacterium, assembly GCA_019307065.1. GTDB lineage: Bacteria > Myxococcota > B64-G9 > B64-G9 > B64-G9 > JAFDKH01. The sequence goes on from JAFDKH010000184.1 coordinate 7,058, forward strand.
TCAGGGCTTTTTCGCCACCCGATAGTAGTTCCATGTTCTGAAGCTTTTTACCCGGCGGTTGAACAACAATCTCCACTCCGGCCTCGAGTACGTCTTTGTCGTCTTCGAGTTTCAGATGGGCCTTGCCGCCAGAGAACAGTTTGGGAAAGACCTCCATGAACTTATTGTTGATTGATTCGAAAGCTTCACGAAAACGTTTCCGGCTGGTGCGGTTGATCTTGATGATTACCTTGTGCAGTTTTTCGAGAGATTCGTTGAGGTCTTGACTTTGAGTTGTCAGGAATTCGTAACGCTGCAGATAATCCTCGTAGGTTTCGACAGCATGCGGATTGACATCGCCCATGCGCTCGATAGTCGATTTCAGCTTCTGGGACCTAACGTGCTGTTCTTTTGTCGGTGACGCCATTAAGTGATAGGTAGCCAGGCAAGTGTGAATGTCGACTTTCAGGGACTTTTTCGTATCACCGGACAGGTGCAGTAACTCGAGATCGATCTCGCGAGAACGAGTATGCGTATCGGCCAATTCCTGAGACAGTTGCTCGTGCTCTTGGCGGCGAGCCTTGACCCCGATATCATTCTCTCTGACTTCGGCCAGCAGCTTTTCGTAGGCATCGCGCAGGACGCTCAGTTCGGCCTGCAACCTCTCGCGGCGGGCCAGACTGCCTGAGATTTCTTCCCTGTTTTCCTGAATTTGCTGGCGACCCTTGACCGACTGTAAATTGCCCGAGCTGATATCATCTTTCATGCGCTGGATACGCCGGTTGAGCTCGTTGCGCGTGTGGGTCATGTTGTCGAGGTCGCGCCGGGCGGCCTGATGCCTTTCGAGACTGGCAGCTGCCTGGACCTTCAAGTCCATGAGTTCTTCGGACAAGGCCGCGAGAGTTCTCTTTTCTGACTCGACTGCCTGACGGCTGTCGCGAATTTGATTTTCGAGTTCTTCCTGGCGGACCGCATTCTCAGCCAGGGCCGTGACAGATTGCTGCTTGTCTTGTCTTGCGGATCCAATCTTATTTCGCAGGTCGCTAATTTCGTTTTTGAGCTCATCCAGACGCTGAGAAATATTTGCAAGATTGCCACTGAGATGAGTGAGATCTTTTTGCTGATCGACGATACGGATTTCTTCATCGTGTGAGTTCTGGCGCAAGCTGTCGATCGTCGATGCTAACATCACGAGTTGGGCTTTGAGTTTGCCCTGACGGTCCTGAACCATGCGGTACTCGGCGTCGAGATGACGGAGTTTGTCGGTCAGCTCTCTGATCTCGCGTTTGTTCTGCAATAGATGAGTACCGGGGCCTTCGAGAGAGCCGCCAGTCAGTACACCTTGCGGATCGAGGACGTCACCATCCAGGGTAACCAGGGTAGCTTTATTGCCGTTGGCCGACCAAATGTTCATGGCGGTCGACAGATCTTCGATAACGACTACATCACCGAGCAGGTATTGAATTACCGAAGCATATTCGTCCTGAAATTCAACCAGCTTGTGCATTGGACCGATTACTCCGGGGCCAGCAACTTTTGACAAATCCACGGTCTCAGAATCTCTGAGAGAAATCGGAATAAAAGACGAGCGACCTTCGGATTCTTTTTTGAGATAGTCGACTGAGGCCAGGCCGGCACTCTGGGACTTGACTACAACACTCTGTAGTCGGTCTCCGAGCACGGCCTGAACGGCGGTCTCGTAGTGCGGGGGGGCCTGCAGGATGTCGGCCACCAGTCCCAAGACTTCGCTTGAGTCTTGCTTGGCCTGCGCGTTTCGCATTACCCAGCGAACACCACTCTGACAACCTTCGTAGTTGCGCTCGATCTCTTTAAGCGACTCCAGACGAGAACGCCTGGTTTGAAGCTGTTCACGTAAAGCGATCAGGCGGGCCTCGTTTTCTTTGGTTTGGGCTTCGAGATCGGCTAAGGAGTTTTCGGTTGATTCGCGGCGCTGGACCAGATCGAGGTGCAACTGGCGTGACTGATTCAAACGGTCAGTCTGTCGATGTTTTTTTATCGAGCCTTCATCCAGGTTGGTTTGCAGGGCGGAGTGTTCCGCCTCTGCCTGACCCAAACGGCCTTCGAGGTCAATCAGGCGCTGGTCGAGAGTTGCCAACAGGCTGCGCAACTCACCAGTTTGGCCGCCCAGACTTAGTTGAGATTGACGACATCCGTCTATTGAGGTCAGCAAATCCTCGACTACTATTTGCTGGGACTTATGGGATGTTTCCCGGTCGCGAAGTCTGGTGCCGGCCGCTTCGGATATCTCGTCCAAATCACTGAGGCTGCGCTCGTTTTGAATTATCGATTCGCTCAACTTGCCGACTTCGGCCCTGAGATCTTCAATTTCTTGAGTCGATCTCTGACCCCGGTCGGTCAAGGATTCGACTTCTTTGGAGAGAAACTCGATGTTTTTTTCAGATAGCTTGATCTGGTTATCGACCGACAGGAGTTGCTCTTGAGTTTGGGAGATATGCCGATCGTCGTCAAGCAGACGAGTGCGTTGCTGCTCGACAGTCGCCTCGAGACTGGCCAGGCTGGTCTGAACCTGGACTTCGTTCTGAAACAGAAGATTGTGTTTGGTGTCTAGGTGTCTCTTGGTAACCTGCAACTCGAGATAGTTATGGGCTGCGATGTGCAATTCAATATCGTGCAACTGGGCTTTGAGCTTGTTGTACCTGGCCGCCTTGCGGGCCTGTCGTTTGAGAGAATCGATATTGCGTTTGATTTCGAGAATTACGTCGTTGACCCGCAGCAGATTCTGACGGGTCTGATCCATTTTTCTCTCAGCCACCCGCTTGCGAGCGTTGTACTTGCTGATTCCGGCGGCTTCTTCGATTAACGTTCGACGTTCCAGGGGTTTTTGGCTGACAATCAAGCCGATTTTACCCTGGCCGATGATCGAATATGCACGCGTACCCACTCCGGTGCCCATGAACAGTTCTTGAACGTCGAGCAGACGGCAGGGAGTCCGGTTGATCGAGTACTCGCTCTCGCCCGTACGAAACAAGCGGCGCCCGACAGTGATCTCTGCGTAGGCGGCATATTCCGGCGGGATGTTGCGTCCGTCGTTGTCAAAAGTCAGCCGCACTTCGGACATACCCATGGGAAGTTTGGATTGGCTGCCGTTGAAGATAATATCTTCCATGCACTTACCGCGCAGCCGGCGAGCACTCTGCTCGCCCATCACCCAGCGAATAGCGTCGACGACATTACTCTTGCCACAGCCGTTGGGACCGACGATTCCGGTTGTGCCATCTTCGAAACGTAAAGTTGTGCGTTCCGCAAATGATTTGAAACCAATTATGTCGAGTCGACGTATTTTCAACTAGTCACCCGCTAAACGTAATGCAACGTATGATAACGTACTGCTATTTTGCTGTCTAACACAGCACGAAACGGCTGTAAAGCAAAAAAAGCACAGGGTTACGTGGGTAGGATAATCTCTTACACAATATCTAGTGGCTGGCTGGTTCGAAGAACATCCGATAGGTGATATCCTTTTTCAATTTATCAAACATGCGGTCATCGTCAACCCAATCTTTCACTCTTGAGAAATCCGCCTCGGCGGCCTTTTTCAGATGGAACATGGCCTTTTCGAGCCGGTCCCAATCAGCATAGATGGCTGCCAGATTATAGTTGGCGTGTAGATTTTCCGGGTTCCGATCGATGATTTTGACGAGAAGCTTTTCGGACTTTTCATAAAAACCAGCCTGAATATAAGCCATTGACAAATCAATTGTTATTTCTGTATCGCCCGGTAAACCCTGGCTGGCGGTCTTTATGTGAGTAATGGCCTCATGGATTTCACCGCGTTCCATCAGCAA
>JAFDKH010000375.1 GCA_019307065.1 Deltaproteobacteria bacterium
ATCCGCATACCTTTTTGCAGAAGCATTTTTCTCCGGGAGGAGAGTATGGAAGTTATCGAAACTCAGATCGATACGAATAGCGACGAATTCAAGGAAAATCTCGAGTCGATGACTACGTTGGTAGCCGACTTGAACAAGGAACTCGAGTTGGCCCACACCGACCGCTCAGAGAAAGCCAATGCTCGTCATTCCAGCCAGGGCAAGCTGCCTGTCGAGAAACGACTCGAGTTATTGCTCGACCGCAATTCCCCGTTTCTCGAGATAGCCCCGCTGGCTGCCAAGGGTATGTACGACGGACGCGTGCATGGGGCCGGAAGCACCGTCGGGATAGGCATGGTCAGCGGCCGCGAAATGATTGTGAGCGCCAACGACGCCCGGATCAAGGGCGGCACGATTTATCCCATGGGAGTCAAGAAGACCCTGCGCTGCCAGACGATTGCCATGGAAAATCGGCTGCCGACCGTAAGCTTAGTGGATTCGGGCGGGGCATTCGCATTCTTGCCTTTACAATCTGAGCTTTTTCCGGACATCGACGATGGCGGGCGGGTTTTTTACAATCAGGCCCAGATGTCAAAAATGGGAATTCCACAGATTACGGCGGTCATGGGCCTCTGCACCGCCGGGGCGGCCTATATTCCGGCCATGTCTGATCACGTGGTTCATGTGAAAAAAACCGGGGCCATTTTCTTAGGCGGGCCGCCTTTGGTCAAAGCCGCCACCGGCGAAGTAGTCAGCGCCGAAGATCTTGGCGGGGCCGACGTGCATTGTTCCGAATCGGGGGTTTCCGACTATCTGGCCGAAGACGACCAGCATGCCCTGAGCATCGTCAGGAACATCGTCGAGTTATTGCCGGCCCCAGACAAGCAATGGCCCAATCTGCGTGATGTCAAAGAGCCATTGTATGATCCCAAGGAAATTTACGGGATCGTACCAAAGTCACTGGCCACCCGTTACGATGCGCGCGAAGTTATTGCGCGCCTGGTCGACGGTTCGGAATTTCACGAGTTCAAAGAACGCTATGGCCCGACCCTGGTGTGCGGTTTTGCTTACCTGCACGGAATGCAGGTCGGGATTCTGGCTAACAATGGAGTGCTTTTTTCCGAAAGCGCCTTGAAGGCCACTTCGTTCATTCAGCTTTGCGATCGAGATCGGGTTCCTTTGCTTTTCTTGCAGAACATCGCCGGCTACATCATTGGACGCGAATACGAGCGCGGCGGGATCACCAAGGATGGACACAAGATGGTCAATGCGGTGGCAACTTCGACTGTTCCCAAGTTCACCGTGATTATCGGGGCGTCTTTCGGCGCCGGAAACTATGGCATGTGTGGACGAGCCTATGCCCCGCGCTTTTTATGGATGTGGCCCAACGCTCAGATCGGTGTGATGGGTGCCGAGCAGGCGGCCCAGGTGCTGGTTTCGGTCAAGAACGATCAACTGGCTCGCGAAGGTTTAGAGCCCTTGAGTGAGGAAATGGTCGAGGCGATCAAAGTACCGATCACCGAAGCCGGCCGGAAAGAGGGCAGCGCCTATCATTCGACCGCCAATTTATGGGATGACGGAATTCTAGACCCGGCCAAGACGCGGGATGTGCTCGGTTTGGCCATGTCGGCCGCCCTGAATGCGCCCTTGCGCTCGGGCGCCAAGGGTTATGGATTGTTCAGGATGTAGGACGAAAAAATGTTTAACAAGATCCTGATTGCCAATCGTGGCGAAATTGCCTTGCGGGTGATTCGTACTTGCCAAGAGATGGGTATCTCTTGCGTTGCGGTTCACTCCGAGATCGACGCAGATAGCTTGCATGTCAGAGCGGCAGATTCGGCCGTGGCTTTGGGAGACGATCAACCGGCCGAGTCTTATCTCAATATAAAAAAAATTATAAAGGCAGCCAAAGAAAGTGGCGCCCAGGCGATCCATCCCGGATACGGGTTCTTATCCGAAAATGCCGATTTCGCAGCGGCCTGCGAAGAGGCCGGGCTGGTTTTCATCGGCCCGCCAAGTCATGTGCTTAAGAAGGTCGCTGATAAAGTCGAAGCCCGGAAGCTGGCCGAGCAGGTGGCGGTCGAGATCACTCCCGGAACCGATCAGCCCTCGGAAGATATCGAGAAACTCTCCCAGGCTGCCAAGCAGCTGGGTTTTCCGGTCATGGTCAAGGCGGCTGCCGGCGGTGGTGGCAAAGGAATGCGACGGGTTGACCGGGCCCAAGACATAAAACAGGCCCTCGAACTGGCCGCCAGCGAAGCCCGGACAGCTTTTTCCAACGGCAAGCTCTTCTTGGAGAAATGTATCGAAAAGCCGCGCCATATCGAAGTGCAGATTCTGGCCGATCAGCATGACAACGTCGTGCATTTGTTCGAACGCGAGTGCTCGATCCAGCGGCGCCATCAGAAGATCATCGAGGAGGCACCTTCGCCTGCGGTCGATCAAGAAATGCGCGCCCGTCTGGGCGCGGCCGCAATCAAAGTCATCCGGGCCGCCGGCTATCAAGGGGCCGGGACGGTAGAGTTCTTGTTCGATGCCGGCAAGTTTTATTTCATGGAAGTCAATGCCCGTTTGCAAGTAGAGCATCCGGTGACTGAATTCATCAGCGGGCTCGACCTGGTCGAGCAGCAAATTCGGATTGCGGCCGGCGAGCCGCTCGATTTCGATCAAGCTTCGCTTAGGCTGCAAGGCCACGCGATCGAGTGCCGTATTTACGCCGAAGACCCGCAGGCGGGCTTTCTGCCCAGCCCGGGGGCAATAGCCGGTCTACACATCCCGTCCGGTCCGGGCATTCGTTTCGATTGCGGTATTGAGGTAGGCAGTCAGGTGCCGGTCCACTACGATCCTATTTTGGCCAAGTTGATTAGCTGGGGCTCCAATCGAAACAAGGCTATTGCCAGAATGATTCGGGCGCTCAAAGAAACCTCGATATTAGGAGTCAAGACACCAGTTGAATTGCTTTTACAGATCATGGAATCTGAGCCCTTTCGACAGGCCCAGACCACAACTGATTTTATCGAGAAACATTTTTCGGATTTCAAACCGGCCGAAGACAAGTTGCAAATTGCGCTGATCGGCTGGTTGGTGAACACTCTGGAAGGCTCAGGCTCCCAGACAACTTCTCGCCCGGCTGCATCCGGCTTAGGGGTCGGGCACCAGGGTGACCCTTGGCAGCGCCTGGGTCACTGGCGGCTTGGGGAGTGAGCATGTCGAGCGGTCCATACAAAGTTCAAGTAGGCGACAGCCTGTACGAAATCGAGGTGCTGGCCTATGAACCTGGCCAGGCAGACAAGCAAAGCGACCTGCGAGTTCGCATCGATAAAGCCGAGCTTGCAGTCCAGGTCAGCCGGCCTGCCGAGGATCAGGTCCGAATCGATTTTCCAAATGGTCAGCAGTTGGTACACATTCTAAAAATCGGCAATGAATGGCAGGCCAGTGTTTCGGGCCTGCACGTAACCCTTGAACAGCAAATCGGCCGGTCCAAGACAGGCCTACGTCAATTGCCGCGCGAGGTTACTCCGCCGATGCCGGCGGTGGTAGTGCGCGTGCTGGTCGCAGTCGGTGATGAGGTCAAACAGGGTCAAGCCCTGGTTGTCGTTTCGGCCATGAAAATGGAAACTACCTTGGTTGCGAAGTTTTCCGGCCGGG
>JAFDKH010000376.1 GCA_019307065.1 Deltaproteobacteria bacterium
GTGATAATTCACTATCGCAAATTGCTCGAAGGCGGCGGCTTTGAATGGACGGCAAAAATCTTCATCGACCTAGAAGGTGTCTCGCAAGTCGAGGGCTTGTTTTTGGAAGGTCAAGAATTTATGGACAAGGTCCAGCTCAGTCGCCCGGGCGGCAGTGAGAACTGGCACGAATACACAGGAAAAGACTGCATAATCGACAAGGGTGGCGACGAAGCCGACAAGGAAATGGCCGGGCAGTGTAATTTCTCGTTCGTCAACGGATATTTCGCGACTTTCAACTTTTCTTGCGAACTTACCGCAGTCGACTAGATAATTCCTAATGTTGCATTAAATCCGTCATCCCGGTTCGTTTCTAGCCGGGATCCATATGGCGAAGACTGGGTCCCGGCCAGAGGCTTGCCGGGATGACCTGTTTTTAGATCAGTTACAGGTCGGCTCCGGACGATCTTCTATAATATTTTTGTAGGGTTCTGTAGCATCTTCAGCTGTGCAGGGGTCGCAGATCGCGTCCAGATTCTCATTGCAGGCGGCCTCGACAACATTGCCATGAATAAGCAACGGCAATGGATTCCAATTCGTCGCATTTGAATAGACTTCTATGTAGGCATAATAGTCACCCACATCTGGTGGTGTAAACTGAACACTCAAATACAAACTACAATCTTCGGGCGGAAGGGTGACCGTGGTTTGATCGGCCGGCACCCAGGCCCACTCGGCCATGGCGCAGGCATCGGCATTACCCAATAGTTTGGTCTGATCCAGGTAAACTTCCAGATCTTTGGTGCCGGTATTACAAAAATTGAACTCGGTCCCGTCAATGTGAGCATTGCGACAAAAGTCTCCGGTACAACGCTGGCTGGACTCACACTCGGCATTTGCTGAACATGGCGTGTGGCACCAGCCGTGATCACACGCACCTGCGGCGCAATTGGCGTCAGATGCGCACTCGCGACAATAACCTCTCTTCAGGCACAGGTTGCCGGTACACAAAAATCCTGCCTGGCAATTGGCGTCATCTATGCACTCACAATCACCATTTACACAGTGATTGTCTACACCCGAGCAATCATCATCAATTGAACAATACTGGGTGTCCGGCCGCCAACAAAACTCGGTTCCGGGACAGATGTCGTCGGTGACGCAACGGTCTTCTTGTTCTCCTGATACCGTCCGCTGGCACAGATCACGAACATTTAGAGAAAGCGTTATCTCCGGACCGCTGCTTCCGCAATTCACTAGCGCCAAGCCACTCGACATCAGACCTATAACCAACATTGTACTCAGCACACGCATGAGCATGCCTCCTAGGTAGTTTGTTCATTTGGTTCATTTGAGCAGTCAGGTAGCATTCTGTCAACTACCCTTCTTTTTCAAGTCAGATCGACCGAGCCCATGCTTCTCCATGAGCTTGTAAAGATGCTTGCGATCGATTCCGGCTTGACGGGCTGCGCCGGCAACTCCACCTGTAGCTCTGGCCATCAGGCGACGTATGTATTCCCGTTCAAAGGCATCTATCAGTTTTTCTTTGGCCTGCTTGAATGGTAAAGCATATTCTGGAACCAACCCGGTCACCCGACCGACCTGGCCGTCTTGCGGCCCGCTGGGAGCGACCAATCCGTCACCGTCAATGGCCAGACTGCGCTCGACTGCGTTACGCAACTCGCGGACATTACCGGGCCAGGGATGATGCATCCAGCGATCTTGGGCAGTCGCCGGAAGGTCCGCAAACTTCAGGCCGGCCTTCGAGGCAAAACGATCGAACAATAAGGGGATGTCCTCCGCCCTCTCCCTTAGCGCCGGCAGATGCATTGCCACGACTGACAGTCGAAAATACAAGTCCTCGCGAAACGTGCCCTCGCCGGCTGCTTTCCAGAGATCTTTCTTACTGGCGGCCACCACCCGGGCGTCAAATTTAATCGGCTGATTGGAACCCAAGCGTACGAAGATGCGTTCTTCTAATGCCCTGAGCAGCTTTGGCTGAAGATCCAGCGGCAAATCGTCCAGTTCGTCGATGAACAGGGTGCCGCCCTTGCTGATCTCCAGAGCACCCTTGCGAAGACCGGTTGCCCCGGTAAAGGCCCCTTTGACATGTCCGAACAACTCACTCTCGATCAAGGTACGAGCCACAGCTCCGCAATCAACAACCACCAATGGCCCCTTGCGACGTTTCGAATTGTCATGCAAGGCCCTAACCGCTTCTCCCTTGCCGGTCCCGGTGCTTCCGGTCAACAAGAGAGTTGCATCGGTGGGAGCTACTTTTTCCAGCAGGGCGAAGATTTCGCGCATCCTCAACGAGCGCCCGAGCAAACCCCCGAAAGAATCACGATCAGAGGGTTTGATCTGAACCGGATCATATTCTGTTTGAAAGCGGAAAACTACCTCACCGGCCTTGATCGTGGCACCCGGCCTTAGATAGGCCTCTTTGACTTCGGCCCCGTCGAGCAAGGTGCCATTGGTACTTCCCAGGTCTTTGATTAGGTAGCGTTGTCCATCATTCAGAATAGCAAAATGCTGCCGGCTGACGGTAACATCCGCAATCGGAACGTCACAATCAGGACTCTTGCCAATCACCGTGCGCCCGGAACCCAGCTCAATAGTATTGCCCGGCGTCGGGCCCTCGACTTCAACCAGGCTACAGCGCTGCAAACTGAGCCCCGCTCCAGCCGGAGCTCCCATAGTCCGAGTGGCCATCGAGGTGCGTTTGTCATCGGCTACCATTACATGAATTGTAGTTTAGGCGGGCATACCTGTAAAGAAAAGCTCCAGGTAATACTCGGCAGATACGCTGCTTGACCACCTGCCTGCTATAGAATAAACTTCAGGCAATTACGGACTGGCAACAACCGGAGGCTTCATGAGTAAACATCCGGACGGTGAAGATCGTCGAAAATTCCCCAGGGTACCCCTATCGCTATTGATTCAGTACCGCTTTGACACTCTCGAGGACTTTCTGTCCGAGTACTCGGTTGACATCAGTCAGGGCGGCATGTTCATCCGCACAGACGATATTCGCGAAGAAGGCAGCCTGGTATACTTGCAATTTTATTTGCGCGACGGAGCAAAACTGATTGAAGGTCTGGGCAAGGTAGTCCGAATCATTCACCCCGATCCCCACACAGAACCCAAGATTGATCCCGGGATGGGTATCGAGTTCGTCAATTTCGATGACGAATCCATGACGTTGATTAATCAGATTGTCGATCGCAACCAGGCACGCAGTAAACAAGAAAAC
>JAFDKH010000185.1 GCA_019307065.1 Deltaproteobacteria bacterium
ATAAGGAGTCCCTATCTTATTTTTCTCCAACTGTCGCTGTAGGTTTCGGCACCACAAGTAGGTTTCACACTCCCATGTAGGTTAATATCTCACGATCTTTTCTTCGCGCGCCCTGTAGATAAAGGCTGATTTTTACCGGTTGTCAGCGGTTGTGTCTCTTTTGCTTGAATTCCCTGGAGATCTTCGAGCTATAGATCGAAACTCCTGGCCTCGAGTTTTTCGATACATTGTCTGAACGCATCAGGAATCGGAAGGGTCTTTTGTTGCTGGTAGCTATAGTAGACTTGGGTCGAGCGACCCACGCCAACGGGCCGATTGTCGGCCTTGGCGGTGATCAGGTATTCGAACTGATAACTCTTGTTGCCGATGCGAACCGTACGTAGATGCACAACCAGCCTTTCGGATAATACCGCCGCCGAGAGGTAGCGGCACTGTACGTCAAGCAAAATGAAAGGGTATAGATCGAACAAGTCGTCCTTGTCACTGTAATGACCAAGGGCCTGCATGTAGCCGGTGCGGGCAATTTCGAAAAAGGTGAAATAGACGGCGTTATTCACATGTCCCATGGCATCCAGGTCGCGAAAACGGACTTCTACTTCGCAGCTGAACTTGAAATCTTGTACAGCTGGCGTCGATTCATTTTTCTTCATCGAATTTGTCTGTCCCCAATGATACTTGATTTATTTCACAACAAAATAGTATGTGTTTTTGTTCCCGACTCGTTCCTCGACAACTCCCGACTCTACAGCTCGCGCAATTACTTTGAGTATCTGGTTGCGATGAAGTCCCAACGAGTTGTGTAGATCGTCAACAGTGCAGGGTCTTCTCGATAACAATTCGAAAATTCTCTTATCGGCTTCGGATACATCCAAAGCTTCGGCTGTTCGGCCCGAATAGTTGGCAATGATACGGGCCGCCTGGCCAAATACGTCGCGTGCATTTTTTAGGGTTGTGGCTGAACAAGCAAACACCGGCCGGTCGGGAACCGGCCGAACCGGAGTGTTGATATCAATTGAGTCCTTGCGCACATGCTCCAGGCAACTGGCAATCTGCGCAATGTCATCGGCCGAATCATTGACGTCCTTGGCCAGCATAACCTCGAGCTGTACCTTACCTGGATGGTTCTTTGTTACCGTTTGCAAGCCAGAATACATCTGCGTAAACGAGATCGATCGATCGGGCTGGTTGATGCGCTGGAATGTCTCCGGGTCACCTGCGTCTAGCGACGGACTAAGAATATCGGCCTGCATTACATCTCGGGCAACTTCATCCTTGAACAACAATCCTCCATTGGTCAGCAATAAAATCGGAATATCGGAAAGTTCGTGTATGCCTTTCAGCAACGAACCCAGCGAGGCATACAGGCTTGCATCGCCCGAGCCGGCTAAAGTGATCACATCCGGCAAGGGTCCAGCCTCAAGCGCACTTTTTACATCGCCCAGAATTTCTGCCAGGGGATAGAAATCAAGTCTTTCGACTCTCAAATCGGTGGTCTTGCCCAACTGGCAGTAAACACAATCATAACAGCAAGTCTTGTGTGGAACTACGTCAACACCCAGAGAAAGCCCGAACCTTCTGGAGGGCACCGGGCCATATGTGTGAAGTTTCTTCATGAATTCAATTTATACGCATATTATCCGGCTTGGCAAGCCAAAGACCGAAAAGCATTGACAGGACTGACTCATTTCAATATGACTAGGTTTCGCTCCCCGCAGTAATTGGGTGCAAAAAGACTCTTTATCAGTACTTTTTCACATTCAAATGAGGAGGATGAAGTCATGGCACTGGATCCCACCAAACATCAGGATTGGGAAATAGCAGAAGAAGCCGAAACCCGCATGAAGCGAATCGAGCAGATCGCCGAGGAATTGGGTCTGACCAAAGATGAGCTTCTGCCGTATGGTCATTATATCGCCAAAATCGACTACACGCGCGTACTCGACAGGCTCAAAGACAAACCCGATGGCAAGTTCATCGAGGTAACCGCCATCACTCCGACCCCTTTGGGCGAAGGCAAATCCACGACGACCATGGGGCTGCTTCAGGGTCTGGGAAAACGCGGCAAGAAGGTTTCGGCGGCCATTCGTCAGCCCTCCGGCGGACCGACCATGAACATCAAGGGCTCCGCGGCCGGCGGCGGCTTATCACAATGCATTCCCCTGACTGAATTCTCTTTGGGTCTAACCGGTGACATCAACGCCATCATGAACGCCCATAATCTGGCTATGGTGGCTCTGACCGCCCGGATGCAGCATGAATTCAACTATACCGACAAGTTCCTAGCCAAGCGCAAACTGGAACGTCTAAATATCGACCCGCGTAACATCGAAATGGGCTGGATCATCGACTACTGTGCTCAGGCACTCAGAGATATCACCATTGGCCATGGCGATAAGAAAAACGGCTTCTTGATGAAATCCAAATTCGCTATTGCCGTCTCTTCGGAAGTAATGGCGATTCTGTCAATCTACAGTGACCTGAAAGACTTCCGTGAACGTATCGGCGGAATGGTGGTCGCCTATGACAAGAAGGGCAAACCGGTCACGACCGAAGATCTCGAGTGCGCCGGTGCCATGACCGCCTGGATGCGAGATGCGCTGAACCCCAACCTGTTGCAATCACTCGAGGGTCAGCCCTGCCTGGTGCACGCCGGACCGTTCGCCAATATCGCAGTCGGCCAGAGCTCGATCGTAGCCGACAAGGTCAGCTTGAAACTTTCCGAGTATCACCTGACCGAGTCCGGTTTCGGGGCCGATATCGGCTTCGAGAAATTCTGGAACGTCAAATGCCGTTATTCCGGCAACATTCCTAATGTATCGGTTATCACTGCCACCATCCGGGCTTTAAAGAGCCACGGCGTCAATGCCGGTGCGCCGCTCTGGGCACCCGGCAAGGATCTGTCCGATATCTACAACAAAGAAAACCTCAAGTGGCTCGAAGACGGAGCCCAGAACCTGGTTCACCATATCAAGACCGTCAAGAAAGCCGGCATCAACCCAGTCGTCTGCATCAACGCTTTCTTCACCGACACCGAGGATGAGATCAAATTGCTGCGAAAGATCGGCGAGGCGGCCGGTGCCCGGGTAGCGGTTTCCAAGCACTGGCAGTATGGCGGCGAAGGCGCCCTGGAATTCGCCGATGCAGTCATCGATGCCTGCAAGGAAGAGGTCAACTTCAAGTTCCTCTACGAGATGGACACTCCCTTGCGCGAGCGTGTCGATCGGATCGCCAAGGAAGTCTACGGCGCTGACGGCGTGACTTATTCGGCTGAAGCCGAAGCTAAGTTGAAAAAATTCGAGGCCGATCCCAAGTTCAACGACTACACTACCATGATGGTCAAGACCCACTTGTCACTGACGCATGATCCGGCCCTCAAGGGCGTACCCAAAAACTGGGATCTGCACATCCGTGATTTCCTGACTTACGGCGGGGCGCGTTTCATTTGCCCGGTGGCCGGAGCGATCAGCCTGATGCCGGGTACCGGATCAAATCCTGCTTTCCGGCGTATCGACGTGGATATCGAAACCGGCAAAGTCAAAGGACTATTCTAGACTTATTTGTTGGGCAGGGAGACCTTGCGTCTCCCTGCTTTTTTTTTGCTTACCCGCAAGACAACAAGGACCAGACATGGGCAAGATCATTTTGGCCGACAACATGGATGTCTTGCCGGGACTGCAGAGCTCTTGCATTGATCTGATATATATCGACCCGCCCTTCAACACCGGCAAAGCCCAAAAACGCACCCAACTCAAGACAATCAGGGACGAAGACAACGGAGATCGAGTCGGCTTTGGCGGAAAAAAATATCGGACCGTCAAACTCGGCAGCCGTGCCTTTGACGATCGCTTCGATGACTTTTTAGGGTTTATCGAACCGCGCCTGGTCGAAGCCAGGCGTCTGCTAGCCAAAACCGGCTCGTTATTTCTGCACATAGATCATCGCGAAGTTCATTACTGCAAAATCTTGCTTGATGAAATCTTTGGCCGCGAATGTTTCATGAATGAAATCATCTGGGCTTATGACTATGGCGGGCGCTCAAAGAAGAAGTGGTCGGCCAAACATGACAATATCTTGTGGTATGTAAAAGACCCCAAGAATTACACTTTTAATTTCGACGAGATGGACCGAATTCCCTACATGGCACCCGGGCTGGTCGGAGAGCAAAAGGCCAAGCGCGGCAAGACCCCGACCGACGTATGGTGGCACACAATCGTGCCAACCCGCGGCAAGGAGAAAACCGGTTACCCGACCCAGAAGCCTTTGGGTATCCTCAACCGCATAATCAAAGTACACAGCCGGCCTAAAGACACTCTGATGGATTTTTTCGCAGGTTCCGGCACTTTGGGCGAGGCTGCAGCTCGGCTCGATCGTGATTTTATCTTGATCGACAACCACCCGGAAGCCGTACTAATTATGGCCACAAGACTTGCTTTCGCCAAGCCCGAGTGCGTCAATTTCTCACCCAAACCACCAGATAAATCCAAAAAATAATATGGAAACGGTTCCGGTATATATATTGGCGGGCGGCAAGAGCTCTCGCATTGGCAGCGACAAGGCCAGGTTTATGTTTAAGGGCAAGCCGCTGCTTACCTACGCAGCTCAGTCAATTCAGCCGGTTGCCGCCAGCATAACCGTCGTGGCCGATATCGCAGATAAATACCTGGATCTGGGCTACCAGACTATTGCAGATCTCCAGCCGGGCCTGGGGCCGCTGGGAGGAATATACACGGCTCTTTGCCACCACGCGACCGATGACTACTTCTTGTGCATTTCTTGTGATCGTATCGGCATCCAGCCCGAGTGGCTCGACCAACTCATTCGGGCCAGAGAGAAAAACGCAAAAGCCATTGTTTTTCGAGGAGAAAAGTGGCATCCCTTTCCGGCTTTGTATCATGCTTCGCTTAAGGCCCAGGTGCAGGCCGCGCTTGCAGAAAACCAGTTGGCCCCGTGGAAAATATTCGAGCGGATAGACGTCTGTGCACTGAATCTTCCATCTAATTGGGATGTTGCCGTCGACATCAATAACCGGCAAGCTCTTGACTATCTTACCAGTCAGGGTTGACATAACAGCTTTTGAGCCTTAACAAGTCTGTGAAGTTAAGTTTTTTCGGATGGACGAAATAAGTGGAGGATTAAATGTGGGATTATACGGAAAAGACCCTTGAGCATTTTCACAATCCGCGAAACGTCGGCGTGATTAGCAAGCCCGACGGGACCGGCGAAGTCGGCTCGATGGCCTGTGGAGATGCCCTCAGATTGATGTTCAAACTCGACGATCAAGGCCGAATTGCCGATGTCAAGTTCCAGACTTTCGGTTGTGGCAGCGCGATTGCCTCGTCATCGGCTCTAACTGAATTGATCATTGGCAAGACACTGGAAGAGGCCAGGCAGGTAACCAATCAGGATATTGCCGATTTCCTGGGAGGCTTGCCCGATCAGAAAATGCACTGTTCGGTCTTGGGCCGCGATGCACTACTGGCGGCTATCGATAACTATGAAAAAGGAACACCGGCCGACAAGAAAGTAGACAGTGACGTTGTCTGCAACTGCTTTGGAGTCACCAGCCAGGAGATCGAACGCGTCATTAGTGAGAATTCACTGACCTCGGTTGAAGAAGTCACCAACTATACAAAAGCCGGGGGAGGTTGCAGCAACTGTCATGATGACATCAGGGAGATACTGAACCGAGTCAATGGTGATACGGCCAAGCGCGAAAAACCAGCCAAACCAGCCTCTAAGAAAAAGAAGATGACTACCATCCAGAAGATTCGCCTGATTGAGGAAACTCTCGACCGCGAAATCAGGCCTTCCTTGCAAAAGGATGGCGGCGATATCGAGTTGGTCGATGTGGACGGCAGCCTGGTCGTCGTCTCGTTGCGCGGAACATGCTCACAATGCAGGATGGCCAATTTCACCCTCAAAGACGTTGTCGAGTCCAAGCTGCGTGAGTTCGTGTTGGAAGATATAAACGTCGTTGAGGAAAGTTCGCTGGAGGACGAAGAGTAATGAATGTTTACCTGGACAACAACGCCACCTCAATGACCGCTCCTCAAGTCGTCGAGGCCATGCAGCCATTTTGGACGGAGTCCTTCGGTAATCCGTCCAGTATCCATTCTTTTGGCGGCAAAATTGGTAAACACGTAGCCGTTGCTCGCCAGCAGGTTGCTGCTTTGCTGGGCACCCAGGCTGATGAGATCGTGTTCACCGCAGGCGGCTCGGAAGGAGACAACCTGGCCATCAAGGGGACTGTCGAGGCTCTGGCCGGGAGAAAACGACACATCGTGACAACCCGGGTAGAGCACCCGGCTGTCAGAGTTGCTTTCCAGTATCTCGAGAAACAAGGTTATCGCTTGACTGAAATCCCGGTCGATCGCGATGGTGGGCTTGATTTCGAGCAACTCCAGGATGCGCTTACTCCAGACACGGCGATCTTGAGTGTAATGTGGGCCAACAATGAAACCGGAGTCGTTTTTCCAATCGAGAAAATCGCTCAGCTGGCCAGGAACCGGGGAGTCGTATTTCACACCGACGCGGTCCAGGCCGCCGGCAAGATCCCGATTGACATGCGTAAGATCCCGGTAGACTTGCTGACCATCTCGGGACACAAATTGCATGGGCCCAAGGGGGTTGGGGCTCTCTTTGTCCGCAAAGGCACTAAATTAACGCCTCAGATTGTCGGCGGGCACCAGGAAGGCGGCAAGCGAGCCGGAACCGAGAATGTACCCGCCATTGTCGGCCTGGGCAAAGCCGCCGAACTGGGCTTGAATAGCATTACCGAAAAAAACGAAAAAGTTCGTATTTTACGCGACCGGCTGGAAAAAGGCTTGTTGGAGAGTTGCAAGGGAGCGGTAGTCAATGGGAAGAACCGGCTGCCGAATACAGCCAATATCTCTTTCGAGTTTGTCGAGGGCGAATCGATGTTGCTGCTGCTCGACAGCTTGGGAATTGCCGCTTCTTCAGGGTCGGCCTGTACATCCGGGGCCCTCGAACCCTCGCACGTCCTGCGTGCCATGGGAATACCTTTCACTCTGGCCCACGGATCAATTCGTTTCAGCTTGAGTCGCTATAATACCGAGCAGGAGATAGACTACGTGATCGAGAAGATGCCGCCGGTCATCGAACGCTTGCGAAGCATCTCGCCTTTTACCCATTCAGGAGACGGACAGTCCTGGGGCGCCCCGCCGTCTTGTGCCACTTGAACCTTTTATGTCCGAACAGAACATTCCCGGTTCAGTTATCTGTTTGTCGCAGTTAGCGAGAAAACTACTCGCCTTCGAGAAGGACAGCGATCTTAGCCATAACTTCTTCTATGACCTCGGCTGAAGCGAGGCAGAACAGCCTGGCCTTGCGAGAATGCCAATCAAGGCTCTTCACCTGATCGGCAAGAATCGCACCTTGGGCCTTTAGTTCGGGAGGGAGTAATACCTCAAATGGATAGCCTTTGACATGTGAGGTTATGGGGCAAAAGAGCGCGAGACCAACCTTGCCGTTGTACGCCTTCGGAGAAACCACAAGCGCCGGTCTCAAACCTGACTGCTCATGCCCGGCCTGAGGGGTAAACTCCAGCCAAACGATGTCACCCCGGCTGGGAACGTATCGCCTCGCCACTACCAGGCCTCCTGGCCGATGGGTTCACCAGTTGAAACCTCGCCGTGAAGGTTCTTCTTGCTTACCTTTCGCAAAAGGCTGCTCAACTTGAATTTCGCACGCCGCAGTGGGCGGATGATAATCTCGTCGCCTCTGACAGACACACGTACAGCAATACCAGCTTTCAGTTGGATTTCCTCTGCAACGGCCTTCGGGATGCGTAGACCCAGACTATTGCCCCATTTCTGAACGGTAGTTTCCATATTTGTGCCTCCACTGTATATACATTGAGTATACATTTGAGTGGTATGGTTGTCAAGCTCTCAGGGACGAGTTCTCGCTAACGTCCAAGCTCAGCGGCACGCGTTAGCGTGTCCGCTGTAGCGGCTTGTTATGCGCTGTCTTTTCAGTTCGTCTTCGTATTTTTCATATGCCCCTAAATACGCGCGCCGCAAGACCTTGTCCGTCATGACTGTCACCATGGTGATCATCATCGTCAAGTTGATCGTGGTCGTAGTGCTGGTGGTGCTTGTTGTCATTGTTCCCTTCCTCCGCCTGATGCCGGGTGAGTGAGCCATTTGAGCCGTTTATGAGCCATTTCCGGTTTTACGTTTAGGTGAGCCGTTTGAGCCATTTTTGAGCCGATTACCGGTGAGTCGGTAGTGGGCGGATCGGCCGGCCCCTTCGAGCTTGAGAAGTCCCAGCTTCACCATTTCATCGAGATCCCGCTTGGCTGTCGCGCGCGACACACTGGTCAGCTTCTGGTATTCGGTATTCGTGATGCGGAGGTCCGATTTGAGAAACTGAACGGCTTTGACCTGCCTCTCATTCAGATTCAGTCCCTTCATGCGATCATCGGTGAGCCAGTTGCGCCAAATGGTGACCCGGAAACGGTTATCTGCCGGATCGAACTTAGGGTCGGGAAGACCGGCTTTCCGGCACCACTTGACGACGTTCCGGGTGCCGTAGCCGAGCTGGTTGATGTAGCCGGCCAGATAGAAGGGTCGGGCGAGGAATGGATTCACCGGAACCGAGAGGTGCTCCTTGACTAGGTCGTCGACGGTGAGTTCGTCGGGAAGCCCACCGGGATTCATGATCTCCACCCGGTCCGCAAAGACATCGATCTGCACGGAGGCATTGGAATCGTAGTCTCGGTGGACGACGGCATTGACGATAATCTCGCGAATCGCCTCTTTGGGGATTTCGAGTTTCTCCTCGGCGACCGTGGTCTCTTCTCGGTCCCCGATGGTGCGATCTAAACGGGAGAGCACGAAATCAGCCGCGGCGTCGGCTTGCCCGAAGAGGGTATTTCCTAGGACCTGTTGGCTCGGGATCGGGCGCGTCACCGCGGTGCCGTGATAATGCGAGCACTTCACAACAGCCGCCGGACAGAAGCGCTGAGGCTTCTTGCCGAAAAGCATCAGGGCTGCGTGAAAAAGTCGGTTATTGTCGAGCAGACCCAGCTCGGTCAGCACATTCTTCGGCGTCGGCGTCGTTTCGAAGGAGAACTTCCGCTTCGCGGAGGCTTCAGCGACAAACCAATCGATGCGGTCCGGAGCGATATCGGACAACTTTCCCCCTTTTGCCGGTGTTAGATAGAAGGAATCTTTCATGGTGCGGTCCTCCGGTTCTGGTCCTGTTGCCAGTAGAGCAAGCTTCTCTGGACCTCGCTACAGAGGTGGTCCGTGTTGCGGAAAGTGGTGTAGGTATGGGCGCTGGCTTTCCGAATGAGTGCTTGCATGCGTTTCGCGCGGCGCGCTTTCGGAGTCAGGTTCTTGACGAAAATCAGAGGATCACGGCCTATCTCGATGGCGCAGTCAAACTCCTGTTCCGTGGCCGAAATCCCGTTTTCGTTTAGCCTTCCGTAGTGAAGTCCAAAGATGCCCAGATAGATGGCACACTTGTCGATTTCCCCCAGATAGATGTCTGATGGGCTCCGCCGGCTGGCCGGGAGGTTCTCAAAGATGAAGGCATAGAAGAACTGGCTCCAGTAGGGATCGTTGTTGATTAAAGAAGCCAGCTTGTCCCGTGCGTGGGCAAACTCACGTTGGACACTGCTGATGAAGATTTGCTTTCGCCTCATGGTCACACTCCAAGTTTCCCCAGAATCTCTCGCAAGGCTTCGTCCGTCTCCCGCGCTTCTGATGCTGCACGCAACATACCATATCCAGGATTACAGCAATTTTCCCTTGCCATTATTGTTTGCCATTAATAACCGTTACTACATTTTCTCTGCGCATAACTATCAGCGTCACCCTTCGCACGAGTAACGTGCGATAGAGTGCACGCAATTGTTATGCCATCTGTGTTTGACCAAGAATCGCGACAAAAGCTCGCGACCAGAACGTCCTTCGCGCTTCTTCATTGGCCTGTTCCACCACGAACACGTTGGATGCGGCGTTGATTCGAACGGAACCCCGAGGTTCTTGAGATGCCGCTTGGCATACCCGTTGGCCTTTGACGATACAACTGCCACCAAATCCGGATCCAATGTACTGACGACCCAATCGAGCACCTCTTCTGCTACACGTATATCCGTATCGCTGATATCAAGACTCTGACCCTTATGAGCAGGGCGCTGGAAGTAGTTATAGAAGGCGAGATGCTCGATTGCGAAATCATTGTTCTCAAGGCCGAGCCCGTTCATATTCAGTACCTGTGCAACGTTCTTGTATATTGAATGACCTGGAAAGCGGAATCGTTCTTTCATCGAGCTAGCGATAATGGGGCCTGTGGATACCCAGTCTCTCTCATCGTCCGTTAAGGCCGATTGGTCCGATGCGTACCAATCCTCAGGGTCTTCATGGATTGTTGCCGATGCAGGAAGGTAGTGACTCTCACCAACGATTAGCACCCGTTTGTGGTCAGGGTCTCGATAGTGCGGCCCTTTGTACGGTTCCATGCACTTGAACCTGACGATGTGCTCAGGAAGTCGGGACATGGTTCACCTCCGTGGCATAACGGCTGAGCTAAGGCGCGCGGTTTACCGCGTCGCCTTCAGCTCCTTGTTCTGTGATGGTCATTCTCGCCTTCCCACGATGGCAAATTCAGAAGCAGACTCATCAAATGGCGCCCCTGCCACATTGCCGTAGAACTCGTGTCGTGTGAATCCCGCCTTCTCGAACTC